>NZ_CP043506.1:805000-1035000 GCF_008365315.1 Acetobacter vaccinii | reverse complement strand
AGTTTGACTGGGGCGGTCGCCTCCCAAAGTGTAACGGAGGCGCGCGATGGTGGGCTCAGGCCGGTCGGAAACCGGCTGTCGAGTGCAATGGCATAAGCCCGCCTGACTGCGAGAGTGACAGCTCGAGCAGAGACGAAAGTCGGCCATAGTGATCCGGTGGTCCCGCGTGGAAGGGCCATCGCTCAACGGATAAAAGGTACTCTAGGGATAACAGGCTGATCTCCCCAAGAGTCCACATCGACGGGGAGGTTTGGCACCTCGATGTCGGCTCATCACATCCTGGGGCTGGAGCAGGTCCCAAGGGTTCGGCTGTTCGCCGATTAAAGTGGTACGTGAGCTGGGTTTAGAACGTCGTGAGACAGTTCGGTCCCTATCTGCCGTGGATGTTGGAGACTTGAGAGGATTTGTCCCTAGTACGAGAGGACCGGGATGAACATACCTCTGGTGCACCGGTTGTCGCGCCAGCGGCACAGCCGGGTAGCTAAGTATGGACGGGATAACCGCTGAAAGCATCTAAGCGGGAAACCCACCTCAAAACTAGGTCTCCCCAAGGGTCGTGGTAGACCACCACGTTAATAGGCCAGATGTGAAAGCGTGGTAACACGTGCAGCTAACTGGTCCTAATCACCCAATAGGCTCACTCCTTCACTGTCCTAACCGACAGACCGTGCACAGAAATCATCCATGCACAACGTCATACACTCACTCTCTCAAAAACCAACCGGTCCACACCACCAAAGGGTGGTCTGGATGACCTGGTGGCTATGGCGGGGCGTGTTCCACCCGATCCCATCCCGAACTCGGCCGTGAAAAACCCCAGCGCCTATGATACTGCGGCTTAAGCCGCGGGAAAGTCGGTCGCCGCCAGGTCTTCCAAACCACCCTATCAATACATCCTCACCCGCGGGGTGGAGCAGCCCGGTAGCTCGTCAGGCTCATAACCTGAAGGCCGCAGGTTCAAATCCTGCCCCCGCAACCATAGAATAAGCGTCTGAAAAGACACGGTAAACCCGCCCATTAAAGGCGGGTTTTTTTGTGCCTGAAACACACCGCAGGATGCCTGGGCGCATTGCATTTGACGATCAAGCTGTAAGCTTATGCCTTGAAGCCCGTGTTCGTATTGGCGTTGTGGAAGATCTTGAAGACGAAACTCTCAATTGTACCGCATTTATGGCGGTATCAGGAGTTTAGTGCGTGGATGACTGATACAATGCATGATACTTCAGGCCGCAAACTGCTAGGGCACGTAAAGAGTTTCTGATTTTTCTATTGTGTCAGAAAACTCCTGAACTGCTGTAAAAACTGCTCACGGGCACTGTCCTGGATGAGCGTGGCCCATTGTATCGCGACATCCCAGTGCGCTGTGGTCTGAGGGGAGAGCATGCATTGGTGTTCTGCTTCGTTGAGGGCAGCACTTGGGGATATTTCCCGACCTATACACGCGCACAGCATAGAGAGTAAGGCGGTAGATGTGGGGTCCAGCGTCAGTCCATGCCGCGCCATACGAATTGCTTCTTGCGTATGACCAAGTTTATTCTCCAAACTAGCAATAGTCAGAGCATGAGGGGCATGGAAGCTGTCAATCGACAGAGCTGATCGTGCAAGACACAGTGCCTGTTCAGGGTCTTCCTCATGGATGGCCGCTGATTGATTTGATAAATCCAGTGCAAACTTCAGTTTTTCCAACCCACGTCTTAAACCCAGAAGATGTGCGGTCACACAGACACCGAGTAGGCGGTTCATAGTGGGTTCGGTCATGTTGTCAGGGAAATGCGCAGTGAGGATCGCGCGTGATCTGTCGAGGCAGCGGATACGCTCGTTAGCCAGCTGATATGCGGCAGTGTCGTCTTGTATGGCCTTGCGCCAGACTGGCAACCATAGAACCTGCTGCTCGGCTTTCCGGGCAATGGCGCAGCGCAGAGCGTTGGCTGTTTCTGGTCCTCTGTGCAGTGTTACCACGGGGGAGGTTGTGTTGGTCGGGTAGCGGTTGGACAGCAGTGTATTCAGAGCGGTCTCTTCATTACCTGTGAGGCCCGTGGGAAAGTAGCCGAACAGGTCAAAGAGAGGCCGCGTATAGGACGGGCCGTAGCCTATGGTGGAACGCTCCCCCATAGACTCATGCTGTGGGTTATGAAAGGCGCTGAAAACCCAGCCGATTGCTGTGTCAGATCGGGCGGGTAGTAAGGTGCTGGGAACTACCATGGCCGGGGCGGCATGTAACTGAACACGCTGTTGCACAGTTCCAGCCAGAGCCAGACAATCCCCGCTGAGAAAGGTGATAATGGAGGCTGTGCTTGCGTCGATCCCGATGTTTCTGACCGCGCCAGTGGGATGCTGGGCACTGAGTTCGATCAGGCGTATTGCATGAAGAACAGGAGCGAGTGTGGTGTGCAGAGTCCCGCTGTCTGAATGCACGACCACGATCTCGACGGCGCAGTCTTGCAGAAGGAGGGATTGGATAACCTCTAGTCCCTCCTGTGTGTTAGACAAATCAAAAACAATTATGCAGATACGAGTATTTTCTGGAACGGAAGCCCCTTCAGCAATACTGGCCGTGCCTTGGTTTACCCATCGTCGCCATAAGGCGTTGGGCTGTGTGTGGCTGGCGTGGGTTTTGCGGGCATCAGATGCGGCTTTTAACGCTATGGGGCTGCCCGGAACACAGACAAGTGCCGCATCGGCTGCCTGCTGTGCAAGCGCATGGTTGCCACAGGCCAGTGCGCTCCGCGAGAGTAAAACCTGCGCTGCTGCCGTCTGTTTTAAAGAGTCGTGTAAAAGACGTTCCGTTGCGACCTCAGGTCTCCCGGCTTCGAGCCAGAGGAGGCCACTCCACAGTCTTACCTCTTTGTCCTGTGGATAGTCCGCAACGGTTGCATCGGCGATGGCTGCAACGGATTCAACGGCTTTGTAGGCTCTGAACTGTCTGATTAACGCCATGCGGCTGTGCAGAGGGTCTTTGACACAGACAGCCCCGTGTGGGAGCTCGGGGGCCCACAGGCTCCCATCGTCCTGATGTAGTGGTGAAAATGGACGATTTTGTAATATTTTTTGCAGAACAGCTCCCTCTTCCATGGCCAGATAGTCATATCCGATAGACTGCATTGTGCGGTCCGGGTCCAGATAGGCGTACTGGTCACGGCGCAGTTGGCGTCTTACAGGGGAGATCTCGCGCAGGTGATAGAAAGCCAGAGCGGTCTGGCGTCGTGGGCGGGCCATATCATACATGAACGGAAGGGAGTGGAGGTCCACATCAGGAACATGCATGTCACTGGTGATGGGGAAAAGCTTTTCCCGCATTTTTCCGCCCCAGATACCATCGACCCGAAACTCGGTTTCGGTAAACATTTCGTAAACCTGACAGGTCCATATAGGAAGATCATCAGCTTTCAGAAAACCGTCTATACGGTGCTGCCAGTCATCCTCCAGGCGTTCGTCTGGGTCTATGGGCATGAACCAGGCGGCACCATAGTGTTTTGCGGTCCGTAGCAGCGCTTTTCTACGTTCGGGTTCAGAACTGTACCATGCGGATGAGTGGCGGTCATCCAGCGCGATCCAACCATGCACAATGGGGGCAATATTCCTGATCAGATCGGGAACAAGCTGGCTGTCATGGCGGAAGGAAAAACCAGCCAGAAGCAGGGGCGTTCCGGGGTCTGGCGTGCGGTTTATGGTGACGCTGATAGACAAGGGGGGAACTCCCACAAAGGCATGTTCTGTTTTTGCATCCCAAGGGATCATACCGGCCTTTTCCAGACCGGAACAGGCATGAGAATGCTGTGCTGCAAGCCGGGGTGTTCTTTGTTATGCTGAGGGCATGACGCCACAAAGCCGCCGCCCACAGACCCCGTCCACACGACCGAGCTGGAAAACGGCTCTGCCTGTGTTTGGTGTGGCCCTTGCCTTGCTGGCAGGTGCCGCTGGGCTACGCGGCGTGCTGATGGGCCACCCGCATGTCCGGGTTGGTGGCCCTTACGTCCTGACTGACGGGGCCGGGCGGAGCATCACACAGGCGGCTTTTAAAGGCCATTATACGCTGATCTATTTTGGCTACACCCATTGTGTGGATGTCTGCCCGCTGACGCTGGCAACGGTGTCGGCGGCACTGGAGGAACTGGGGCGCAGGGGGCGGGGGGTTATCCCTGTGTTTATCTCGGTTGATCCTGCGCGGGATACATCGCAGGTTGTGCAGGACTATGTGCAGCGTTTTTCCCCCCGCATTGTGGGGCTGAGAGGGGAGGAAGCCCAGTTGGAGCCGGTGATGCGTGCCTTCCATGTTTCGGCCCGGCTGCGGTCTGGCACGGGGGAGGGGTATCTCGTCGACCATAGCTCTCTGTTGTATCTGATGGACGGGCAGAACCGGCTGGTGGGTATGATCCCGGTTGATTCCAGCGCCCATCAGATTGCAGCCGAACTCAAGCGACTGTTGCCGCAGCCCTGAGATTATAGCGTGCGGGTTTGACGCAGCACCCATGCGGCAAGTGCCAGCACAAGCAGTGACACCCCAAGTTCTGGCAGCAGCACCGCAAGGATTGCCAGCAGGATTGGCCCTGCCACCCCAAGCCTTTGGGATGGCAAAGGGGGCGGCACGCCTAATGATCCGACTGGTCTGCGCCTGATCCATAAAAGGGTGGCAGCCCAGCTCATGAGCAGCAGACCTAAAGCGACCAGCAGGTTGATGGCCTGATTGACCCAGCCGAAAAGCTGGCCTTCATGCGCGGCAACACCATAGGCAATCATGCGGTCTATGGCGTTTTTCTGCGCAAAAATGGTGCGGGCAACCACCTGGCCATCGGGCGTCATGCTTATACTGGTGCGTAAGGGGCGGTTTTGTGTCTCTGAGCGCACGGTCCAGGTCGTGCCTGAGGGGGTGATGAGTACGGGTGCAGGCAGTGACAGGCCCGCCGCCTGCACGACGGTGCTCAGCCCGGCAGGAATAGGCTGAAGGGTGGTATCGTCTGGCATGTCCATGCCCGGCATATCATCATGGTGGTGTGCGGGCGGGGTGACCGGGACCGGGTGCCCGGCAATTACGACCCTGGCGGGAACAGAGCCAATTTCCCAGTCTTTGACCGATGTCAGGCGGCCCACTGTATTCTCAACGGATTGCAGGGCATGCCCCCAGACAAAGGACCACGGCAGGCCCGAGACCAGAAACAGTACCAGAAAACACGAGGTCCAGACCCCGGTTACGGCATGCAGGTCCCGCCACCGGGCGCGGCCGGTCAGGCCCATGCGGGGGTAAAGCACCCCAGCCAGCCTGCGGTTGCCGCGGGGCCACCAGAGCAGAAGGCCGGTGACGACAAGCACAATGGTCCATGATGCAACCATTTCCATCATGATGGAGCCCACATTGCCAAGCAAAAGCTGCCCATGCAGGTGGAAGACAAGGCGCTCAAACCTGTTTTCTTCTACAATGGTTTTCATGATGGTGTGGGTGTTCTGGTTGACATAAACCCGCACGGCCTCCCCATCGTGGCGGGTGACAAGGACACGTGCGGCACTGTGTCGGGATGGTGGGAGTTCATAGGCCAGAAAGCGGCTGCCCGGCACCGCAGCCAGGGCGGCCAGCACATCCTGCTCCGGCATGGCCGTAAGAACTGCTGGCATGTGGTCATAGGGCCAGTCGATCCAACGATCGACCTGTGGTTTAAAAAGGTAAACAGTGCCAGTCAGCGACAGAAACGCCACAAACGGCAGGCAGAACAACCCGGCGAGGAAATGCCACCGCCAGAGTGTCCGCTGGTCTGGCCACAGTTTTGTAAAAATCTGCATGACAGCGCTCCTCCTTAAAACCTGACCCGCACACCGCCGAAATACGCACGCGGAGATCCTGCGTAGATGGAGCCTGTGCTGTTCATCAGCATTTGGGTGGTTGCCTGCTGCCCATTGGTTTGCAGGCTGTCGCTGACATTGGCGGCCCCGGCGATATAGGTCTGGTTGGCAACATTCTGCACTTCAAAATACCAGTGCAGCCTGTGCGCCCAGCCAAGCCGGGTGGGTGGGTTGTAGTGCAGTTCCAGATTCAGCAGGGCGTAACCGGGGGCTTTCAGGCTGTTGGCGTTATCCAGCCAGTAGGCATCACGCCATGTAACTTCCGCGTATCCTCCCAGCCCTTCCAGCGGGCCATGGGGCTGGTCATACAGGAAACGGGCATTGAGAAAATTCGGGATAACACCGGGAATAAAATTGCCAGCCCGGCTGAAACTGCGTGAAAGCGTGCTGTTGGACAGTACTTCCGTATAATTGGTGTAAACCTGATTATCGTAAGTATAGCTCAGCGTGACACGGCCACCGGGCAGGGTTGTGGGGAGGGGCTTCCACTCCACCCCCAGCACAACCCCCCGATGTTGGGAGGCCGGGGCGTTGAAAGTATAGGAGCCAACGGTGTTGACCCCGGCGGACTGGCTGACAAGTTCGTTATTATAGAATTCGTAAAACCCTGTTGCCTGCACAGTCAGTGTGGAGGAGGGGTGCCAGTCCGCACCCAGGTCTATGCCCACACTTGTCTGGCTTTTGAGCTGGGTGTTGTTGCCGTACTGGCCCTGTGGGGTGATGAAGAGGTTGGAGGACGATGGCGTGCCATACGCGGTGCCAACACGGGTGTGCAGGGTCCAGTCCTTGGACGGGGTGTACATGACCGCACCTTCCGGGGCGAGGTTGAAGTAGGAGCGACTGGCCGTAATGGCGCGCTGGCTGGTTGTTGTGGCGGAGTAGCTGTACAGTGTTTCCATCGCCCCAATGTCGGAATAGGTGCCACCCAGCCCCACCACCACATGCCAGTTTGGGGCGACATGCCAGTCCTCCTGAAAGCGCGCGCCCAGGTTCCACTGGTGGCCATAGGTGGCGGAGCTCATGGCCCCACGGGTTGCGCCGCCAAGAGGCATGATGTTGTAGGTCTGGGAGCCGAAGTCGAGATAATCAAAATTGACACCGGCAAATGTTTCCAGCGGCCTGCCTGCAAGCTGGGCATGGTTGGTCATGTCGCTGCTGACAGCGTAGGAATCATAGGGGCCGACATAGGAGGTGGGGGATGTCGGCTGGTCGATATGCCGCTGGTCATAGGTAAACTGATTGCGCCATGTTGTGTGGGGGCTAAAGTCGTGTTCCCAGCGCAGGCCGACTACGGTGCGGCGGTCAAAGCGGCCCAGGCCCGCAGCCTGGGGGCTCATGGCCTGCCTGGCACCATAGCGACCGTTGACCAGCAGATTGACGGAGGCACACCCGGCAGCCGCCTGGGCGGCATTGTAACACCCCTGCTGATAGGGGTTGGCACGGTACTGGTTGAGCGACAGCCTTGCGGGCAGGTAGGCATCTGTCACGTTGTTGACGAACTTGAGGATAAGCCTGTCCGTCGGTGTCAGATTGACCCGCAGGCGCATGCTCTCGGTCGAGGTATTGTAATTGCTGTTGGCAATAAAACCGTTGCCACGGACATCACTACCAAAAATCATCAGGTCATAGCGTTTGTTGCCAAAGCCCAGTGTGGCGTAGTTGTTGACCATGCCAAAGCTGCCAAAGTCGGACCCGACTTCCACACCGTTGATACTGGCCCCCTTGCGGGTGCGAAAGTTGATGGCGCCGTTCATGGCGTAATTGCCGTAAAGGGTTGAGGCCGGGCCTTCAAAAACATCTACTCCGGCATAGGCATGCGGGTCTATCAGATCGGCGCGGGCGGTGCCGTCGGGCTGGGTCATGGGAAAGCCATCTTCCAGCACCTGAATGTTTTTAAGGCCCCAGGCCTGCCGATCGCCAGAGCCACGGATGGAAATGTTGGTGTCACGGGGGCCGTTGCCCTGGGTAAAGCTGACACCGGGGATTGTGACCATCATATCCGCAACGCTCTGGGCGACATGGTTGGCAAAATTGTCCCGCTCAGAACTAAAGCTTGTCTGCCCGGCGGGGCGGGTCAGGGCCGAGGCCCGGTTGGCCCCCGTTACAGTGACCTGTTCCGTTCTGGCTGGCAGCCTGCTGGTCCTGGGGGGCTGTGCGGCAGTGGGGCCATGGTGTTTCTGGCCCGTCAGGTGGCCTGCCTGTTCCGTCGTGGCCAGAGCGTGAGGGGCAGGGAACAGGACGACAAGCACCATCACTCCGCAAAATGGGAGTGTGCTACAAGAGTTATCAAACATAAGGGAAAACCTGCATAAACAGCACAAAAAGCCCATGTGCCATGGCACACGAGCGGCTCTTTCATGTCAGGTCAGGCAGGTGGCCCCTGCGGGCAGAGAGAAGTACGCTGGGGCGTTGGGGGGCCACGGATGGGGGCAAACATCCATGGCCGGGCCATACCCGTGGCTATCTGCCCTGCCAGAAGGCAGACCACAACACTCAGCAAAAGGAGTTCAAGTGCTTCCGCCAGCAGGAAGCTGTCGTCCTGCTGGTTGGTTGAGTGGTGGTGCTGGCCGTCCGGGTCGGAAAGAGGCGTGTGATCATCACAAAGAATACTCAACTGCGTGAGGTCTCTGATCGGATCATCCAGAAGAGCCATGGGGGAGAGAACCCCGCCAAACAGCAACCGCGCCATCAGTGCAAGCATCACCAGCGGCCAGAAGACCGTCAGATGTGTCAGGCTGTGCGCGCGAGAAGACATGGCCAACGATTACAGCAGATTGATCCTGTTAACCAGATGCTATCGTACTCATAAAACGGGGGGCAGTTATTGGCTTGCAGGGCAGGGGTGCTGCCCATGGCTGCGGTTTTTATCGGCGGGTTTCGCAGTGGGTGCAGCCGGTGCTGTTTCTGGTCACGCGCTGCTATGCCCCTTTGGCTGGCCCGCCTCTGGCACAGAGCTTTTGCAAGCAGATGAGCAAGGTAAGGTCATGCCTTTGCAGACCGGCCTGTTTTTGTCCCTGTGTCTGGCTGCGGTGCTGTCTGCCTGTATGACCCTGAATGAAGCAGAGCGGACATGGGTTAGGAAAAACAAAATCAAAGCTGAGAGAAATTGTTATTTAACCGATCCAATCTGTCCCATACAGATTTGAAGACAGACTTTCAGCCATGGTTGCTGAAAGTCCATGACAATCAGGACAAAGGTGCCGAGCATGTCAGTTGAGAAGGTCGAGACACTCATCATCGGGGGTGGCCAGGCAGGATTGGCCATGAGCGAGCAGTTGAGCAAACGCGGGGTGTCGCACCTTGTGGTCGAGCGCCACCGCATTGCCGAGCGCTGGCGCTCGGAACGGTGGGATTCCCTCGTGGCAAACGGCCCGGCCTGGCACGACCGCTTCCCCAACATGACGTTTGACGGTCTGGACCCCGACGCCTTTGCCCCGCGCAACAGCATTGTTGACTATTTTGTTGCTTATTCAAAACAGATAGACGCCCCCATCCGCTGCGGGGTGGAGGTGCAGCGCCTGACCCCCAAGGCCGAAGGCGGGTTTGTGGTTGAAACGTCCGACGGCGTGATCGAGGCCACCAATGTTGTGGCCGCCACAGGCCCGTTCCAGCGGCCTATCATCCCCACAGTTGTGCCCGAACAGGCTGGCATTGCGCAGATGCACTCGCAAACGTATCGCAACCCGGCCCAGTTGGCCGAAGGCGCTGTGCTGGTGGTGGGGGCGGGGTCGTCCGGGGCACAGATTGCTGAAGAGCTGATGAAGGCGGGCCGCAAAGTCTACCTGTCCGTTGGCCCGCATGACCGTCCCCCGCGCCGTTACCGTGGCAAGGATTTTGTGTGGTGGCTGGGTGTGCTGGGCATGTGGGACGCCAAGACCGTCAGCCCCGATATGGAGCACGTGACCATTGCCGTCAGCGGTGCCAATGGCGGGCACACGGTTGACTTCCGCCGTCTGGCGCAAGGCGGCATGACCCTGGTTGGCCGGGCGGAACACTATGCTGATGGTGTCATGCATTTTGCCCCCGATCTGGCTAAAAACATTGCGCTGGGTGATGCCAACTATCTGGCCATGCTGACAGCGGCCGATGCCTATGTGGCGCGGGAAGGGCTGGACCTGCCGCCCGAGCCCCAGGCCCATGTGCTGCCGCCCGACCCTGCCTGTGTGACAGACCCGCTGGCCTCGCTCGATCTGGCTGCGGCTGGCGTGACAACCATTATCTGGGCGACAGGCTACGCGCTGGATTTTGGCTGGTTGCAGGCCGATACGTTTGATGAAAAAGGCACCCCCCAGCATGACCGGGGTGTCTCGCGCGTGCCGGGGCTGTATTTCCTCGGGCTTGCATGGCTTGCGCGTCGGGCATCGCCTTTTATCTGGGGTGTCTGGCACGACGCGGACTATCTGGCCGGGCATATCGCCGCCCGCGGCTAGGTCTGGCCTGCGCCCTCCCGCCCAGCGTGGCGGGAGGGTGCAAACAGGCTCGCCTGTTGGGGCGTGATGGTGTACAGGTCGGACATGCGCTACACGTTGCGGCAGCTTGAATACTTTATTGCGGCAGGGGAAAGTGGCTCCATCACCCAGGCGTCGGAGCGACTGTCCATTTCGCAACCCTCCATCTCGACGGCTATCAGCCATCTGGAGCAGGAATTAGGTGTACAGCTTTTTGTCCGCCACCACGCACAGGGTCTGTCCCTGACCCCTGTGGGCCGCCAGATGCTGGTAGAGGCCCGCCGTGTGATCCAGATGGCCGAGGGCCTGTATGCTGTGGCTTCCGAAGCCACGGACCAGATCCGGGGGCAGTTGTCCGTCGGGTCAATGGTCACATTGGCCCCCATGATCATGCCCGAACTGGCGCATGGTTTTATGGAGACATATCCCGGAACCCAGATCCGCCAGTTTGAGGAAAATCAGGAATGGCTGCTTGACCGGCTGCGGCGGGTTGAGATTGATATTGCCATTACCTACGACTTGCAGATTCCCGATGGCATTACATTTGTGCCGCTGGCCAGCCTGCCACCCCATGTGGTTGTCAGCGACAGCCATCCCTTTGCCAGCCTGCCAGAAGTCAGTCTGACCCAGCTTGCGGCCGAGCCGCTTATTCTGCTGGACCTGCCATTAAGCCGCGAATACTTTTTTGCGCTGTTCTTCAAGGCCGGGCTGGAGCCAAGGATTTCCGCCCGATCAGCGCATCAGGAAGTCGTGCGCACCATGGTGGCCAATGGTTATGGCTATACACTGGCCAATGTGCGCCCACGGTCGGATGTTGCCCTGGATGGGCGGCGGGTCGTGCGGGTACCGCTGGCGGGGGCACATCGGCCTATGGTCATAGGCACAGCCACCTTGGCCAATGTTCCTAAGTCTCGCCTGCTGGACGCGTTTGAGGCCCATTGTCGGGCGTGTGTGTCTGACGCGCATATTCCCGGTATGGGTGAGTCTGGCGTTTAGACCGGCTGAAAAGCCTTTGGGTATTTCCTTTTCCAAAACGACAAAGGTGTTTGAAGCTTTTTGTAAAAAGCTTCACCAAAAACTTTTTATATTGATCGAGTATTGTTGCGTGTTTTCTTGGATATTTCTTCAGGAACCATAGTGATAGGTGGCGTTTGCGCTGCCGGGTTTGGGTCCCTGAGCTTAGGAAAAGCCGAAGCAGAAGGTTCATAAACAGTATGTTTCGTATAAGGAATGACATGATAGGCTTTCCCCTGTCTTCATCCCGGATCGGAACACAAGGACCCCATGCCCATGGCCGAGCACGACATTGTTTCCCAAAGCGGCTTTTCCCGTCCCGTGGTGGAAGGCAGGGCGCTGATCGGGGGGGCACTGCGTGGCTCTGTCACAGGTCGGGTGTTTCCCGCACTTAGCCCCGTGACAGGGGATAGTCTGGGGGATGTTGCCCTGTGTGGCCCGCAGGATGTGGATGACGCCGTGCAGGCGGCCCGCCAGTGTTTTGTGTCCGGGGTCTGGTCCCGCACGGCTCCGGCCCACCGCAAGCAGGTACTGCTGCGTCTGGCCGATCTGCTGCTGGAACACCGTGAGGAACTGGCCCTGCTGGAATGTCTGGATATGGGCAAGCCCTATCAGGACGCGCTGACACTGGACATTCCGGGGGCTGCGGCTGTCTGGCGCTGGTATGCGGAACTGATAGACAAAACCTATGGGGAAATTGCCCCGACCGAACCCGGCACGCTGGCCCTGATCGAGCGCGTGCCGCTGGGGGTTGTGGCGGCAGTGGTGCCGTGGAACTTCCCGCTGGATACCGCAAGCTGGAAATGCGCCCCCGCTCTGGCGGCCGGGAACTCCGTCGTGCTCAAGCCCGCCGAGCAGTCCAGCCTGAGCGCCATCCGGCTTGGGCAGCTTGCCTTGCAGGCAGGCCTGCCTGCCGGTGCGCTCAATGTCGTGCCCGGAACGGGGGAGGATGTTGGTCAGGCACTGGGCCTGCATATGGATGTGGACGTGCTGGCCTTTACGGGCTCCACAGCGACAGGCAAACGCTTTTTACGGTATGCGGCCGAGTCCAACCTCAAGCAGGTCTGGCCCGAATGTGGCGGTAAAAGTGCCAATCTGGTTTTTGAAAGCTGCGCGGATCTGAAACAGGCTGCCGTACGGGCTGCTGGCGGCATCTTCTTCAACCAGGGGGAGGTCTGCTCGGCCAATGCCCGCCTGCTGGTGCAGGACAGCATAGCCGAGCGTTTTATCGCTCTGCTGCTGGAGGAAGCCGCAGGCTGGCAGCCGGGCAACCCCCTGCTGTCGCAAAGCCGCATGGGGGCGCTGGTGGACAGCACCCACACAGCACGCGTGATGGATTTTATTGCACGCGGCAAGGCCGAGGCAACACTGCTGTGCGGGGGCACCCGCACCAGTATCGGGCCGGGGAACTGTTATGTAACCCCCACTATTTTTGACCATGTTGCCCCAGAAAGCGTGCTGTTCCGTGAGGAAATTTTTGGTCCTGTTCTGGCCATTACCCGTTTCAGCACGGAGGAGGAGGCCATTCGCCTGGCCAATGACAGTATTTACGGGCTGGCGGCCTCGGTCTGGACCCACGATCTGGGCTGCGCCCTGCGTGTCAGTCAGGCTTTGCAGGCCGGGACAGTTTCGGTCAACACGGTGGATGCTCTGGCACCTAACCTGCCTTTTGGCGGGATGAAGCAGTCGGGCTATGGGCGTGATCTTTCCGCCCATGCGCTGGAAAGTTATACAGCGCTGAAAACGCGCTGGATCAGTTTTTAAAAATAAGGAGAAAACGCATGACATTTTCCCTTGTTGCGCGCTGTGACCGCACAGGCCAGTTTGCCGTGGCTGTTTCTTCCTCCTCCCCCAGTGTTGCGGCGCGGTGTGCGTTTGCGCGGGCTGGTGTGGGGGCGGTGACCACCCAGAATGTGACAGACCCACGCCTGGGGCCATGGGCGCTGGACCTTATGCAGTCTGGTGCCACGGCCATGCAGGCGCGTGATATTATTGTGCAGTCCTGTAGTTTTGCCGACTATCGGCAAATGACCCTGGTGGACGCCAAAGGCGGCGTTGCCCAGTGGTCTGGCCCGCAGGCGCTGGGTGTGCATGCGTTTTACGAGGGCCATGGTGCCGTGTCGGCGGGTAACCTGCTGGCGCATGACGGTGTGCCGCAGGCCATTGTACAGGCGTTTGAAACCAGCGACCCGTCGCAGGAACTGGGGGCACGGGTGATTGCGGCCATGCAGGCAGGGCTTGCCGCCGGAGGGGAGGCCGGGCCCGTACGTTCAGCCGGGCTGGTGGTGGTGGATACGCAGGCTTGGCCACTGGCAGACTTGCGGGTGGACTGGGCCGATGCCCCGGTGCAGGCGCTGGCCGAGCTGTGGGCCGTCTGGCAACCCCAGATGCATGACTATGTAACCCGTTGCCTTAACCCGGTTGCAGCCCCGTCCTACGGTGTGCCGGGGGATGAGTAAGCTGTGGGAAAAGCTGCGCGGGGCATGTTTTCTTTTTCCGAGGTAAAGCATCGTTATTCCCTATTTTTTCTGATGCCGGGGATGTTTTACCGTAACGGGAAGGAACACAGGGGAAGCGGCTGGCGGTATTCGTTCCGAGATAGCAACTGCCTGCACCAGTATTCCTGAAACAGGCAGGCGAGAGGGAGATATTCTGAGAATGGCACATAAAAGACTCCGTCCCTTCAATACCAAGGACACCTACCCCGAGCAGGCGCTGGACAACGACCTGTGCCAGGCGGTGGTGACCCGCAACACCATTTACCTGCGCGGCCAGGTCGCGCAGGATTTGGATACGCGCGTGAATGTGGGTGTGGGCGACCCGGAAGCCCAGGCCGAAAAAATTATGGACAATATCGAACTGCTTTTGAAAGAAGCAGAGTCCAGCTTGCAGGATATCTGCAAGGTCGTGGTCTACCTGACCGACATCCGCTACCGTGAGACAGCCTACCGGGTGCTGGGCCGCCGTATGAAAGGCGTGTTCCCGGTCTTTACCGGCCTTGTGGTTGTTGCCCTTGCGCGGCCGGAATGGCTGATCGAGGTGGATATCATCGCCGAGCGTCAGTAAGCAGCATCCCCGCCGCCCTGCTTGGGGCGGGGTGGCGGGGGCGCGCCCTGCCGTGCCTGCTATGTTGCGATAACGCAATAATGGGGTCAGTCCCCCGACATCGTGCCCAAGGGCACAGTTTTTGCCCGAAGCAAGGGAGAGGTAAAAACCATGACAGACGTGCCAAACAGCCGGGGGCCAGAAGCCCACACCATTTACCAGATCCCGCTGGACCAGCGGCATGGCAGCCCGCGTGACCTGTTTACGGTCTGGTTTGGCTCCAACATCATGATGCTGACCATTATTACCGGCGCGCTGTCCACGACCGTGTTTGGCCTTTCCTTCTGGCCTGCGCTGCTGGCAGTGGTGCTGGGCAATATGGTGGGGGGGCTGTTCATGGCCCTGCATGCCGCCCAGGGGCCGCAGCTTGGTGTGCCGCAGATGGTGCAGACACGCGGCCAGTTTGGCTCTATCGGCGCTATGGCGGTCATCTGCCTTGTGGTTGTCATGTATGTGGGCTTTTTTGCCTCCAACCTGGTGCTTGGGGGGCAGTCGTTGCATAGCGTTGTGACCGCTGTGCCAGAAAAAGGCTGTATCTTGTTGCTGGCAGCAATCAGCCTTGCCGCCACCATTTACGGGCATGACCTGATCCACGCCTATACCCGTTTGCTCACGCTGGTGTCGGGCGTTGCGCTGCTGCTGTGCTTTATCTGGATTCTGGGTGTTAATGGGGTTTCCGCCGCAACACTGGCCCATGGTGACTTTACGGCGTCGGGCTTTCTGGGCGCTATGTCCACCGCGGCCCTGTGGCAGATTGCCTATGCGCCGTATGTGTCTGACTATTCGCGCTATCTGCCGCCGGGTACGGGCAGCACACAGGCGTTCTGGGCCAGCTATGCCGGGTGTGTTCTGGGGTCGGTCTTTCCCATGGTGCTGGGGGCGCTGCTGGGCGGCATTGCCGGAGGGGGCGATGTGGTGACAACGCTGACAACGCAGGTCGGGCCTCTTGCGGTCTTTATCATCCCTGCACTGTCGCTGGGTATTGCGGCCACCAACGCCATGAACCTGTATTGCGGGGCGCTGTCGGCCATTACCGTGGTGCAGACTCTGCTGCCATCATGGCGGGCGGGGCATGTCGGGCGGGCGGGCACGGCGGTGTTCCTGTGTGGCTGTTCGCTGCTGATAGCACTGGGTGCGGAAGCAAACTTCCTTGAAACCTATACAAACTTTATTCTGCTGCTGCTCTATGTCATGGTGCCGTGGACAGCCATCAATCTGGCCGACTTCTACCTGGTGCGGCATGGGGAATACGACGTGGATTCCTTCTTCCGCGTGGATGGTGGTGTGTATGGCCGCTACTGCTGGCCTGCGCTGGCGGCCTATGTGTTTGGTATTCTTGTGCAGATCCCGTTTGTTTCCAACAGCCTTTACACAGGCCCGGTAGCAAAGCTGCTGAATGGTGCCGATATTTCCTGGATTGTCGGGCTGGTGTTTGTGACAGCGTTTTATCTGTGGCTGATGCGGCACGAACGGGCCGCCCAGTCGTTGGTGCGTAACGCGGGCTGAACCTACAGAGGGAGGATAAGGGCATGACAACGTTTCCGGTCGAATTCGACTATATCATCGTAGGGGCAGGGTCGGCCGGGTGCGTGCTGGCCAACAGGCTGAGTGCAAACCCCGGCACGCAGGTGGCCCTTCTGGAGGCCGGGGGGCCGGACAACACGCCACGTATCCATGTGCCTGCGGGCACAATCTCCCTCTATAAAAGCCGCAAATATGCGTACCAGTACTATTCCGTACCGCAAAAAAACCTGAACGGGCGGCGCATTCACGTTCCGCGTGGGCGCACGCTGGGCGGGTCGTCCGCCATGAACAGCATGATCTACATCCGTGGCGCGCGGGAAGATTATGACGCGTGGGAGGCCATGGGCTGCCCCGGCTGGGGGTATGACGCGGTTCTGCCCTTCTTCCGCGCGGAGGAGGACAATCGCCTAGGTCAGGACCCGGCGTACCATGGCACCGGAGGGGAACTGATAGTGGACCGCCCGCGTGATCCGCTGGGTGTTTCCGACCTGTTTGTGCGCGCGGCGGAGGAAGTGGGCCTACAGGCCAGCACGGATTTTAATGCCGCCCGGCTGGATGGTGTGGGCATTTACAATGTCACGCAGAAGAACGGCAGGCGGCTGAGCGCGTATGGGGCGTTTGTTGCCCCGGTCAAGTCGCGGCCCAACCTGCATGTGCTGACAGGCTGCCGTGTGATCTCGCTTGTTACGGACGGGCGGCGTGTGACGGGCGTTACCATCGAGCAGGATGGCCGCTTTAATGTGCTGCGCGCCACGCGGGAAACCGTGCTGAGTGCCGGGGCTATTGGCTCCCCGCATATTCTCATGGCGTCGGGTATTGGCAACGCGCAGGACCTTATGGCGGCAGGTGTGCCGGTTGTGGCGGACCTGCCGGAGGTTGGCTACAACCTGCAGGACCATCTGGACGGGTTGGTCACCCTGCGTTCGGATTCACCCTCCACCCTTGGGTTTTCACGGGGGTCTTTGGCGTCTGTGCTGCCAGCGCCCTTGCGGTATGCCCTGCAACGCAAAGGCTGGCTGACCACAAACTATGTGGAAGCAGGCGGCTTTGCCTCCACCCGTTACGCCCAGGGCGTGCCCGATATCCAGTTCCATTTCGTGCCCGGCTATCGCAGCCATCGGGGGCGTCTGTTTGAATGGGGGCATGGGTTTGCCCTGCATACCTGTGTGCTGCGTCCTTACAGCCGGGGGCAGATCAGCCTGCGGCGGGATGGCAGCCGCGAGGTGGATATAGACTTCAACTTCCTGTCCGACGAGCGGGACGGGCAGGTGCTGCTGGAGGGGCTGAAGCTGGCCCGCCGTATCCTGCGTGCTCCGGCCTTTGATGGCATACGGGGCAAGGAAATGGCACCAGCCCCCGAGATCCAGTCGGATGAGGACCTGCTGGCCTATATCCGGGCTTCGGCCAGTACGGTGTTCCACCCGACCTGCACCTGCCGCATGGGCAGTGATGACCGTAGCGTAGTGACACCGGAACTGAAGGTGCGGGGGATTGAGGGCCTGCGCGTGGCTGATGCGTCCATCATGCCCAAGCTGATTAGCGGCAATACCAATGCTCCGAGCATGATGATCGGTGATAAAGCGGCCAGCATGATCCTGGCGGCAGGGGCATGACCCCGCCGTCCTCTGCCGGGGTTGAGGACATTCTGGCCCGGCTGGTCGGTTTTAAAACCCTGTCCCGCACGGACAATGTGGACTTGATTGACTGGGTATGTGCTTTTCTTGAACCACTGGGTGCGCGCTTTTTGCGTGTGCCGGGGGCGGAGGCCGGGCGCTATAACCTGCTGGCCAGCATTGGGCCGGATACGCCCGGCGGTATTGTGCTGTCCGGGCATAGTGATGTGGTGCCAGTGGAAGGCCAGCCCTGGAGCACCGACCCCTTCTGCCTGACCGAGCATGAGGACCGCCTGTATGGGCGTGGCAGCAGCGACATGAAAGGCTTTCTGGCCTGCATGCTGGTGGCTGCCCGCCATGCTGCGGCTCTGCCGGGGCTGAGGCACCCTTTGCATCTTGCCTTTTCCTATGATGAGGAAATTGGATGTGTGGGCGTGCGCTCCCTGCTGGATACGTTACAGGCGCGTGGTTTTCAGGCACGTGGCTGTGTCATTGGGGAACCAACAGGCCTGCGTGCGGTGTCGGGGCATAAGGGGAAACTGGCCGGGTGTGTGACCTGCCACGGTCTGGCTGCCCACTCTGCCAATCCGGGGCTTGGGTGCAATGCCATCGGGCTTGGTGCGGCAATGGTGCGGGCGGTGGAAGGCTTGCAGGAGGAAATCCGCCAGTCCAGCGGGCAGGACCCGTCTTACGAAGTGCCCTATGACACCATGCAGGTTGGCGTGATCCGTGGGGGTGTGGCGCTGAACATTGTGCCAGACCTGTGTGAGATCGGGTTTGAAATGCGGCTGCTGCCCGACCATGACCCCGCACCCTGGCTGGACAGGCTCCAGCGTGAGGCCGATGCTTTGTGTGCGGGCACACCCCATGCCCGCATAGCGCTGGGTGTGACCAACAGTTATCCGGGGTTGCATACGCAGGAGAATGCGCCGTTCCTGCAAACTGTCATGCAGATTACGGGCGATCGTACCCCCGCCCGTATCGGGTTTGGGACTGAGGGCGGGCTATTCCGCACCATGCTGGATCTGCCGGTTGTTGTTTGTGGCCCAGGGTCCATCGACCGCGCGCACAAGGCGGACGAGTATATTACCCGTGCGGAACTGCATGATGGTGTGGCGTTTACCCGTGCCCTGGTGGCGCAACTGGTCTGAAACCGGTTTTCAGGATGAACAGGGGAGGGTATTGCCCCTCCCCTTTTTTGTATCCTGCAATACTTCCAAAGAAAAAACCTGAAAAATATCAAAAGTTTTTGGTGAAGCTTTTTCCAAAAAGCTTCAAGAACTGTTTTTATTGAAAGAAATTCCTATATTCTTCATCAGACAATTTTAAAAATGAGCCTCCAGGCTCATGCCAAATGCACGGGGCTGCCCGACCTGAGCATAAGACCCTGCCCAACTGCTGCGGGCATTGTAAATCATCAACTCATTAGACAGGTTTTTGGCATAAAAGCGAAGGGTATAGTATTTGGCCGCATAGGCTGCGTGCATATTGAACGTAATGTAATTTCCCGCAGTAATGCCGGTGCCGTTTTCAACCTGTGAGGTATAAGACCCCACCCGGTTGACCGTGCCACCAAAGGACAGGCCCGAGCGAAACTTCTGGTCAAACCCGACCGTAAAGGTCGTGCTGGGGGCATTGCTGAATTTTGACCCCTGGGCGTAAGCATAATCAGTCGGTGCTTTCTGGATTTTTGTATCCAGTAGGCCAATGCCGCCATACAGGTTAAGCCCCTGCGTGACATGATACTGTGCCTCCAGCTCCAGCCCCATGCTGCGGCCCTGGGGGATGTTGACAAAGGTATAGTTTAAAAGATCCTGATAATTATGGTATGTATTGTAAAACAGGTTTCCGTTCAGACTAAAGCGCCGCCCGAACTGCTCTGTATGGCCTGACAGTTCATAGGTGGTTACGGTTTCCTGCTTGTACTGGTAATAAAAGCCCCGGTCCCAATCAATGGCGCCGCCACCGGGGTTATAGCCACGGCGCACGGTAAAGCTCATGCTGTCGTGGGGGGAAAAATTATAGAGCAGCCCGCCTTTGGGCAGGAACATGGTGGTGCCACCGTCAAAACTGACCGAGCCCCAGTTCATCTTTACATTGCGTTTTTGTTCCTCACGCTCCACACGCGCCCCGGCAATCAGGCTCAGCCCGCCGATCAGATGGGCTGTGCCATCCATGTACAGGGCGTAGGTCTGCTCATGGTCCGGGCCATTCACCCCCATGTCGGGTGATGTAATCTGCTGGTCACGGTTAAAGTAATACAGGCCCAGCACACCATTGATCCATCCATTCTTGGGCGAATAGACAAAGCGTTGTTCCACCGTATTATTGTTTTCGTTCAGGTTGAGCCTGCCGCGGGAATTGGCGCTGCCGAGCTGGTTGGACTGGTTGAAGTTGGCATCGTACCAGACATGGCCGTACAGCAGGCTGGCCGTCAGCGCGTCGGAAATCTGGTAACTGAACTTGTCGCTGAGCGTATTGATGGACGAGTTGGAAATACGCGTATTCATGTTTGTGTTGTCAAAACGGTATTTGCTAAAATCCGGCCCGGTGGCCTGGTACAGATATTCCCCGTTCTGTTCCCTGTGCGAGCCTGTCAGTTCCATTTTAAAACGCGGCAGGGCCTTGGGCGTCCACAGCATTTTACCCCGGAAGGTGGACTGGTTGATTTCCCCCGGATTATACGGCCAGTTTTTGCCAGCGTAGTGAATGTAGCTGTTGCCGTAAACACCGCTTCCCGACAGCCTGATGGCAAGTTGGTCCTTGACCAGAGGGCCGGAGAGCGTTGCGCCAAAACTGCCTTTGTTGCCCTGGCTTTCGTACCCCGTATGGGCCGCGCCGTGCCAGTCCCAGGTGGGGTCTTTGGTGTTCATGGTAATAGCCCCGCCAATGGCGTTGCGGCCTTGTGTTGTGGCCTGCGGGCCACGCAGCACCTGGACTTCATCAAAGTCCCACATGCCGGTATCCGTGTAGCGTTGCCCGCCAAATGTTTCGGGCAGGCCGTCAATAATGACCGCTGTGCGGGGGCGGCTGCCTGACATCAGGGTAAAAATGCCCCCTGCAGCGCCTTCACCACTCATCCCGCGGATGGACGGAAGCCCGGCCGCGTTGCCCACCATGTTGGGCACTCTGTTGGTGACATCATACAGGGACCGATATTCGTCCGTATCAAGGTGGCGCAGTACGGTCACTGCGCTGTTGGTGTTTTTCAGCCGGTCGATGGACTGGCCGACCACAACAATCCGCTCCGTGCCCCCGTAGCTGGGTGTGCTGCTGCCTTCGGCCTCGTGCAGGGCTGGGGTTTGAGCGGGCAGGGCCGGGTGTGCCGCGGGTTTTGCCACAAGCTCAAACGCATTATCGCCCACGGGGCGGTATGTTAGCCCTGTGCCAGTCAGCAGTTTTTGCAATGCTTCGGCCGGGGCAAAGCGCCCAGTCAGTCCCGCACTGGCCTGATGGTCCAGACTGGCTGAGTCAGAGGTAATCTGGCTGTGGGACTGCTGGCTGAAAGTGAGCAGTGCCTCCGATAGTGGCCCGGGTGCGATATGGAAGGTGTGCAGCGCCCCGGCCCCTTGTGCCCATGCGCCAGACGGCCCCAGCCCTGCCCCTGCGGATGTTCCCAGTAGTCCCAGCGAGCCAGCCATGACGCTGCGGGCCAGAAAGCGGCGTATTACCATGTCAGTCGAAAATCCTTCACCCAGCCAGAAAGCCTATATGTGCGACTGTCTCGCAGTTGCACGGTATTGCTTAGAGGTACGGGCGAGAGAATTTTCCTGTCATCAGGGCAATTTTTTTATCAGACCGTTATGATGGCCCTATGACCAGCAGCACACCAGGGACCAGAGTGCCCACGGTGCCGCCATGGGGGCGTAGTGCAAGTTGCAGTGCTTTCAAGGGGTTATTGAGGTCATAAACCCCGGTCACCCGTTTTTCAGCAAGTGTGCGGTCGAGTATGACAATGCGCCTGCGGGTCCAGGGTTGCAGGCGGGCAGCCAGGTCGGCCAGGCGCAGGCTCCGCGCAACCAGCACACCATCGGCCCAGGCTCCGATGCTGTCGGGGGGGATCTGCCCGGCCATGCTCTGTGTTGCCGTCAGGCTCATCCACTCGCCTGCATGCAGGTCATGCCCTTGGCTGGGGTGGGTGCGGCGCTCAAACCGGCTGCTCCCTTCCTTGACGGCAAGGGTGGTTCTGCTCTGACCTGTCAGTACATCGAACACGGTGCCCAGGTCTGTTGCCACACTGTTGGCGGTGGTGACAGTCAAGGGCCGCTGGGCATTGTGCTGGACATCAAACAGGGCCTCGCCCCGCAGCAGGGTTATGGCGCGGGCGTTGGCGGTCATGCGCACGGCTATGGCGCTGCGGGGGGCCAGAGCGATGGTGCTGCCATCTGCCAGGTGAATGTGCTGCGTCTGGCCATAGCCGGTGTAATAATCTGCCTTCAGCCACAGCAGCGTATCCGGCCCGAACAGGGCCAGTATGGCACAGGCCATGGCCGCAGCACTGCCCGCCCAGAGCCTGACGGACAGGCGTTTATGCCAGGCCAGGCGGGGTTTATGCAGTCCCGGCAGCTCATAATGTTGCCGCTCCACCGGGGCTGTAAGCAGGGTGTCAATGGTCTGGCAGACTTCCGCCCAGGCCTGGGCGTGGCTGGGGTCTGCGGCCAGCCACTGGGCAAACTGACTGGCCAGTATGGGGTCCTCGGGGTCTTCACGCAGCAGCATATGCCAGTTTGCAGCCGCCCGCCTTGGTGTTGGGGGGTTAGTCATGGCGTGACCATAGCGGGGTGGATGAGCGAATGTAACAGGGCGCGTTGCGTCCTTCAGGCCGGGCAGGCAGGGACATTCAGCGCTCGGTTTCTCGGATCGTGCTGCACAGCTCGATACCCTCGGCAATCAGGCTTTGGGTAAAGGAGACGGAAAGGCCGAGCTGGGCTGCGATTTCACGCAGTTTCAGCCCGTCGAAATAATACATCTTTATGGCCGCGCACTGTCGGGGGGGCATGCTGTCAATAACATCCAGCAGCCTGTGCATCTGCCTGCGGGCGTTGGTCACCTGCTCGGGCGAGGGGGCCTGGTCGGCAACGCTGGCGCTGGCGCTGTCAAAATCCGTGCCGTGGGTTCCTTCCAGTCGTGTACGCTTGCGGCTGAACTGGAACAGGTTGCGCATGATGGTTTTGAAATAGCTGGCCGGGGCGGCAATCTCAGGCGTGCGGCATTGCTCAAACAGCACCCAGGCATCCTGCACCAGGTCTTCCGCACTTTGCCTGTCCCCTGTCAGGCGGCCCGCATAGGCCAAAAACGCAGCCCGGTGCGTTTTGTATAAAGTGTGTGATACCCGCTCTGCGCCCAAGGTTCTCCTCCCGTAGGAGTCTCTATATGAGAATTGATCGCAATTTCAAAATGGTATTTTGCGACTGTCATGGGGTGGCTGAAGCGGGTGTGTGACGGCCTGCACCTGATTTGATAATGATTGTCTGGTTTTATTTGGCATGCCACGATTGTAGGCCATACGAAAAGCGTGTCACCATGATGGTGACATAAAGGATGAGAGTTATGTCACCGTCATCACAGTATACCGGGTTTGACTACCGCCAGATGTTCCCGCAACTGAGCGATTTTGGTGTGTGCCAGTTCGGGGAAGATGCCGATGTGTTTGGTGACACGATTTCCGAGCTGATAGACGATGTTCTGGCAAGCTTTAGCCTGACCAGTAAGGTAGCGGCCAGGGATGAGCTTCGCACCCTGCTTGCGTATGAAGACGACCAACTGGCCACAGCAACCTGGGCCATCATCGGCTTTAACCCGACCGTTGAAAGTGCAGTCCTGCCAGATGCCGTGCCCTATCCCAGTCTGCGTGCTTTCTGGGAGGATGTTGCGCAGGCTTTGGACAATGACCCCTATGAGGGAGACTTTATTGCCCCAAACAGCCGCAATGTAGGTGGCTGTGTTCTGCAACGTCATGTTGATCTTGTGGAAGATGATATTGAGGATCGGTTGTTTTTTGACAAGATCCCCGCTGTGTCAGTCTTTACGTCAAAGACAGAGGCAGAGGGTGTAATTTTGCGTACATTGCAAGCCAATACTGATCGGATAGACGCCTGGGTGAAGCGTGCTCCAGATGGGGAGCGGGGGGTGTTCAGATCTGTTTTTCCGCATGATGTGGGGAGAGTGGAGCGGATCGATGGTCCACAACCGCACGCTGGACAGGAACTGGCCGTTGCAGTGACCAAAATGCCTTTTAATGGAATGGTCTATTATGTTCACACTATCAGGATTTACGACCTACAGGATGCAGCGGGTCAGGAAAACCCTGTGCCACAGAATGAGAAAACATTTTTTGAGAAAATAAGAGGTTTTTTCAAATAAGTGAGTCAATTTTATGGTGGGTGAGGTGTGGCTTTTGCAGGTCAGTCGGGCTGGGCGGCCTCATCAGAGTGACCCGGGTGGGTGGTCAGCCAGTTGTGTGTAAAGAGTGACAGCTTTTTCATGGCGGCCACAATGCGGCGGGGCTGGATGGCAGCAAACCCGAAGATAAGCCCAGACTGCGGGTCTGGGCCCAAGTAACATAATGAAAGTGGGCGCAGCATGATGCCCATTTTTGCGGCTGCGGCACAAAAGGCGCAGTCGTCCACATCCTGCAAAAACCGGCCTATCAGATGTACTCCGGACTCTACTGGCTGCATGTCTATGATATGGCCCAGCGTCTGGTGGGCCTCGTTTAGCAGAATGCTCTGGCGTTCCTTGTAAATACGCCGCATCCGCCGGATATGGGCGGCAAACTGGCCCGATTGTATAAAAGACAGCAGGGTAATCTGCTCCAGCAGCGGAGGGTGGCGGTCCAGTACCCGTTTGGCATTGGCCAGCACGGCAACAAACTGCACAGGGGTGACAACAAAGCCTAGACGGAAGCTGGGCAACAGGGATTTGCTGAAAGTGCCAAGGTAAAAGACCCGCCCGGAACGGTCCATGCTTTGGAGGGCAGGGAGCGGCGTGCCGGAGTATCGGAACTCACTGTCGTAATCATCTTCAATGACCCAGGCACCACAGGATTGGGCAAAGTCCAGAATTTCTGCCCGCCGCGCCATGCTCAGGGTCATGCCCAGAGGGTACTGGCGCGAGGGTGTAATAAAAATCAGCCGTGGTGCAGGCTCAAGCTTTATGCCTTCGGCCACCACCAGCCCTTCGGCATCAACAGGCACAGGCACCAGTCGCGCGCCTGCCGCTATAAACGTGTTCCGCGTGCCAATATAGCCGGGGTCTTCTATCCAGACCGGGTCGCCGGGGTCCAACAGGATACGGGCCAGCAGGTCGAGCGACTGTTGTGACCCCGATGTCATAATAACCTGCTGTGCCGTGCATTTTAAAAAACGGGCTGCATGCAGGTTCTGGGCTATGGCATCGCGCAGGGGCATATAGCCGGATGGGTCTGCATAGCCCAGCATGGTGGGCTGCACATGCCGCCAGCTTTGCGACATCAGGCGTGACCAGGCATCCAGCGGGAAGACATCAAACGCGGGAACATCCGCCACAAAAGGTTCGGGGTAGGCGCTGCCGACATCCATGCTCAGGGCAGTTAACTGCCGCCCACGGGCAGAAAGCGGGGGGAGTCTTCCCTCTCCCTCCATCACGGGTGGGGGGCTGGTGGGGGGGGGGGTGTCATCGGGCAGAACATCGTGCACGTAAGCTCCCGCACCCACATGCAGGCTTATATAGCCCTCATCGGCCAGCAGGTTATAGGCAGTGACAATGGTGTTGCGTGATAGCCCCAGTTCCGCTGCCAGGGTTCTGCTGGCAGGCAGGCGGCTGCCGGGGCGGGTGCGCCCGTCCATGATGGCCAGACGCAACTGCTCATAAAGCTGCCGGTAGACAGGGGTCTTGCGTGTGGCATCCAGTTGGAACGCTACCAGCAACGTGGAGGAGGGGGACGGCATAGGCGTTGGTCTTCTGGGCACGGTGCAACCGCCACTATAATCCTGCACAGGTGGGCAGGGGCGGTCAGGCAAGTGTGGAATATCCGGCCTGAGCGGGCAAGCACTAGACCATTATAAAATTGGCCCTATTCGCCCGCCGGAATTGGTCCTGTCTCCCCCCTCTGCCCTGTGGCACGGTTTGGAGACGAAACAATTGTGGTTACAGGAGGCTGCCATGCGCATTCTTGTTTTTCAGCATCTGGATGTTGAGCACCCGGGTATTTTCCGTAACTTCTGGTCTGCGGCTGGGCATGACGTGCATTATGTCCACCTGGATCAAGGTAACCCCATTCCCGATCTGGCCGCTTTTGAGGCGCTTGTGGTGCTGGGGGGGCCGATGGATGTCTGGGACCTGGAGCAATGCCCTTGGTTGAAAGCGGAAATGGACGCAATCCGGCATTGGGTGCGCGACCTTGGGCGGCCTTATCTGGGGATCTGTCTGGGTCATCAGCTTCTGGCGCAGGCTCTGGGGGGCGAGGTCGGGCTTATGGACAGGCCAGAGGTTGGTCTGGCGGAGGTAAGCCTGACGGAAGCTGGTAAAAACGATCTGTTATTCAAAGGGTTTGCTGAGAGTTTTGAAGTCTTCCAGTGGCATGGTGCAGCCGTGCAGCGTCTGCCGGAGGGGGCTGTGGTGCTGGCTGGTAATGCAGCATGCCCTGTTCAGGCCATGCGCGTTAACACGCAGGCATGGGGCATTCAGTTCCATGTGGAAATGACCGACCAGACCGTGGCGGAGTGGAGCGCCATTCCTGAATATGCAGCCAGTTTGCAAAAAGCACTGGGGCCAGAGCGTGCCGCAGGGCTGGAGGGGGAACTGGCTCCTTATCTGCCAGTCTTCAACACCATGGCGCAGACCATGAACAGCAATGTCTTTGGCAAGGCGGACTGTGATGGTTGAACATGGAACACAGGAGCACAATCCTGTCGCAGGTCCGCCCAGTGAGCGGGCCCGTGTCCGGCGTTATCATCAGATAGCGGCATACGACCCCCAGGTTGTGTATGATATTCTGGACGCCATGCCGCTATGCCATGTTGGTTATGTGCATAACGGGTCCTCCTTTGTCACACCAACCCTGCAATGGCGTGATGGAAACAGGGTTTTCTGGCATGGGTCATCTGCCAGCAGGATGTTGAAGGCTGTGCTGGAACAGGATGTCTGCCTGACAGTGTCGCTCTATGATGGTCTTGTCATGGCGCGGTCGGCCTTTAGTTATAATATCAACCACAGGTCGGTCATGATTTTTGGCAGACCTGAAAAACTGGTTGATGATGACAAGGAAGCTCAGCTTCGTGTCATGATGGACAGGATGGTTCCCGGTCAGTGGGACAGGTTACGCCCCGTTACCAGCCAGGAACTCAAGGCCACGACCGTGCTGGGAATGGACATTACAGAAGCCTCGGCAAAAATACGGACTGGTCCGCCAGTAGATGCTGAGGAAGACTATGATTTTCCGGTTTGGGCAGGGGTTATCCCGGTGCGTATGCAGGTGTTGCCGCCAGAACCCGACCCGCGGAACCTGCCGGATGTGACTGTGCCTGATGGTGTGGCGCAGTTTTCCATAGGATAGGTTTTTTCTAAAAACAGTTTATTTTTATTGCAGATAAGGCGAGAGATGAGTGGATGATCCGTGTCAACTCTCGCCATTCTGGCTCTTGGGCGGGCTATCGTGCTTTACAGCCTGCATGTGCAAGTGATTGTTAGCGCCAGCATTGTGCGGAAGATATTAAAAGTAAAAACAGCTAACGGGTCTGTCTATAAAAGATCACTCTATGAAATCAGTGCATAGGGTCATGTATAGTCAGGTGGGTGGACGTGGCTCGAGCCTGAATGATTTGTGGAAGTTCGGTCTGCTTTTGATGCAAACCAGTGTTGCAAAAAACAGACGCCCATGGAGATGAGGGGTGATCAAAGTTTAAATTTATTTTTAAAAACAGCCATGTACGGATTCTCAAGATGGCCACAGAGGGGTGCGGCATTTTTGCATCACCTCATGATGCAATTGCAAAAGAGTTGCAGATGTAGCCGTTCGTAATATTGCGAGTGATTATCATTTTTGTTAGCACCGCAACAGTATTTGACCACCCTATCCGAGGCTTTTCCCGCACATGACCACGTACGCTCCAAAGCGGCGCCTGAACCCGGTGCCTTTGGCTGTCAGCCTGACATTGGGCTGCTCCGCGTTTCCTGCCCTTGCGGACACAGTTGCCCCTACGCGACAGGTGCCCGATGCCAAGGTGCAGAAAAAAGCTCAGGACTCCGCTGCTGGCAGCGCCACCCTGGCCAATGGCAAGGGCAACGGGCCAAAGCTGGTCAAGCAGGACGATGGCAGCCTGAATGAGGAATGGACCGTCCACGGGTCCCCCATGAATACGCTGACAACACCCATCGGGCTCAGCCGCATGCCCGAAGATGTGCTGCACACGCCGCAGACCATCAACGTGGTGCCGCAGATTCTCATGCAGCAGCAGAACGTGAAATCGCTCGATGAAGCGCTGAAGAACGTGCCTGGCATTACCGCCTCCGTGGGTGAGGGCGAAGGCGGCATGGCGGGCGACCAGTTCCTGATCCGTGGTTTTGCGGCACAGAACGACATTTACGAAAACGGCCTGCGTGACTTTGGTGTTTATACGCGTGACAGTTTTGATTACGACCATGTGACTGTTATTAAAGGCCCGTCGTCGCAGGTCTTTGGTAATGGTACCACGGGTGGGGCCATTAACATCACCACCAAGACCCCGACGGACCACAACCACGTCAACGCCAGCTTTTCAGGCGGGAGTGGCTCGTATTACCGTGGCACGGTTGATTTCAACCACAAGATCACGGACAGCATTGCCTTTCGTATGACCGGCATGGGGAATGAGAGCAACATGGTCGGGCGTGACCGTGTGTATTCCCACCGTTGGGGCATTGCGCCGTCCATCGTGTTTGGTCTTGGTAAAAAAGTTAACTATACACTCGAATATTTCCACCAGACCGACAACCGTATTCCCGATTACGGTGTCCCTGTTGTGACCAAGAAGGGGTCTGCCTACGGCGCGCCAGTGACCGAATATGGCGTACGCCGCACCAACTGGTATGGCACGACCTATGACAAGGACAACTCCGATGTGGACATGCTGACAGGGCGTCTACAGTGGGAAGTCAACAAATACCTCACGGTCTATAACGATACCCGTGGCGGGCTTTACAGCCGTTACTTCTCGGCATCGCAGGAGGCCTGTAACGCCGCCTGCACGACAGCCCTGTTCTCGGCCAACCCCGGTGCGGCCATGATCTCGCGCAATGGTGGTCTGGGTGGGCCGAATCCCTACCAGCAGGATGACTGGTCGGTGCAGAATGTGCTGTCGGCTGTGGCCAAGTTCAGCACAGGGTCAATCCGGCATGAGATGATTGCGGGTGTTGATGTCGAGCATGTCAATGACCGTCGCCGCAACTACGCCTATGCCAGCACGCGCCCCGGCACCAGCCTGCTTAACCCCTCCATGTATGTGCCCGGCCTTGTGCTGTGCGATGCAGGGAAGTGCGCGAACAACCTGACCAACATGCCCAATGGTGTGGGCAAAAAGGAATGGAAGACGGGTGATGCCACCGATGTCGGGGTGTTCTTTTCCGAACAGGCCTGGCTGACATCCTGGTTCTCCGTTCGTGGTGGTTTCCGCTGGGACCACTGGGACAGCCACTACAGCGCAGCGGGTGGTATTCCCAGTGCTGCGGACAGCAGTTTTCCCATGGGTCAGAAGGAAGATACCTTCAACCCCAATGTCAGCCTGATGTACACGCCGACCGACAATGCCATGGTGTATTTCACCTGGTCGCAGTCCACCACGCCGCTGGGCATGTATGTGACCAACAGCTCCGAGCCGCTGACGTCCAAGAACGTCAACTTCAAGCCCGAGCGCAGCAGCCTGTATGAGCTGGGTGCCAAGTATTCGGCCTTCCACAACCGCATTGGCTTTACGGCCTCTGTGTTCCGGTTGGAAAAAGGCAACTCCGTTCTGGTTGATCCCAGCTCTGGCTCCATTTCCTCGTCGGGGGATACGCAGCGCAACCAGGGTCTGGAACTGGGCGTGTCTGGCCAGATCATGAAAAACTGGAGCATTATTGCTACCTACGCCCGTTACGACAGCCAGACTACCGGCGGTACGGCTGCGGATATTGGCAAGCAGGTGCAGTATGTGCCGCGCAACCAGGCTACGGTGTGGAGCACGTATGAAATTGCCCCCAAGACCCTTTATAACGTGACTGTGGGTGGTGGCGTGACCTGGCGTGAAGGCGTGTTCCTTGACCCCGCCAACACCGCGCGTGTGCCTGCGAATGTCGAGTTTGATACGGTTCTGTCGCACCAGTTTGGGTCGCATTGGAAAGTGGCCATGAATGGCTACAACCTTGCTAACCGCCTGAACTACGGCAACCTGTTCAGCAACCGCGTGACACCGTCTATTGGCAGGTCGTTCCTGTTCAATCTGTCGGCCAGCTACTAACGGCTGGTGGCCGGGTGGGGGCAACCTCACCCGGTTTTTTTGTCAGTGGCTGTAAAACAGTTTTTTATAAAAAGAATAAAAGTTTTTGGCTGTCGCATTTTTTCAAAAAGGTGACGGTCTTTGAAGCTTTTTGAAAAAATCTTCACTAAAAACTTTTATCTCTATTCTCTCAGAACCAATACAACAGCACCGGCACCAGCAGGGCAGTGACAAGCCCGTTCAGCCCAATACCAAGGGCGGCAAAAGCGGCCCCTACCGGGTCACGCTGGGCAACCTGGGCGGCGGCAATGCCACTGCCCGCAATGCCTGCGGCCAGCCCATGGGCGCGCCAGTCCCGCACGCCAAGACGGCGGAGCAGGGGTTCCCCACAGATGGCGGCAACAATCCCTCCCAGAATGGCAAAAACAGCAGTGAGTGACGCCACGCCACCAATCTGGTGCGCAATGGCAATCGCAATGGGGGTTGTGACCGCTTTGGGGGCCATGGACAGCGCAACCTCATGGTTGCCCCCCAGCAGCAGCACAAGCCCGGTACCACTGATTACCGATGTGACCGACCCAGCGAGGAGGGCTACAGTCATGGCGGGCAGGCTGCGCAACACCAGCCCGATGGATTGCGCCAGCGGCACGGCCAGCGCCACGGTGGCTGGACCAAGCAGGAAGTTGATGATGGCGGTCGAGCGCGCATACACGGCGTATGGCGTGCCAGTGCAGGCCAGGAGCGTGGCAATGCAGGCAATGGTGATCAGCACCGGGTTGGCCCATGGGGCCTGCCCACAGAGTTTTTGCACGCGCAGGGCCAGCAGATAGGTGCCTAGGGTCAGCCCCAGCCAGGCCAGAGTTGCGGGCTGGGGGGACAGCAGCGCGTAGTCCCGCGCGTGGTGTAGGAAATCGCCAGACATGACTTAAAGCACCTGCCCGGCGTGGTCAGGCAGGTTTTCCGCCGGGGGTTGGCCCCCCGTCATGCGGTGCATGACCAGTGCCGTGACCACAAGTCCCAGCAGCGTGGACCCCACAAGTGCCACACAGACAGGCAGCGCATTGGCGCGTAATACGGGCAACTGCTCCACCACACCGACCCCGGCAGGCACAAAAAGCAGCCCAAGGGCCGCAATCAGCGCCTTGGCCAGAGCTGTCATATCGGAGGAGGGTTGGGCACCCACGCCTGTGGAGGCCGGGCCAGATGTGGGCGTAGGGGTTATGCCGCGTGTGCGGCTGTAGCGGCCATGAGCCAGCAGGCCAGCGGCCAGCAGGAACATGCCCAGCACCGGCCCAGGCACGGACAGGCCCAGCCCGTCCTGTAGGGCGGCCCCCATGAACTGGAAGGCAAGCAGAACAAAAAAAGCTTTCAGCATAGGCAGACCTCGCATGGGGCGGGGTATTTCTGTGGGAAAGCCGCCCGTTCGGACAGACCACCCTGCAAGAGGGTGGCGCGTGGGCATGGCGCAGCGGTGCTGACCCTAATTTTTTATAAGGTCAGGGCACGGGAGCGGGCAGGGCCTGTCCCTTGTGTGTGGCGCTGGGCGTGTGGGGTCGGGTGCGTGCTGCCGGAGTTACTGGCGGCGGGCCAGTTTCTTGTCGGTTTCGTACTGGCTCAGCGCATAGACAGACCAGATGGCAGCGGGAATCCAGCCCACAAGGGTAATCTGCAGGACAAGGCACAGCAGGCCCGAAAACGGGCGACCAATGGTAAAGAACTGGAGCCAGGGCAGCAGCAGGGCAAGAAGAAGGCGCATGGTCGGGTGTCTTTCCGTATCGGGCCGCGTTGGGTCGGGCCTCGTTGTGTGCCGTGCGGGCACGCCGGGCATGGTCTGGCGGGTGCCGGGGCACCTGCTGGGCGCATAGTGCCACCACATCCGCGCTGGCGGCAAGGGGCATGTCAGCGCCTGACTGCCGGGGTGCTAGGTGGTGCGGGCTTTGTGTGCTAGACAAGGCGCGTGCGCCATGTCCTGCGGCGCATGGACGGATCTGGCGTGTCCTGCGCGGGCGCGCCGCATGATGGAAACGGATGAGCCTTGACCGAGATTTCTGACCAGCCCGCAGCACCGGCCCCTTCAGACCTTCTGCCCGTGACCATCGAGGAGGAAATGCGTTCCTCCTACCTTGCGTATGCGATGTCGGTCATTGTCAGCCGTGCCCTGCCCGATGTGCGCGATGGTCTCAAGCCGGTACACCGGCGTATCCTGTACGCCATGCACGAAAGCGGATTTACCCACGACAAGCCGTACCGCAAGTCGGCCCGTGCGGTGGGTGAGGTCATGGGTAAATACCACCCGCATGGGGACTCCTCGATCTACGAGGCCATGGTGCGTATGGCGCAGTCGTGGTCTATGCGGGTCAAGCTGATTGACGGGCAGGGTAACTTTGGCTCGGTCGATGGCGATAGCCCCGCCGCCATGCGTTACACCGAGGCACGGCTGGCCAAGGCCTCGACTTTCCTGCTCGATGATATCGACCGTGATACGGTAGATTTTCAGCCGAACTATGATGAAAGCGAGAACGAACCCACCGTTCTGCCAGCAGCCTTCCCCAACCTGCTGATCAATGGGGCCACCGGCATTGCCGTGGGTATGGCCACCAACATCCCCACCCATAACCCTGCCGAGGTGATCGATGCTACGCTGGCCCTGATCGAGCGGCCGGAGATGACGCTTGAAGACCTGATGGCCTATGTGCCGGGGCCGGACTTCCCCACAGGGGGGATTATTCTGGGCCGGTCTGGCATCCGCAGCGCCTATGCTACGGGCCGTGGCTCCATCATCATCCGTGCCCGGGCCGAGATTGAGGAAATCCGCAAGGACCGCAAGGCCATCATCATCACCGAAATTCCGTATCAGGTGAACAAGGCCACCTTGCAGGAACGCATTGCCGATCTGGTGCGGGCCAAGCAGGTGGAAGGCATTGCCGATATCCGCGACGAATCCGACCGTTCGGGCATGCGTGTGGTTATCGAGATCAAGCGTGACGCCACGCCCGAAGTGGTGCTGAACCAGCTGTATCGCTTCACGCAGCTCCAGACCTCCTTTGGTGTGAACATGCTGGCCCTGAATGGCGGGCAGCCCCAGCTCATGGGTCTGCGCGAGGTGCTGGACGCCTTCATCGCCTTCCGCGAGGACGTCATCCTGCGGCGTGCCCGTTTTGAACTGGGCAAGGCGCGTGACCGTGGGCACATTCTGGTCGGGCTGGTCATTGCGGTGGCCAATATTGATGCGGTGATCGCCATCATCCGTGGCGCCCCCGATGCCGCCACTGCGCGTGAGGCCCTGATGGCAGCCCAGTGGGATGCTGCCGAGGTCGAACCCCTGCTGGCGCTGATCCATGATGAAGGCAATGTGGTGGTGGAGGGCAAGGTCCGCCTGACCGAAGCCCAGGCCCGTGGTATTCTGGAACTGCGCCTGCAACGCCTGACCGGGCTTGAGCGTGACAAAATCCAGCAGGAACTGTCGGAAGTCGCCGTCCGTATTGGTGAACTGCTGGCGGTTATCGGCAGCCACGCCCGCCGGATGGAAGTTCTGGCCGAGGAACTGGGCCGCGCCCGTGCGGAACTATCCACCCCGCGCGCGACCGAAATTGCCGACTATGATGGGGATCAGGACGACGAAAGCCTGATCGAACCCGGCCAGATGGTTGTCACCATCACGCGGGACGGGTTTATCAAACGCACCCCGTTGGATGTGTTCCGTGCCCAGAACCGTGGTGGCCGTGGCCGCACGGGGGCTGGCACGCGCGGGGACGATATTGTCGTACGGTCCTTTAATGCCCACACCCACCAGTGGGTCATGTTCTTCTCCTCCGGGGGGAAGGTGTACCGCGAGAAAGTCTGGCGCCTGCCAGAGGCCGGGCCTGCCGCCAAGGGCCGGGCACTGGTCAACCTGCTGCCGGACCTGGGGGGCGACAATATTACCGCCGTGCTGCCCCTGCCGCAGGACGAGGAGCTGTGGGAAAACCTGCACCTTGCCTTTGCCACGGCCAGCGGGCATGTGCGCCGCAACAGGCTGAGCGATTTCCGCAATATCCGCTCGTCGGGCATGATCGCGATGAAGCTGGATGAGGGCGACAGCCTGATCGGCGTTGCCACCTGCCGCGAAGGGCAGGATGTCTTCCTGGCCACGCGTGGTGCACGCTGCATCCGCTTCCAGATTACGGATGAGACGTTGCGTGTCTTTGCCGGGCGTGGGTCGTCGGGTGTGCGTGGTATCCGTCTGGCGGAGGGGGATCGTGTGATCAGCCTTGCCGTGCTGAACCATGTTGACGCCACGGTGGAGGAGCGCGCGGCCTACCTGCGTATGGCCAATGCCCGCCGCCGTGCCGACAACGCAGCCGAGGTGGAGGATGATGCCGACACCCCCGTAATCGCGGATGAGGATGAAGACACAGCAACCGGGGCGGAAGCGCTCAGCCCCGAACGCTTCGCCCAGCTTGAAGCCGCGGAGGAAGTGCTGCTGATTGTCAGCGATGGTGGGTTTGGTCGCCGGTCGTCCGCCTATGATTACCGTGTCAGCGGGCGTGGCGGGCAGGGCATTACCAACATGACCTTCTCGGCCTCCAAGCGCGGGACCGAGGTTGCGGCGACCCTGCCGGTGCTGCCGGGGACAGATGTCATGCTGGTGACCGATGCGGGCCGTCTGATCCGTGTGCCGGTGGATCAGGTGCGTATTATGTCCCGTCAGGCCAGTGGCGTGACCGTGCTGCGTCTGAACGATAGCGAGCGCGTGACAAGCGTCTTCCCCGTCATGGATGACGAGGGGGAGGATGATGCCCCCGCAGACGACACCGCCGCGCAGGATGGTGGGGCACAGGCAGGTGAGGTGTCGGACGGGTCGCCCGTATGACACAGGCCCCCGCCACACCCCGCCGTGTGGGGTTTTACGCGGGCACGTTTGACCCGGTCACAACGGGCCATCTGGATGTGATGGAGCGGGCCTCCCGCCTGGTGGACAGGCTGGTGGTCGGGGTTGCCCGTAACCCCGGCAAAAACCCGCTGATGCCGCTTGATGAGCGCATGCAGTGTGTGGAGGAAGCCCTGCCCCCCATCCGTGCCCGCACGGGGGGGGAGGTTGTTGTTGTGTCCTTCCATTCCCTGCTGGTCGAGGCCGTGCGGGCGCATGGGGCAACGCTGATCTTCCGCGGGTTGCGGGTGCTGTCCGATTTCGATTACGAAATTCAGATGTCGGGCGTGAACCGCAAGCTCGACGGCGGGATAGAAAGCGTGTTTCTGATGGCGTCAGAGGGCACGCAGTTCATATCGTCACGGCTTGTTAAGGAAATAGCCAGCTATGGCGGCGATATTTCGGAATTTGTAACACCAGGAACCCAGGCCCGCCTGCTGGCGCGGCTGGGGGTTGGCAAGGGCTGAAACACTCCGGTTACGGGGCGCCCGGTGTTGTCAGATAACAGGAGAAAAGCAGATGTCTTCAGAAGAAACTTCCGATCTGATCCATATGGATATTCCGTCCGGGCGTGTTGTCATTCGCCTGCGTCCCGACCTGGCACCCCAGGCGGCAGAGCGGATCCAGACGCTGGCGGCGCAGGGGTTTTATGACAATGTGCCCTTCCACCGTGTCATTCCCGGCTTTATGGCCCAGGGCGGTGACCCGACGGGTACTGGCATGCATGGCTCTGACCTGCCTGACCTGCCTGCCGAATTTACGCGTGCGGCCCGCTTTGAGCGCGGCACCATTGGCATGGCCCGTACATCCGACCCGGATAGCGCTAACAGCCAGTTCTTCATCATGTTCGAGCCTGCCCCGCACCTCGATGGCCAGTACACCATTGTGGGTGACGTGGTTGAGGGCATGGAAAATGTGGACAAGATCAAGCGCGGCAGCGGCATGTCCGGCAGCGTGACCGACCCTGACCGCATTATCCGTATGCGCTCTGCCAGCGCCGAAGGCTAAGGCTGGTTTGCACGTGGTGGTATAAATTGCCACCACGTGCTTGACACTGGGGGCTATACCCGTTTAGGAAAGCCCCACTCCGCTCGGCTTTGTCGGGTGGAACTGAGGTGTGAGCCGGTAGCTCAGCCGGTAGAGCATTCGACTTTTAATCGAATGGTCGTGGGTTCGAGTCCCACCCGGCTCACCACTTCTCCCTTTTCCAGTCAGAACAGGCACTGCCCCATATCATTATGGGTGAGCAAGCTGCTGACGGACTATACCCTGATAGTGGTATTCCCGCGGTTTTCTGCTAACGCCCATTGTAGGTTGCCTAGTGACAGCCCAGAAGCATCCTGAGCGTCATTTTCATGGCGTAGTCTTCGTAAAAAGCCAGCATATTGTACTGCTTCAACAGGTGATGCAGCAGGCTCTCTGTCTGGGGGAAAGAGTTTTTATCAATCCTGTCGGTCCTCAGACATTCATTCCATAAATGGATGCACACACTGCCCAGACGGCGGAATTCATCAATTTTATCATGGCTGACAGCTTCTTCCCGGATGTTTCTGGCCCACCAGAACTGGGCGGGGTAAAAGACATCCTCCGGCAACGCGTATTTGTGAAGATTGTATTTATTCACAAGGCTTGTCAAAAGCAGGGGGCCAGTTTCACCCCATTCACAGTGACCGCCAAGTGTATGGGCGATCTCGGCGGCCTCAGCCACAAGGGGGTGCCCTGCGGGAAACTTCATGACGGCGTTGTTGATGATCTTACTGTCCTGATACCCAAAAAAAATATCGGATTGGGGCCAGTTTTCGGAAATACACATGACATCGGTATCAATCCATATGCCACCTTTTTGCTTTAAAAGCTCCCAGCGGAAAATGTCAGCAAATATTGCGTAAGAACCTTTGTGGTATCCACTGTCTAGCGCAAACAGTTTTTCCTTATTCATTATTTCCCGCGCATCCCTGCCGGTCAGAAAGGGAGGAAGGCTCTCGTGGGAATATGAGTAGACAATGACATGATGGCCATTTTTGATGAAAGATGTCAGGCACGCAAGCTCCTGCGGGCCAAGGCAACCTTCATAAAAAGTTTGGAAAATCATGAATTATTAACCCTGATTACTGAAATACTTCATAAAATTACTTATGGTTTCAAAAATAAAACGTCGGATTTCCCGGTGGGTTCCACACAGGCCGGGTCACAGAAGGGGCTGGGCTTCTGCCATGCTCTGATGGCATGTGAAGAGAGGGAGAGTATTTAATCAGAGAGAAAATTTATTTATTGCGAATCAGAAATATTATTCCTATCCTGACTGTCAGAAGCCGCAGCTTTGTCTCGGCGCAAGACGGAACAACAGGCTGCAGCATGTCCGCACCCGCGCAAACAGTTCTGCTGCTAGGGTTTGATTTTGGGTCCACCACATGCAGCGCCATGGCTGCCTATGCGCGTCTGGAAGCAAACTGTGTGACAGGCCGCATGGAGTTTGCCCGGCCTGATGTGTTTTATCGTTCCACCCCCTGCTTTACTCCTTTCAGCACCAGCACACAGCTTGATATCGCAGCGATTGAACGCCTGATTGATGCGTGGCTGGCCGAAAGCGGCGTGGCCCCGGAGGCCGTGTTTTCTGGCGGTGCCATTGTCACCGGTCTTGCTGCCGAGCGTGATAATGCCCGCGCTCTGACCCACAGCATAGAAACCCGCATTGGGGATACGGTAATCGCGACCGCGCGTGATCCGGCGCTGGAATCCTGGCTGGCGTTCATGGGTGGGTGCGACATGCTGTCCCACCTGCACGAAGGGGGTGTGCTCAACCTCGACATCGGCGGTGGCACGACCAATCCGGCGCTGGGGGCGGGGGGGCAGGTGCTGGCTACGGGCTGCCATTTTATCGGGGCCAGACATTTCCAGTTTGCGCCTGATGGGCAAACCTTGAGCGGGCTATCCAGTTTCGGTGCTGCCCTGTTGGCGCATCTCGGCCTGTCATGCCGGGTGGGCGCGCGGATGGAGGAGTGCGCGATTGCCCAGGTCGTGGCCTATTATATTCAGGGGCTGGAAGCCATAGCCCAGGGCCAGCGCGGCCCTTTTGCCGACCCCTGCGGTGCCATGCACGAGCAGGTGGCCTTTGCGCCCGCCATGCCCCACCCCCCGTTGATAACCTTTTCAGGTGGTGTGGGGGAAATGGTCTATGCCGCCATGGATGGCCACCCCCTGCCCCCCCGCAGCCTGTATGGAGACCTGGGGACGGACATTGCCCAGGGTATTTTGTCCTCCCCCCTGTTATCGCGTGATCTGGGGCGGGGCATGCCGGAAAACCGGGGCCGTGCCACGGTGTATGGTCTGACCATGCATAGTACGGACATTTCCGGCACCACCATTTTCATGCCGCATCCTCCGGCCTTGCCTTTGCGGGACCTGCCCGTGCTGGCCACTCTGGACATGGCCGCCACGGCAGACAGGCTGACAGCCCTTCTCACGCTGGCTGCCCGCCACCCGGAAGGGGCCTGCCTGCGGCTTGATGACGCAACACCCCCAACCCTTGCAGCCCTGCGCCAGTTTGGTGCCCATCTGGCCGAGGCTATTGAACGGGCGGCTCTGCCCCAGACCCTGCCGTTGGTGCTGCTGACCACCCGCAATATCGGGCACACGCTGGGCAACTACGCCACGCGCTGGGGCACTCTGCCCTGCACTCTGGTGGTGCTGGATGAGGTGCCTGCCCGCAACGCCCGCTTTATCCGTGTCGGGCGGCCCCATAACGCCGTCCTTCCGGTGTCTTTCTACGGCATGAACTGAACGCCAGCAGTTTGGAGACCAGAGACATGATACGCCTGACCCCCCTGTCTGAAATTATCGTGCCCCCTGTCCAGCCTGCACTGGACTACACGATCACCCTTATGGACCGTCAGTTTACCTTCCATGGCCTCAAAGCTTTGTTGGGTGCTGCGGATATTTCCAAGGCGGGCGACCGCATGGCGACACTGTGCGCGACGGATGAAATGGAGCGCGAGGCCGCCCGGCATATTCTGTCCGACCTGACACTCAGGCATGTCTATGACCATCCGCTGGTTGGCGCAGATGGCCGAGTGGATGATGTCATGCGGGTCAATTACGATCTTGACCCCGACGCCTATGCCACCGTGGCGGACATGACCCTTGGAGGCTTGAAAGACCACCTGCTGCGCGCCCCCGCAGCCGAGGTCAGGCGGCTTGGGCGGGGTCTGACAGGGGTTATGGCCGCAGCCCTGGCCAAGCTGATGGATGTGCACGAACTGATTCTGGTGGCCAAAAAGGCCAAGCGTGCCGCCAGGGCGCGCACTCTTGTCGGGCAGCGCGGAACGCTGTCCTCGCGCCTGCAACCCAATCACCCGACGGATGACCTCTCCTGTGTCTCGGCTCTGGTTTACACCGGCCTGTCCATGGGGTCGGGCGATGCGCTGCTGGGCATTAACCCCGCGATTGATACGGTTGAGAACATTTCAGCCCTGTTATGGCATCTTGACAAACTCCGCCGGGAAACCGGCGTGCCCAGCCAGATCTGTGTGCTGGCGCACCTTAAAACCCAGATGGCCAGTCTGGAACAAGGTGCCCCTGTTGAAATCATGTTCCAGAGCCTTGCAGGGACCGAGCGCACCCTGACGGACGAGTTTGATGTCACGGTTGCATTGCTGGACAAGGCCCATGCGCTGATGGTGGACAAGGGCCCCCTGCGCGATGTTGCGCAGCAGTTTATGTATTTTGAAACCGGGCAGGGGAGCGAACTGACCTACGCCAAGAACGAGGGCATGGACATGACCACGTGTGAGGCCCTGTGCTACGGGCTGGCCCGCCGTTACGACCCGTTTATGGTCAACAATGTCACCGGGTTTATCGGACCGGAAACGCATCGCAGCGATTTTGAAATGATCGTCTCCAACCTGCAGGATCATTTCATGGGCAAGCTGATGGGCCTGCCGATGGGCATGGCGCCTTGCTACACCATGCATTCCGAAATCTCGATGGAAGGCCACCAGATTGCCACCGAACTGCTGGCTGCGGCAGGGGCTAACTATTTTATGGACGTGTTCCTGACCGTGGACCGCATGCTGGCCTATTTTGACACTTCCGGTCATGACGACCAGACTCTGCGTGAAATCCACAATGCCCGCCCTGCGGCCGAATATCTGGACTGGGCTATGGCGCGCGGCATTTTCATTCAGGACGAGGTCGGGGAGATTACGCGCGGCCCCAACTGGGGTAACCCGCGTATGTTCTGCTCCTCTGATCAGGAGTTCCAGCGCCTGTTGCAGACCGTGCCTGCGGCATATGGGTTTGAGTCTGCTGGCCCCCGCCCGGCCAACCATATTTCGCGCCGGGTGCGCAGTAATCTGGCCATCGGGCGGCAGGCAATCCAGGCCGAGCTTGATCCTATCCGTCTGAACGGCCTGCCCCTGCGCTACCTGACAACCCGTGCCGGGGATAAGCAGACCCACCTGAACAACCCCGACATCGGGGCTATCCTGTCAGAAGACAGCCTGAGCCACCTGACTGCGGAAGACAGGGATGTGCAGATTATTGTGTCTGACGGGCTGAGTGCCGAGGCCATTCACCACAACGTGCCAGACCTGCTGCCGGTTTTGCTGGACGGGTTGCACGCCCATGGGTTGACAACAGGGCTGCCTATTGTGCTGCCCTATGGGCGCGTCAAACTGTGCGAGGCCATAGGGGATGCCCTCAGGCCCCGGCTGGTCATTAATCTGATTGGTGAGCGCCCCGGAGGGGATGCCAGCGCATCGCGCAGCATGTCGGCCTATTTTGCCTTCAGGCTGGATGACGAAGACACCCGGCGTGAAGCCGCGCGCTATAGTGGGAATAGTGATATCCGCTACGAATATTCGGTTATTTCCAATATTTACGAAGGTGGTTTGCCCCCGCTGGAAGCCGGGAGCGTGATTGCAGACAAGGCTGTACGCATCCTGCACGCCCGGGCCGCGGGTAACAGGCTGGAAACCAGCACCCTGTCCACACTGGCACGTTCGGCCATGCAGGCGGCAACCCTGCATTAAGCCGACCTCTCACCCTTCTGCACTACCCTGCGCCTGGATGGGGCAGGGTGGCACGGGGGGAGGTCCAGAAAAAAAATTCCAGATATTGCGCAAAAAAACAGCTCCAGAATCGTCTTTATAGGTAAGAGGGCTGTCCCGCGTCGCTGTCATCAGGAGGCAAAAGCAGGATTTCCCCGCTTTTCTGAGGCACCCAAGGGCGCGTGGATACGATGGAACTGGCTGGATCTGACCAACATAAAAGTTGCGACTCACTCTTACACGCATATGTGATCGCCCGGTGGCCATGACCACCCGCGCCCTCCGTCGCTGGTTTGTGGTCCATAAATGGACCAGCCTTGTCTGCACGCTGTTCCTGCTGATCGTGTGCGTCACAGGGCTGCCTATGCTGTTTTCCGAGCAGATATGGGACACGTTCGTGGGGGATGACGACCCACCCTACGAGGTCCTGCCCCCCGGCACACCCAATGCCAGCCTGGATGTCATGGTGGACAAGGCGCGTGCCCTGTACCCCGGCCAGATTATCACTACGGTTGCGCCTGATGATGATGAGCCCGCCGTGCTGGTTGCCATGGCACCAAGCTGGCAGGCGCTGGAGGAGGACAAACAGTTCCCTGACCGCCAGTCCGGCCATTGGCTCAAGTTTGATGCGCGCACAGCCCAGCTTCTCAAACAGTCCCGCCCAGCCGATGCCCCCAAAGAGCCACGGAGCTGGACAGCAGCAATCATGTCCACCTGCACCCGGCTGCATATGAACCTGTTTGCCGGGTTGTCGGGGGCGTTGTTTATGGGGGCTATGGGTGCGTTTTTTGTGGCCTCCCTTGTGTCCGGGGTGGTGCTGTATGGGCGCTTTATGAAGCGCGTGCCCTTTGGAGCTGTCAGGCGCGACCGCGCGACCCGTCTGGCATGGCTGGACCTGCATAACCTGTTGGGGGTGGCAACGCTGGTCTGGGCCAGTGTGGTGGGTTTTACAGGGGTGGTAAACGAGTTGCAGACCCCTCTGTTCGGCCTGTGGCGTGTTACGGATGTGCGCCAGATTCTCAAACCCTACGCGGGTCTGCCCGTGCCCGAGCAGGCGCATCTGACCTCCGTGCAGGCAGCGTTTGATACCGCAGCCAGAGCGGCCCCGGGGAACAAGGTGACAAGTCTGGCTTTTCCAGGCTCTCCCTTTGGCAGCCCGGTGCATTATGTGCTGTGGACACAGGGTGCCACCCCTTTGCGCGCCCGGCTGTTTACCCCTGTCCTGATCGATGCCCGCACGGGCAGCCTGACGGGGGCGTATCCTATGCCGTGGTACCTGCGGTTTCTCGAAATTTCTCGCCCGCTGCACTTTGGGGACTATGGCGGCATGCCACTCAAAGTCCTGTGGGCTTTGCTGGATGTGGTGGTGATCGGGGTGCTGATCAGCGGCCTTGTGCTGTGGGCGGGCAAGCGCCGTATGGCTACCGATGCCCGCCTGCGGGCTCTGGGTTACGAGCTGGACGATGCGGATACCACACCAGCTCTGGGGGAGGTCGCGTAATGGCTGACCTGTCTTCTGGCCCGGTTGGGCTGTCTGCTCCCAAACCTGTTGCCCGTCGGACGGTGGCTGTGTGGCCATGGCCGATCGTGCTGGGTGTGCTGACCCTTACTGGCCTGCTGTCGGCCCTGCTGGGCCAGCAGGGTGGCTGGCTGGTGGCGTCCTGGGCCTGCCTGTCTTTTCCCCTCATTGTGGTGGGTGCCTGCCTTGTCAGGGCATGGCGCGGACCATCTTTAAAAGGAGGTCCGTCATGACCGATCTTGCACCGATTGCTTTTTCTCCATGGGGTATGTTTCTGGGCGCTGGCCCGGTGGTCCGGAGTGTCATGATCCTGCTGGTTGTGGCCAGTGTGCTGACATGGACAATCTTTATTGCCAAATCAGTCGAGTTCCTGCGTGTCAGATCCCGCCTGCATAAGGCAGAGCAGGCGCTGGAACAGGCCAGTACGCTGGACCTGGGTGCGGCGGATACGCGCCATGGCGGCATTGCCCATGTATTTGTCATGGCGGCCGAAACAGAGCGCAGGCGGTCGCAGGATATCCCGGATGACAGCGAGGGGCTGAAGGAACGCATTGTCCTGCATCTGGAACGGCTGGAGGCCGCAGAGGGCAGGCGGCTCATGCGCGGTACCGGCCTGCTGGCCACCATTGGCGCAACATCTCCCTTTATTGGCCTGTTTGGCACGGTGTGGGGGATCATGACCTCCTTCACCGGTATTGCGGCCAGCAAGGCCACAACCCTTGCCGTGGTGGCCCCCGGCATTGCCGAGGCCCTGCTGGCCACGGCCCTGGGGCTGGTGGCGGCTATTCCGGCGGTGGTGATCTATAACCATCTGGCCCGGCAGTCGGCGGCCTGCCGCGCGCAGGTGTCGGACCTGACAGCACTGGTCATGCGGCTGGTCTCGCGCGATCTGGGGCGGATGCAGGCGCTGGCCAGCAGCGGGCAGGTGGTGCGGCTTGGCACCCGCCCGATGGTGGGGGAGTAAGCGGTATGATCCGCATCCGCCATACGGACGAAAGCCCGCATGAGGCGCATGAGATCAACGTCACGCCCTTTATTGATGTCATGCTGGTGCTGTTGATCATTTTCATGGTCACAGCCCCGCTGACTACGGTGAACGTGCCGGTGGACCTGCCCTCCTCGACGGAAAAACCGACCCCCCGGCCCGATAACCCGGTGTTTCTGACCGTCAAGGCGGATCACAGCCTGGCCTTGGGGGAGGATGACATTGCCTCCGACGCGCTGGCCGCCACGCTGGAAACCGCGACCAAGGGCAACAAGGACGAACGCATCTTCCTGCGGGCTGACAAGACGGTGGATTACGGCACGCTGATGGGGGTTATGGATAAGCTGCGCGCGGCAGGGTACCTCAAGGTGGCGCTGGTCAACCTGCAAGGGCAGGAAGAAGGCGCTGCGGCGGGCGCTGTAGCAGTGCCATCTGGCGCGGCCGTGGCTCCGGCCCCCGGCGGCACACCATGACGGGAGGGACCGCTAAAGCGGGGGGCGGACACACTGCTGGTCTGCCGTTTTCCTTTGCAGACTGGCAGCGGGGCCAACTGCGCCAGACCCGGCAGGAAGATGCCGTGCGCTGGGGGCTGTCCCTGCTGGCTGTGCTGGCGGTGAGTGGGGGGGCTGTCTGGTGGGTGATGCGCCTGCCTGCGCCGCCCGTGGCTGTGCCGGAACCACCCCCGGCGGCTATTGCCATTGATATGGCACCAGAGCCTGTCTCAACCCCAACCCCGCCGACCGATGCGCCTGTTGGCCCGCAGCAGACTCTGTCCGTGCCGGACCCTGAGCCGGTTGAGCCCCCCAAGGTGACAGCCCCGCCCTCGCCAGCGCCCAACCCGCCAGTGCCCCTGCCCAAGCCGGAAAAAATTCCCAAACTGGTCAAAAAGCACAAGCCTGTGCCGCAGTTGCACAAGCCTGTGCCAGACAAGACCCCACCGGCCGACGCCACAACAGCCCCACCCTCGTCCGAAGCGCCGCCTGCCCCCGCACAGGCCGCTCCGGCTCCGGGTGCGTCGTCATCCAAGGCCTCGCACGACCCGCTGACCTGGCAGGGGGCACTGCTGGCCCAGCTTGAAAAATTTAAGCGCTATCCGTCCGATGCCATGGCCAACCATCAGGAAGGAGTGCCCACGGTTACATTCTCCATGGACCGGAAGGGGCATGTCCTGTCTGCCAGTCTGAGCAGTAGCTCGGGCCACCCCTTATTGGATCAGGAGGCTGTGGCCCTGCCCAAACGCGCCCAGCCGCTGCCTGTGCCACCCGACAGTGTTGAGGGCGACCCCATTACACTGACCGTGCCTGTCGAATTCTACATTCATCAGAACTGAGCTTTCCCGTCTGCGAAAAGGATCGTCATTATGCTGACATTCCCCGAACATCGCCGCTCCCCTCCCGCATTGCACCAGATCCGCCCTGGCATGGGGGCAAGCAGCAGTGTTGTGCTCAGGCTGGAAACCCGCTGCCAGGACGCGGGGGTCAAAATGACCGACCTGCGCCGGGTGCTGCTGCACGGTATTCTCGAAGCCGGGCCGGGGGCGACGGCGGTGGAGATCTGGAACACGCTGGGGACCATGACCGGCGGCCACGCCCCCAGTCAGGGCTCCATCCAGCGTAATCTGAACCTGCTGGTCGAGCGTGGTATCCTGCGCCGGGATGTCCTGCCCGACCGCCTGTGGCATTACCGCGTAGCACCAGAGCGCAAGGCCGCACTGGCCATTACGTTTGTTGATGCCGGAACGGGGCGGAAAATGGCCTGCAATGCCCCGGAGGTTGCCACCCTGTTGCGCCGTGTTGCGGCAGAGCACGGTCTGGCTGTGCAGGGGGCATCCATTACCGTTACGTCGTCTGTCGGGCATGATGTGGATGTCCGATAAGGGCCGATGCTTTTTTTTCTACAGTCGCTGAAAAAACGGGGCTGTCGATCGTCTTATAGACAGAGGCCCCCTGCAAGGGCGGGGCGCTGCCCGTGACAGCCATTGCGTGGTTTGTCCGCCGCCCTGTTGCGACAGTCCTGCTGCTGGTGTCGGCCGTTCTGTCCGGGCTTATGGCGCTGCGCCATCTGCCAGTATCCGACCTGCCTGATATTGACCTGCCAGTGATCTCGGTTTCGGCCTCCAATCCCGGTGGGTCGCCAGAGGTCATGGCGCGCACGGTGGCGGCCCCGCTGGAGCGGCACCTGGGGAATATTGCCGGGGTGACACAGATGGTGTCGTCCTCCACCAAGGGGCAGACCTCCATCTTCCTGGGGTTTGAACTGGGGCGAGACCTGAACGGGGCCGCGCGGGATGTGGAGGCCGCCTTAAGGGCCGCCCGGCACGACCTGCCCACAACGCCGGGGTCTGACCCCAGTTACCACCGTGCCAACCCCAGCGCGACACCGGTGCTCATTCTGGCGGTTACGCCGGGCATGCAGTCCCTGCCACGGCTTTACGACCTGGTGAATACAACCCTGCGCCCCATGCTGTTGCAGGTGCCCGGTGTGGGGGATGTCACAATCATGGGCAGCTCCGCCCCCGCTGTCCGGGTGGCCATGAACCCTCTGCCGTTTTTTAAATACGGGATGGGGTTTGAAAATTTGCGGGCCGCTCTGGCCTCGGCCAATGCCCATACCCCCAAGGGCGTGATTGAGGGTGGGGGCCAACGCTGGCAACTGGCGGTGAATGATCAGGCAGAACAGGCTCAGTCATACCGTAATCTGGTCATTGCCTATAAAAACGGACGGCCCATCCGCCTGAGCGACCTGGCCACCGTGACCGATAGCATGCAGGATGTGAATGCCGCTGCTTTTGTTGATGGTCATCAGGCGCTGATCTTAATGGTGCGGGCGCAGCCGGGGGCCAATCTGGTCGGGATTGCCAATGCGGTGACAGCTCGCCTGCCCCGCCTGCGTGTTCTTATGCCGCCGGGGGCGGATATTGTGGTGGCGCGGGATGGGTCGGCTGTTATCCGTTCCTCCCTGCACCATACGCTGGTAACGCTGCTGGTGTCGTGCGGGTTGGCGCTGGGGGTGGTGTGGGTGTTCCTGCGGTCATGGACGGCCTCGGTCGCGGCGGCCATTCTTGTGCCGTGCTGTCTGGTTGCCAGCCTGGGGCCGCTGTATCTGGCAGGCTTCGGGCTGGATAACCTCTCCCTCATGGCGCTGACCGTTGTGACAGGGCTGGTGGTGGATGACGCCATTGTCGTGATCGAAAACATCATTCGTATGCGCGAGCAGGGCCTGTCGGTGGATGAGGCCGCGAGCAAAGGGGCTGGTGAAGTTGCCCTGACCCTGTTGGCCATTACCATATCCGTGCTGGCGGTCTTTTTGCCCATTGGTCTGGCATCGGGGCTGACCGGGCGGCTGTTTGGGGAATTTGCAGGCACGGTAAGCATAGCCGTCGTGGTGTCGCTGGTGGTGTCGTGCGTGGCAACACCCTGCCTGACGGCACTGTGCATGCGTTGGGCGGAGGGGCGGCGTGCCCATTCCAGCCCTATGCCGCCACAGCCACACAAGAAAGCCGCTGTCTGGGGCCCGATCCGCCTGTATGCTCAGGTGCTGGAGTGGTGTCTGGCACACCCCGGCAAGACTGTTCTGCTGCTGCCGCTGACCATGCTCGTAGGGGGTGTGCTGTTTGTGCAGATGCCAAAAACCGTTTTCCCACGGCAGGATATCGGCATTGTCTCAGGTGGTTCGCGCAGTGCGGGGAGTTCTCTGGCACAGACAAAGGCGCGGCTGGAACATTTCAGTCAGGTTCTGCTGGCCGACCCTGCCGTAGCCCATGTCGTTGCGTATCTGGACACAGGTGAGGGCAGCAGCCATGGCATGGTGTTTGCCACATTGCACGATCTGGCAACCGGCCGTGCCCCGGCGGAGGAGGTTGCCCGCCGGGTGGTGGTCCGCATGGGCCGTGATAGCCATGCAGAATATCATGCGCAGGCACCGGGCAATATCATGATGCGGGTTGGCTCCAACAGCAGCGGGGTCAGCTACATTCTGCGCAGCGAGGACGACCGGCAACTAGGGTCAGCCACGCGCAGGCTGGCCAAAGCTCTGCGCCAGCATAGAGAGTTTGCGGAGGTCAGCCCCGATATCGACCCACCGGGACAGGGGATAACCCTCAGCATCGACCGCGATACCGCAGCTCGTGTTGGGGTAACCCCGCAGGTGATTGGCAAAATGCTGTCTGATGCTCTGGGCCAGACAACGGCCTCGGTCGTTTATACGCAGCACGGTCAGTATAATGTGGTGATGACGGTGCAGGAGCGCTTTCAGCGTGATCCTGCCATTTTGCAACAGTTCTGGGTCAGCCCATCCGGGGGGGCGGCGTCGGGCAGTGCCGCGTCCAATACCATCCGGGTTGCGGCTGTTGCCAAAAGTGGCACTGTGGCCGGGGCAAGTGCTGCGGCCTTTCGGAATCAGGTGGCCAATGGTCTGGCGGGTGGGGCCAATGCCTCCACCGGGGCGGCAGTGGCAACGGGGGCGGAAACGCTGGTGCCTCTGCCGCTTGTCACCCATATAACCCCAAGCCTTGACCCTGTGGGGGTAACCCATCTGGGTTATGCCAGTTCGACAGCCATTGCACTGGTGCTGGCCCCTGGGGTCAGCCTGTCACAGGCGCAGGCAGTTATTGACCGGGAGTGGCGTCTGCTGCACCTGCCAGCCACCCTGAGCGGGCAGGTGCAGAGTGATGAGGGCGATCTAGACAAAAGTACGCAGGATAGCGAAATCCTGCTGCTGGCAGCGGTGCTTGCTGTTTATTTTACCCTTGGTATGGTGTACGAAAGCGCGCTGCACCCGTTGACCATTCTCTCCACCATTCCGTCTGCCGGGATCGGGGCGGTGGTAGCACTTGATCTCTGTGGCCTGCCGTTTTCCGGCATGACAGTCATTGCCATGCTGCTGCTGACAGGCATGACCCTGAAAAATGCTATTCTGCTAGTCGATTTTGCGGTGCAGGCACAACGCCTGCATGATCTGACACCCAAGGAGGCCATACGCACAGCCTGCCTGCTGCGCCTGCGGCCGATTGTCATGACAACCTGTGCCGCTGCCCTGGGGGCGCTGCCGCTGGTGCTGATGGGCGGGTATGGTCTGGAACTGCGCCAGCCTCTGGGCCTGGCCCTTATTGGCGGCTTGCTTGTCAGTCAGGCGCAGACGATGGTGACAACACCTGCGCTGTATCTGCTTGTTTCCGGTCTGGGGAATGGCCTGTCCCGGTGGTGGGTGCGCCAGCATGGGTAATACTGGCGCAGTGCAGCTTTGGCACGCGGGGCAGGTGTCGGGCGGCTGTGGATTACCAGTTGTAGCTGAGGGTGCCGTAAACCTTGCGGGCCTGACCAAGGTTGCAGGCCCAGGTGCCGCAGGCCACGGTGTAGTATTTGTTGGTCAGGTTGGAAATGCTGAGCTGTGCCTGCAATCCTTTCAAAGTGGGTATGGCAGCCCCAAAGTCATACCGTGCGCCAATGTCAAAAAGCAGATAGGACGGGTTTTTAAAGGATTCAACGCTGTCGCCATAAGTCGTGCCAGTGTAGCGCATGCCCCCGTTGAGAGCCAGGCCACGTAGGGCATGAAAGGGCATGGTATAGTCGGTGAAAATGGAAAACATGTTTTTAGGAACATAGGGAACCGACATGCCACTTTGAGAGACGGCGGCCCCATAGTTTGAATCCGTATAGGGGTCATAGCGTTTGGATGTTTTGTCGGTCTTGGCGTAGCGCAGGTCGGTATAGCTGTAAGATGCCACAACCCTGAGGTCTTTGGTGATATTGGCGTTGGCGGCAACCTCAAACCCCTGCGAGCGCACACGCCCGGCATCATCCTGATAGCCGCTGTGGGCATTATCGGTAATCAGGTAATGGTCTTCCTCGATATGAAAGGCTGAGGCGGTCAGGATAATATCCCGATTGGGGACTTTGTATTTAAGGCCCGCTTCAAACTGGCTGCCGGTAAGGGGTGCAAAGGGTCTGCCCTGCCAGTCTGTAGCACTTTGTGGGATAAAGGATGTGGCGTAGCTGAAATAAGGGGCCAACCCGGATTCAAAATTGTAAACAAGGCCACCCCGCCAGGTAAATGCACTTTGGGGGCGGGGGGCGTCGCTGCTGGCTCCGGCTTTGCTGGTTGTTGTACCTTCAGCATTTGTAACAGAGTAGTTGGTATAATGGCCATGGTAGTTCACCCAGTCCTGACGGCCACCCAGAAGAATGGAAAGACCTTTCCATTTGATCTGGTCCTGAAAATACACCCCTTCCTGAAAGTAGTTGAAGCGGGACAGCGCGGTGGATGCACTGCACCCGGCGGCTGCGCTGGTGCTGTAACAGGGGGTATAGTTGGAAACTGGGTTGAAAATATCGACAATAGGTTCATCACTCGTCTTGTCAGAGCGGGAATGAAAATCCCAGTCAAATTCACGAAAGTCAGAGCCTATAACCCAGGTGTGTTTGAAAGGGCCTGTGTTGAAATTGCCAAAAATGCGGGAATCCAGCCCTGTTGTCGCATAGCGGCTTTGGGTCCACCATGGGTGTAGGTACACATGACCGGGGCTGGCGACGCCGTCATAATAGAAGTTGTTGTCGTTACTGTTGCTCTGCTCCCAACGGAACACCTGGCTGAAGGTAATGTATTTGTTGAATGTGTGGGAAAACTGATATTCAAACATGGCATCTTTTGTAGATTCCGTGTTGGCGTTGCGTAGTCCCAGAAAAGTGCTGCGGGCAATGTGGCGGCCATCATAGGGCAGCATGGTGCCCAGCAGGGGGTATTCCAGCCCCACACCGGTGCCCGGTGTGTACATATACATGCCCAGTAGACTCAGCGATGTCTTGGGGTCGATGGTCCAGGTCAGGGACGGCAGGACACCAGTGCGGTGGTAGGCAATATCATTGGTCTGCGTGTTCTGGGTAACGCCAATAGCGGCCACGCGGTAACGCAGACTGCCTGATTTTGTCACTTTGTCGCTGACATCCAGGTTCAGCTCATAGCGATCCCAGTTACCAAACCCGAGGGAGACATGGTGCAATGGGGTCTGGGTGGGTTTTTTAAGGCTCATGCCCAGCATGCCACCGGGGTTGACCTGCCCGTACATGACAGAGGCCGGGCCGTTGACGACATCAATACGGTCAATAAAGGCGGTTTCCCCAGCACTGGCGGAATTGGTCATAAGACCATCTACAAACTGTTTGGACGTAAAACCCCGTTGCAGGATGGAGCCAGACGTACTGGCCGACCCGCTGCCAAATGTTCCGGCGTTTTCAGTCCTGACCCCCGCTACATAGCGCAGGGCTTCCTGCACGGTCTGGGGTTGCTGGTCCAGCATCTGCTGTTTGGTCACAACATAGACGGAGTTTGGTATTTCCATGATCGGGGTATCTGTTTTTGTCCCGGCCATGGTGTTTTCCGCCACATAGCCGACACCGGGGCCTGTGGGGTCCTGATGGGTGGCCATGCCCCCGACCCGTACCGGCCCCAGTGCGATGGGGGTTGCACTGGTGTGGCTGAGGATAAGCGTGTGCGCATCCAGCCGGGTAAACTGAATGGCTGTGCCACGCAGCAATGTGGCAAGAGCGGCCTCCGGCGTCATGGTGCCGGTTACGCCTTGTGTAGAAATGTTGCGTGCAATAGCCGGGTCGTAGGATGTCTGCCGTCCGGATTTCTGGGCAAAGGCTGCCAGCGCGCTGGAGAGAGGCTGCGCGGGAATATGGAAGCTTCTGGCCTGCGTGTTCTGCTGCGTATTGTCTGCAGGGGCAGCCCCGGCGGGTGCCACGTGGGACAGAGCGATCTGCGCGATGCCGATCAACAGGTAATGCCGAAAACGCCGCCCGGTATGGGGGGCTGTCTGACTGTTGGTGGACATCGGTGGGGCTGTTCCTTCTTCTCATGCGCCGCTGTATAAATGCGAACGCGTCTCATCTACCTAATTATGAGAAGAACGAGGCCTCTGGTTTTCTAGGGGAGGGCACTCAAAAGAATAAAAATTTCTGGGTATGGCTTTGTTCCAAAGGGAGACACTCTTTCAAATTTTTTCGAAAAAACTGATTATTTTTGAAACTGATGTCTGCTTTTGTTGCTGAAACTCTATTTCAGGGTGCTCTGCCACCTATAAGCAGGACATGCGCCCCCAGACCGCGCACAGCAACATGGGCAGGCGCCGCAACAGCGCGCAGGGCACCGGGTATGTCTGTCAGATCGTAAGTGCCTGCTATATGGGCGTGTTCCAGTCTGCTGCCATAGGTCAGGATAAAGCCGGGATAGTACCGGCGCAGCGTTTCCACAACGGTGGCCACTGTTGCGTCGCTGACAGTCAGACGGTCCTGCCGCCAGGAACCAACTTCCGTCGGGTCCACATGGAATGTTTGCAACGTGCCTGTGCGGACATCAATCGAGACAGCATCCCCCGCGTTCAGCCGCTGTTCTGCCAGGGCGGCATAGGCAAGGCCCACACAGCCTTCGCTGACGGCAACCTCAATCTGCCTGTCGCTTTTGTTGACATTGAAACGCGTGCCAATGTCCCGCGCCGTCATTTTGCCAGCACGGGTGACAAAAGGGCGGGCGGTATCGTGCCGGATTGTAAAAAAGACTTCCCCCGCCAGTATTCTGACCTGTCGTTGCCGGGGGGTATAGTCAAGGGCAATGGCCGAGCGTGCGCCCAGTGTTGCGGTGCTGCCATCTGGCAGCAGCACAACGCGGTTTTCGGCAGTGCCGGTCTGGTAGTCGGCCTGCAGGGCAAGGCGAATATCAGAACCCAGCACAAAACCCAGCCCCAGCATGCAGACCATGGCAACCGCACCGGCCTGCCACAGGGGCCGCCAAGCACCTGCCAGCGACTGGGGTGGCAAAGGGGCGGGGGTGGCAGGTAAAGGCAGGGCCACAGGCCCGATATCGCCCGCCAGGTGCCAGATGGTGACCAGGCTCTGCCATGCGGCGTCATGCGTAGGGCTGGCCTTGCGCCACTGCTGGATCCTGGCATGCAGGGCCGTATCTGTCGGGTCATCGACCAGCAGGATCAGAAACTGGGTGGCTTCCGACACGGCGTGCGGGTCGTCCTCGGTCAGGGGTGTGTGCATGGGGGCCACATGGCGGAAAGGGAGTGTGCCGCGCGCGGTGGGCACGCGCTGATAAGAAACTGCACGAAAAATCCTGTTCTCACAGCGTTGCGTCTTTGCTGGCCGCAGGGGGCTGGGCGTCCAGGGCGGTTTTGCAGGCCCGAAAGGCATCGGCAACCAACTGGGCTGCACGCCCTATGGAGATATCCAGCTCGACTGCGATTTCGCGCAGTTTGTAACCTCCAAAACGCTGCATTTCAAAGGCAATCCGTGTCCGGTGTGGCAATGTGTCCAGCGCAGACGCAATAACTGCGAGCTGAGAGCGCGAGACTGAGGAATCCTCCGGCGTGCGGTAGTCGGTGGACAGGGCGGCCAGCACCTGCTCTGCCTGTGTTTCTTCAAACCGGACCTTGCCCGAACGCACATGGTCGAGGGACAGGCGGCGGATGATCTGTATGAAATAGGACAGAGGGCTGGTGACAGTGGTGCCGCCGCGCACCGCTTGCGAGACATTGACAAAGGCGTCCTGCACAATGTCCTCGGCCTTGGAGCGTGACCCGACAATTCTGGTTGCAAGGTTGAGAAAGCGCAGCCGGTTGTCCAGATAGACAGAAAGAATGGTTTCGCTGTTTGTCACCATACCCCGTTCCAGGCCCCGGCCGAATCCGGCATGTTGCAGAATGTCGGATGGTATTAAGAGTCATTATCACTTTCAAGACGTGAAGGAGTTCCAGATCACAGATCGGTACGAAAAGTACCGCATGGCAGAACCGCGTTTTACAACCCTTTAAAAATCAGTCCTCTATTCGTCCCGGCCAGGCTGGCTTGTGTCTGGTTGTGGCCCCAGGGGCGCGTGCGGGTGGCAGGTGCGCCCTTGCCTGGGGGCAGGACTGGTGTTAAGCGGCGATAATCATTCGCATTTGCGGGAAAGAGAGCGCGGGGAGTGACGAAAGACAAGGTCTTTGAGGCGTATCTCAAGCATCGGGCGGCCCTTATTGATTATGCGGGCCGTATTTCAGATGGCACGGTGGATGCCGAAGATATCGTCCAGGAGGCCTGGGCCAAGGCCGATGGCCTGCGCCAGCGTGGGGGCAGCAGTATTGACCAACCGCTGTTCTATTTTTACCGCATTGTCAGAAACCTTGTCATTACCGGCTACAGGCGGGCTGTAAAATTTGAGGACCAGTCAGTAACGGCTGAAAGCCTGTATGACACGCTGGCTGATGACCGGCCCTCGCCAGAAGTGGAAATTGCAGGGCGTGAACAGATCGAGCGGCTACAGGCTGCCATGAACGAACTGCCCGAACGCACCCGTATTGCGTTGGAAATGTACAAGCTGGGTGGCTGCAAACTGGTCGAAATCGCGGGTTTTTTTGATATGACCGTACCAGCCGTGCATGCCATGATTGTACGGGGCCTGCGGCACTGCCGCCGCCGCCTGGATGAAGACTAAAAAACACCGGATATACGGGCGTAATCAGGGCAGGCGGGTAAGAAACAAGAGCGGGCATGACGGCGGTACAGAACGGGATTGATGAACAGGCTGAGGATGAAGCCGCGTACTGGGCCGTGCTCTTGCAGGACAGACCAGACGATGCCGAGCTGTACGCCCGTTTTGTCGCCTGGCGCAGTGCGAGCGAGCACAATGCTTTAGCCTGGGCCGCAATCCAGCAGACAGGGGATATGATCGGCAAAATACCTGCTGCCCACCGCGCACAGTGGGGGGCATTTGCCCGCAACCCTGCCAAAGCCCCCCGCTACCGCACCCTGCAACGCCGCCAGTGGCTGGCCCGTGCGACCACATGGGCCGGTGCCTGTGTCGCGGCGTGTCTGGTCTGGACGATGGTGGACTGGGGCGGTATCGGCGCGGATTATGCCACTGGCTGGGGGCAGACCCGGCATTTTGTGCTGGCGGATGGCACACGTGTGGCTCTGGCCCCCCATTCAGCGCTCAGGCTGTCGCACCAGCCGGGGCAGCGTGTGGTCGAGCTGTGGTATGGCGAGGCGTATTTTGACGTCAGGCACGATCCAGACCGGCCTTTTTCCGTTGTGTCCCATGGCGTGACAACAACCGATATTGGCACAGCGTTTGACGTTGCGGCGGATACAGGCAGTGTAAAGGTGCAGGTTGCCCAGGGGGAGGTCGCGGTTCAGCCATCGCGCCGCGCAGCCCGCTCCCTCAAGGCGGCAGAGGCCACTGTGGTGGACACCCGGACAGGCGTGATGCAGGCCGAGCGAGCCGACGCGCTGGTGGGTGCATGGCGGTATGGCCAGCTTTCCGTACAGGATGTCTCAATGGTGGAGGCCATAAGGCGGCTACGCCCCTTTTATCGTGGGCGTATTGTTGTTCTGGGCAAAGGGGTTTCCAAGGCGTCGGTCACAGGTTTTTACCGGCTGGATAACCCCGTGGCGGCTTTGCGGCTTATGGCTGAGCGCCACAATATCCGGGTTGTGGCGCTGGCACCGTGGCTGGTGGTTGTGACCTCGTTTTAAGCAGCTCATGGCCCCGCCGCATTGGGCTTGCAAAATTTATTTTTAAACCTGTGTTGAAAACGCCCCCTCTCGAGCGTGGAAGGAGTAGACGCCGCAAATGCGAATGGGTCGCATTGTTTGGGATTGTCCTTGTGGCCCGGAGGGAACGCTGTGAAATTATCCGCTCGTCAAGTGCTACCACGTGGAGGTTTCGCGTGTTTTCTGATGGTGACAACCCCCTTGACCTTTGGCCTCCATGGCTTGGCGGTGGCGGTCCCCATTGTAGAATCTGGTCAGAAAAATACTGATAAAACAGTAGTATTTCATATAGGGGCGCAGTCTCTGGGGTCGGCGCTGGCGGTCTTTGGTCAACAGGCAGGCTACCAGATGACAGCCGATGGCACCCTGACACGCGGTGTGGCCACGCAGGGGGTGTCGGGCCGCATGCCGGTGGTGGATGGTCTGCGCCATCTGCTGGCCGGGACAGGCCTTTCATATATGGCAAAAGGGTCGGATGCGTTTGTGATTGTCAAAAATGGCTCTGCCATTACCCTGGGGCCAGTCCGTGTGGGGGGCACATTGGGCCATGAGGACCCTCGTGGGCCGGGGGTAGGGTATGTGGCGCAGAGTTCGTTCTCTGGCACAAAAACAGACACGCCCATTACGGAAATTCCAGGTTCCATCTATGTTGTGACCAAACAGCAGATGCTTGACCAGCAGGTGCAGAACCTGGCTGAAGCCCTGCGTTATACGCCAGGGATTTATGCCGAGGGCATGGGTCAGCAGACCAACGGGGCTGCCGCAGGGTTTGGGGGCGGGACGTTCATACAGCGTGGGTTTTCATCATCCCAGTTTATTGATGGTATGATTTCAAACTCACAGGTGGCACTCGACCCGTCTTTTATTGAACGGGTTGAAACCATTAATGGCCCGTCCTCGGTCATGTACGGGCAGGCCGCTCCCGGCGGTATTATCAACGAAACGCTCAAACGCCCGACAGAAACCCCGTTACGGAGTGTGTCGGTCGGTTTTGGGAACTGGAACCGCTATCAGGCCACCTTTGATGTCAGCGACAAGGTCAACGCCTCTGGTAGTGTCAAATATCGTATTGCCGGGATCGGTGTGACACAGGACACACAGACAGATTATGTCGGTTATCGGCGTGTTGGTATTTCCCCTTCCATTTCATGGAAGATTGATGACAAAACAGACCTGACCCTGATCGGTAATTATGTCTATACGCCACAGGATGGTGCCTATTCGTCCTATCTTCCGGCTGTGGGTACGTTGTTTCCGGGTAAATACGGGCGTCTGCCACGCAACCTGTTTATGGGGGAGCCGGGGTGGAACAACCATAAGGAAAGCGGTGGGCTTTTTGAATATCTCTTTTCCCACCGTTTCAACTCTCACCTCACATTCCAGCAGACATTCCGGTATGAGGCGTCCAAAACAAACTTCAGCTATGTTTACACAAAATATGGCGCATTGGACGCCGATGGTGTGACGCAGCCCCGCGTGGCGTTTGCCGTGCCCAATACTACGCGCACGGCCTCTCTGGATTCCCGTCTGGCGGGTAATTTCCGTACAGGGGAGGTCAAACATACCGCCATTGCGGGTGTTGACTTCTGGGATTACCATTCCAACGGACAGTATTACAGGTCTGCCGCTAATAGCCTGAATATTTATGACCCGGTGTATGGGGAATTTGTGCCGCATTTTGGTTATCCCGGCATGGGGTCGGCCAATGCGACATCATGGTCCTGGTTCGGGCGGAATACGTATGATCAGGTGGGTGTGTATTTTCAGGATCAGATCAAATACAAGGGGCTGACTGTCACACTGGGTGGCCGTCAGGACTGGTATTCTCAATATTCGTGGTCTCAGTCCAATTTCCCCTATACGGGCAGAAGCAGCACAACGCAGTCTCCGTTCTCGACACAGGCATTTACCTGGCGGGCCGGGGCTACGTATGAGTTTGCGTTCGGGCTGGCTCCCTATTTTAGCTATGCTACGTCATTCCAGCCGCAGACTGGCACCGATATGGAAGGGCATGCCTTTAAACCCACACAGGGCAAGCAGTACGAGGCCGGGCTGAAATACAAACCCATAGGTTTTGATGGGCTGTTTACCGCATCGGCGTTCCATATTGACCAGACCAATGTGCTGACATCGGACCCGCAGAACCCCGGCTATTCCATTCAGACAGGCCAGATGACATCGCAGGGGTTTGAGGTATCGGCTCAGGCCAATGTGACCAGAAACCTGCGGTTTCTGGCGTCCTATACGTATGATGATGTCCGGTATTCCAAAAGCACTGATACCACCGTGCCTTATTACTATGACCCGACATCAAACCAGGCCGGTTACCACATGTATGCCGGGGCGGCGGTGCCGTTGCAGGGTAAATATGCCAATGCTGTGCCCCGTAACATGACCTCCATGTTCATCAACTATGCTCTGCCAGAAGGGCGGCTGAGGGGGTTGGAGCTTAACTTTGGGACGCGTTATGTCGGCTGGACGTATGGCAACACGGCCAATTCCTTCAAGGTTCCGGCATTCATACTGTTTGATACTGGGGCACGGTATGATTTTGGCAAGGCCTCCCCTGTTCTCAAAGGTCTTGTTGGGCAGGTGACAATTTCAAACCTGTCCAACGCCTACTATGTTACCTCCTGCGGCACGGCCCAGTGCTATATCGGCCAGGGGCGGCGTGTTTATGGGAATCTGACATATAACTGGTGACAGGGTGGCACTGCGCTACAGGGTATGCCCCGTCACAGTTGTTGTGCTTGTGGCGTGGTCATGGGTTCGGGGCGTAAGGGCACGGATGGCTGGGTCTTGGGTGGATAGGCACTGATCATAATCAGTCATCTGCTGTGTCGCCCATCGTGCCAGAATCAATGAGGCCAAAGGGCCGGGTTGTGCGGGAAACTGATGACCCCGCATTTCCGTCTTCTGCTGTGCGTCCGTGTGGCCATGGGTATTCTTGCATCTTGCCCATGGTGGGGGCACCATGGGGCCATGCGCTGGCCTGCTGCCCCTTCCTGCTCTACCCGTCATGCTTCTCCTCTTTCGGGGCTGCGTGCTGCGGGGGGTGGCGTGTCTGGGGCGGTGCCACGTGCCAGATGGGGGCTGCTGGCGTTGCTGGCAGTGTTGTCCGCCTGTGCCGGGCCATCGCGCAGTTATCAGCCGCCCGGTTCAGCCATGAACCCGTGGAAGCCGTATATTAACGAGGCCGCTCTGCGCTTTTCCATCCCACAAGGCTGGATCCGCGCGGTGATGAACCAGGAATCGGGCGGCCACCAGTATATCCATGGCCATCTTGTGCGCTCGGTACACGGGGCTGTCGGGCTGATGCAGATCAAGCCTGATACCTATCACGAGCTGGCCCGCCGTTATCACCTCGGTTCCGACCCGTATGACCCGCACGACAATATTATGGCGGGCAGCGGCTATATCCGCGAACTGTATGACCGCTTTGGCTCGCCCACTTTTCTGGTGGCCTATAGCTGTGGGCCGCAATGTGCCGATAATCACCAGCGGCGCGGTACGTCCCTGCCGTCCTACGCGCGGTCGTATCTGGCGGCCGTGGCCCCGCATCTGGGTGATGGCACACCGGGGACTGTAACCGCCGAGACTGATGCGGTGGAGGTCGCCACCACAACCGACCCGGTGGATGCCGCCCTGCAACAGGCACAGGCTGCTGGCCGATACGCCCGCCAGGGTGATGTTGCCGAAGCCACGGCCTCAACCCGCCCGCAGGATCAGCCGGTACTGTCTGCCACGACAACCATACCCGTGGCCGGGCCTGCCATTGTGTGGCAGCCGGTCGGGGGGACAGGGAACGCGGTTATTCAGATTGGTGCATTTTCCACGCAGGAACATGCCCAACGGGCCATTGCCATGGCACATCAGGCATCCGGCGCGCTGGATCATGCCGTGAGCAGGGTGGAGCCTGTGGTGGGCTCGGGTGGGGTGTCCGTATGGCGCACTCGCCTTGCAGGCTTGCCAGAGGGACAGACCGACACAATCTGCTCTGCTCTGCGCCAGCAGGGGCTCAGCTGCGTGGCTGTCAGCCGCTAGCTGCGGCTGGCATGCTTTCAGGCGGAGCCTGCCAGCCACCGTACACAACCCAAGATTGCATAGACGTTCCAACAGCCGTAAGGGGGAAGGGGTGCGTGCGCCTGCTGCAGGCTGCGCGTATCGTCCCATGCCTGGGGGTGAGGGGTCGTAAGGCTCCAAACAGCATGGTTTTGCCACGGTCAGGCGGTGTCTGGCCTGCCAGCCGTGCTGCTCCGCCAGTGTGGTTTTTTGGGGGTTGGCATGTGTGCAGCGTTGATTGTCGGCCTGCTGGTGCGTGACGCCTGCGGGGGAGAGCGTTCATTCATCAGACAAGGTGGTCTGAGCCCTCAGGTTGTGGCTTCAGGCCTGTTTCGCCTGTTCCCCGGCCATCGTTACAACAGGAAGTTGTGCGAGGAACGAACTTTTCCAGCAGTCCACCGTTCATGGTGAAACACCGCCCCACGTGGGACGCTATGGAACACCCTGTCGCACCGCAGATGGATAGACACACCACAGCCCAGACACCGGCCATGCCCCCTCAGACGCATATCGTCCTGCGCGTGTGTGTGCTTGGGCATCTGCGGGTGGAGCGGGCAGATGGTGTCTCCCTGCTGCCGACAGGCACAAAGACCCGCGCATTGCTGGCCGTACTGGCGCTGTCGGAGCACAAGCCCATGGCCCGGACCCGCCTGGCCGAACTGTTGTGGAGCCGCCGTGGCCCCGAGCAGGCGCGGGCCTCTCTCCGGCAGGAAATCCATCGTCTGCAGGAGGCCTTGCATCCGCTTGGCCCCCATGTGCTGGAGGTGCAGCGCCATGCGCTGGCTCTGCGGTGTGGGGGTGTTAGTACGGATATCGACACCGTGCAGGCCATTACCGAGGCAACAGTGCTGACCATGCCCGACAGGTTGCCGGTGCTGCTGGAAGATCTGAGCGTGGTTGACCCCGCGTTTGACACCTGGCTGGCCCACAAAAGGGCGGGCCTTGTCAGCCATGTGACCAGCCAGCTGGAAGTGCTGCTGGCCACCACGCCCAACCCCGCCAGTGCGCGAGAGGCCGCCCAGCGCCTGCTTGCCCTGCACCCGCTGCACGAAGGGGCATGGCGGGGGTTGATGCAGGCGGAAAGCCGCGGCGGGGACGACGGCGCAGCCATGCTGAGTGCCGAAACCTGCATCCGCACGTTTCATAACGCCGTCGGTACTGCCCCAGGGCAGGAGACCATGCGCCTGATCGCAGAACTGCGCGGGCGGCATTATGGCCGTGCACTTCCCCCGCTGCGTAGCCCCGACAAGGTGGTGGACAATTGCGGGGCCGAAGGTGTGTGCGAGCACATCTGCCCGCATGGCTGTGCCCAGGGGCAGCTACCTGTCATGGGGCGGCAGGGCAGGATGCGGGCTATTGTGGTGTTTCAACCCTATGACAAGGATGCCGGGCTGGGTGCCCTGGCTACCAGACTGCGGGATGAGTTTGTTTTAAGCGCCGTGGCACTGGACCTGATGGATATCAGCGTGCGCGCTGATATGCCGCAGGACATGGGTCTGGCGGATGTGCTCATTATCGTGCGTGAAGGCACATATGAAGGCGGGCGGCTTGGCTGCGCGGTCGAAGTGCAGGACCCTCGGCATGATAATCTGATCATCTGGGGGCATGGCTTTAGCGTAGGGTCAGCCGACCTTATGGCACTGTCGTGGCATATGGCCTCGGGCCTGACTCTGGTGGTGCTGAGCACGGAGGCCAGGCGGCTGGCCCGCTGCCCGCTGGAGCTGCTGTCGCCCATGCAGATGGCCTTGCGTGCCTTCGGTCTGGTGCTGCGCAACGACCCGGCCCTGTATGGCGCGATCGAGCAGCTTTTGCGCGGTGCCAGCCAGCGCGCGCCAGAGGATGCTTTTGTGTTTGTGGCCCATGCCACCTATCTGCGCGTCCGGCTGCACGGGGCCTGGGGTGTGCCGATCCGCTATGCCGCGCGTGAGTTGGTGACAATGGTGCAGGCCGGGCTTGCGGTTTTCCCCGCCAGTCAGCTTTTGCGTTATACGCTGGGCACGGGCCTGTTATATGCAGGCTGGGTTGAGGAAAGTGGCATGCTGCTGCGCCAGATGCGCGCCACAGTCCACCCCGAGTCCCGCGGGGGTATGCTGGCGCTGCTTGAAGGGTTGTATGCCCTGTGCCAGGGCGATGCCCGCAAGGCGGCCTGGGCCTATGCCGAATTTTTTGATGTCGGCACCGCAGTGCCTATTCCCACCGCGCCGGAGCATGAATTTGTGCTGTCCTGCCTGCTCAGTGGGGAGCCCGAGCGGGCCCTGCGCCATGCCCAGGGTGTGCTGGCCTTGACGCCCGAGCGTGTGTCCATGCTTGTGCCTGCCCTGGCGGCGGCCAATATGCTGGGCCAGCACGCGCTTGTGCGGGACTACGGGCAGCGGCTGCGGGCGCTGTGGCCTGGCCTTGGTTTGCGTGTGCTGGAGGAGCGTTACAGCTACCTGCCCGCAGGGTTGCGGCACAGGCTTATGGTTGCGCTCTCTCCCCTGTGTCAGCCACAGGACGTCACACCTGCCCTGCCGGGTGAACAGGCGGAAAAGCCGCCTGTATGGCAGCATGCGGTCCCACCTTCGGCCAGTTGATACCGCTACAGTACCAAGCAGACGCTTGGCGGGACAGGGTTGAGAGGATATGAAGGCTTGCAAAGCCTATCGCACCGCCCGCCAGTCCTGACATCTGCTCAGCGGTGGACCGGGAAGGACGGATATCCCAGCGCCCAAGGAGCCACAGTACCCTCATGCTTCGCCGTCTCATGTCCGGTCGCGCTGTCGCCGGTCGCTTTTCCGCCACTCTCGTCCCTGGCCGTGCTGGCCTGCTTGCCCTTGCCGGGGTTGGCCTGCTGGGGGGCTGTTTTTCCTCCGACAACGGGCGCAGCGGGCTGTCTGCCCCCCGGAGCCAGTTGCTGGCCGAAGATCGTGGTGCGTCCGGGGGTGAAGCCTCGCTGAAAAGCGGTGTTAATGCCTATCTGTGGCGTGCTGCGCTGGATACGCTGTCCTTTATGCCTGTGGCCACGGCCGATGCTGAGGGTGGGATTATCCTGACCGACTGGTACACGCCCCCCGCCACCCATGGTGAGCGCTTCAAGATCACCGCGTTTATTCTTGACCGCCGCCTGCGCTCTGACGCGCTGCGGTTGAGCGTGTTCCGCCAGACCCGTGAAGGGAATGAATGGGTGGACACCCCCCCCGCCCCCAACACGGCGTCCGATATTGCGGGGCGTATCCTCTCCCGCGCACGCAAGCTGCGCTCCGATAACGGCAACCGGGACTGATCCCGGCCACCCGGACCGCACCCTTTTCCTGCCCTGACAGTATCAAGAAGCTTCATGTCCCAGACTTCCAGCGCCTCTCCGATTTATGACTTTCACGCCGTCGAGCCCAAGTGGCAGGCCAAATGGGACAAGGCCGGTATTTTTACCGTGCCCGATATTCCCCCGGCTGACCGGCCCAAATACTACGTGCTGGAAATGTTCCCCTACCCGTCGGGGCAGTTGCACATGGGGCATGTGCGCAATTACGCGCTGGGTGATGTGATTGCCCGTTACAAGCGTGCCCGTGGCTACAGCGTGCTGCACCCCATGGGGTGGGACGCCTTTGGCCTGCCTGCTGAAAACGCTGCGCGTGAGCGCGGTGTCCACCCGCAGGAATGGACGCTGGCCAATATTGCCACCATGCGCACCACTTTGCAGCGGCTTGGCTTCTCCCTCAACTGGGACCGGGAAATTGCAACCTGCCTGCCCGAATACTACGGCAAGCAGCAGCAGCTGTTTCTGGACTTCATGCAGGCCGGGCTGGTGGAGCGGCGTGAAAGCTGGGTCAACTGGGACCCGGTGGATCAGACCGTGCTGGCCAACGAACAGGTGGTGGACGGCCGGGGCTGGCGCTCTGGCGCACTGATCGAGAAAAAACAGCTCTCCCAGTGGTTCCTGCGGATTACAGATTTTGCAGAAGACCTGCTCAAAGGGCTGGACACACTGGACCGCTGGCCAGAACGTGTCCGCACCATGCAGGAACGCTGGATCGGCCGGTCCGAAGGGGCCAAGGTGCGCTTTGCCCTGCACCAGCCCCCGGCAGCACTGGACGATGGTCTGGGCGAGGTCGAGGTGTTTACCACCCGCCCCGACACATTGTTTGGCATGTCGTTTCTGGCGATTGCGCCCGACCACCCGCTGGCGGCCTGGGTTGCCCGGCAGAATGCTGAAGCAGCTGAGTTTGTGGCAGAATGCCGCAGGCTTGGCACATCGGTCGAAGCTGTTGAAACGGCTGAAAAACGCGGTTTTGACACCGGCCTGCGCGTGGCCCATCCGTTCCTGGATGCCAGCTTCCCGGTCTGGATCGCCAATTTTGTGCTGATGGACTATGGCACGGGCGCACTGTTTGGTTGCCCTGGCGGTGATCAGCGCGATCTGGACTTTGCCCATAAATACGATCTGCCCGTTACCCCGGTGGTGCTGCCCCCCGGCAAGGACGCGGCGGATTATACCGTGGGTGCCCACGCCTATACGGGCGATGGCAGCATGATCAATTCCGACTTCCTCAATGGCCTGTCCACGCAGGAGGCCCGCAGTGCCGCTATTGCGCGCCTGCAGGCACAGGGCGTGGGGGAAGGGGTTGTTAACTGGCGGCTGCGCGACTGGGGTATTTCCCGCCAGCGGTACTGGGGCTGCCCGATTCCGGTCATTCACTGCCCCGATTGTGGCCCTGTGCCGGTGCCGCAGGACCAGCTGCCAGTCAAACTGCCCGAGGACGTGACTTTCGACAAACCGGGCAACCCGCTGGACCATCACCCAAGCTGGAAGCACACCACCTGCCCATGCTGCGGCAAGCCCGCCACGCGTGAGACAGATACGTTTGACACGTTTGTCGACAGCTCGTGGTATTTTGCCCGCTTTACCGCCCCTCATGCTGCCACTCCTACGGTGCGTGACGCGGCTGATGGCTGGCTGGCGGTGGACCAGTATATTGGCGGGATTGAGCACGCTATCCTGCACCTGCTGTATGCTCGCTTCTTTACCCGCGCCATGCACCGTACTGGCCACCTGAATGTGGATGAACCTTTTGCCGGGTTGTTTACCCAGGGCATGGTCAGCCACGAAAGCTACAAGGACAGTGCAGGCCACTGGCTCTACCCAGAAGAGGTTGAGCGCACGGCGGAGGGTGTCGTGCGGCGGGACACGGGCGAGGCCGTGACCGTTGGACGGGTGGAAAAAATGTCCAAGTCCAAGCGCAACACGGTGGCCCCGGTGGCCATTATCGAGCGCTTTGGGGCAGACACGGCCCGCTGGTTTGTGCTGTCCGACAGCCCGCCCGAGCGTGATATGGAATGGACCGAGGCGGGTGTTGCGGGTGCTGCCCGTTTCTCACAGCGCCTGTTCCGCAGTGTTGGCGCAGTTGCGGCCGAGCTGCCCGCAGGGGGCGTTGCCCTGCCGACAGGGGCGATTGCCTCCCAGGCTGATGCCCTGCGCCGGGTTACGCACCGGACCATTGCTGCTGTGACCGATGCGCTGGAAGGCTTTGCCATTAACGTGGCTGTGGCCCGTATCCACGAGCTGACCTCCGCCCTGGCCGAGTCTGAAAAGCTGGGTGCGGTCGATGGTCTGGCTTTTGCGCGTTATGAGGCCGCCCGCACCCTGTGCCTGCTGTGCGCCCCCATGATGCCGCATCTGGCTGAGGAAATGTTTGCCCGCCTCTGCCCGGCTGATGGCCTTGCCGCCACCCAGCCCTGGCCCGAGGCCCAGCCGAACCTGCTGGTGGCTACCAGTGTCACCATTGCGGTGCAGATTCTGGGCAAGCTGCGTGGCACAATCGAGGCTCAGCCTGATGAAGACGCCGCCACCGTACTGGCCCGAGCAGAGGCCGAACCCAACGTGGCGCGGCTGCTGGAAGGCAAGCGCATTGTCAAACGGGTGCATGTGCCCAACCGCATCGTCAACTTTGTGGTTGCGGGCTGATGCGCGCGGTTCGTTCCGTCCTGCGCCTGTCGCGCGCGGCACTGGCCCTGGTCCCGCTTGCGGGCCTGCCGGTGCTGCTGGCAGGCTGCGGCTTCCACCCGCTCTATGGGGAAGGGGCGAACCATGTTGCCGTGGCGGATGACCTTAAGGACATTTACGTCGCCAATATTCCCGACCGGGCGGGGCAGCAGTTGCGTCAGGCCCTGCAAACCCAGATGGCGGGTGACGGGCCGGAAGACCCCCACCAGTACACTCTGCGTGTGCAGCCCAACTTTGGGGCGGAAAGTATCGACATCCACGCCGACAACACATCCGGCCGTACACGGGTGGTTGGGCGTGCTCACTGGCAGCTTTTTACAGTCGCCGAACACCCCGAACTGCTGGCTCAGGGCGATGCCCAGACGCTGGACGGTTACACCGTGACGTATGAGCAGTTTTTTGCCCAGACGCTGAATGACGAGACAACACTGGGCCGTGTGGCGCAGGCGCTGGGGGCGGAAATTACACAGCAGGTTGCAACGTGGTTCCGCACCCGTGTGCAGCCAGCCTCGGTGACAGCACCCAAAGCGCGCGCTTTCTACCCCCTGCCCAACGCCATGCCCGAATCCTCCAACATGACCCCGATGGAGCAGGAAGGCGAGGACGCTGTGCCCGATATGGCCACAGGGCGTGGACCGTCCGGTGCCGGGCGCTTCTAAGGCGGCGGACGCAGCATGAAGATAGATGCCAGGAACCTGCCCCGTGTCCTGGCCGACCCCGGTGCCTGGCGGGTTATCCTGCTGCATGGGGAGGATACGGGCCTGATCCAGGAGCGCGCGCGTGATGCCGTGCGCCATGTGGCAGGCAGTGTGGACGATCCTTTCCGCGTCGCCGTGCTCGACCGTGAGACACATGCCCGGCTGGAGGAGGAGGCAACAGCCCTGTCCCTTATGGGCGGGCGGCGGGCTGTGCGTGTGCGTGATGCCTCCGACGCATTGCTGCGGGCCGTGCAGACGGTGCTGGCAGAACAGACCGATACGCTGGTGGTGCTGGAGGCGCAGGGCCTGCCTTCCCGCTCCAAATTGCGCGCCTTGTTGGAATCCCGGCAGGACTGTGCCTCCATTGGCTGTTACCCGGAGGAAGGCCGCACGCTGGAGGCCAGCATGACCAGCATGCTCGCAGCCCGCCATGTGCGGGTGGAACCCGACGCCCTGCACTGGCTTGCGATCCGCCTTGGGGCGGACCGGGCGGCAGCGCGTAGCGAGATGGAAAAGCTGGCCCTGTACGCAGGGGACACAGGCACCCTGACCCTGGAGGATGCCCGTGCCTGCATTGGCGATGCGGGCAGCATTTCGTTGGAAGATGCTGCGTTTGCCGCAACCGAGGGCAAACGGGCCGAGGCGGATCTGGCGCTGGAACGCGCCCTGGCCGAAGGCACAAGCCCGATTGCCATTATCCGCGCTTTTTTGTCGCACCTGCACCGTCTGCGGCGGGTACGGGCGGCCATGGCGGAGGGGGCTGCGCGGGCCGATGCTCTCAAGAGCCTGCGACCGCCGGTGTTTTTCAAGCGTACTGCTAGTTTTGGCCGGGCGCTGGATGCCTGGAGCCTGCCTGCATTAACGCAGGAGACAGCCACGTGGCAGGCGCTGGAACTGGCCTGCAAGCAGACAGGCGCGTCCGATGCCCTGCTGTGCCGCAGGCAGGTTGCCGTGCTGGCGGCCCGTGCTGCGCGGTCGCACTAAGGTTTGCAGGTTGGCCGGGGCAGGTTTTTTCCTGATCTTGGCAAAAATAAACAGAATAGATACCCAAACAGCCTAGGCTTCCCGCCGGACGAGTGATGCGCGCAAGGCAGGGGCATGTCTAAGGTCTATAATTGTTTTCCGTTTTTCAATGAGCTGGACATTCTTGATATCAAGATGAGTCAGGAATACGAGGCGGTTGATTTTTTTGTTATCAGTGAATCCACAACAGATTTCATGGGCCGCCCCAAACCTCTGTTTTTTCTTGAAAACAGCCAGCGTTATGAGCGTTACCGCGACAAGATCATCCATTGCATTGTCGATGACATGCCCGACCACCATGACCCTTTTGAGCGGGAGTACCACCAGCGCCACTCCCTGTTAAAGGTGGCGGCACAGGCGGCGGATGATGATGTGTTTATTATTTCCGATGCTGATGAAATCCTGCGGGCCAGCAGTATAGAGCGTGTGCGGGGGCTACAGGGCATTGCCATTTTTGATATGCCTATGTTCCAGTTTTACATGAACCTGCGTCAGGCCCCCGATGGCTGGCGGGCCGCGTATGCCGTGACCAACAGGTTTTTGGGCAGAATAGACCATATTGCCCAGTTCCGCTGGGACCGCAGCGGTCTCGACACTGTGCTGGCGGGGGAGGGGGAGCAGTTTATCCTGCCCGATGCCGGGTGGCACTTTACCCATCTGGGTGGGGTGGAGGCGTTAAAGCACAAGCTGGCCTCCTATTCCCACGCGCGGGATGCCTGGCCCCGGTTGATGAAGGAAGGCGACAATCTGCAAAAACATATCATGGCAGGTGGTATTGTCGGAAATCTTAAGGAAAGGTCGGAATATATTCCAATTTCCTATCCGTATTTTCCGCTGCATATCAACGATAACCAGACCTTTTATCAGCACAAGAATTTTATCAAGGACCCTTATGCCGCCCTGCGGGATTTGCAGGCCCTGTACAAAGCTACACTGGATGAAATCTGCCTGAGCATGGCCGACAGGACCGACGGGGTGGATGTTCTGTATGGTCTGCCACCGCATGAATATGCCAAACTGTCAGGTATGATCCCCTGACCCTTCGCGGGCGCGTAGTGTCGCCCGGCATCCGCTGTTTGGCGGGCAGGAAAATCTGTCCTGCTCATGCGGGCGTTATTGGTTTCACGGCGCTGATTACGCTAGCGTGTGTGCTACCAACTTATGGGGAGCATCGACTGTGGCCGATACGGAACAAAGCGCCTGGACCAACGATGGCAATCTTGCCGTCCGGGTGGTGGCCATGCGGCGCGACACCAATGCCGCAGGCGATGTTTTTGGGGGGTGGGTTGCCTCGCACATGGACCTTGCAGCCAGCACCGCGGCCGAGGACAGGGCAGGCTGTAAATGCGCGACAGTGGCGATTGATGGGCTTGTCTTCCATCGTCCCATGACGGTGGGGGATGAGCTGAATGTTTATACCCGCATCCTCAAGGTCGGGCGCACGTCCATTACGATCGAGGTGGAAGCCGTGCGGCGTGTGCGCCGTACATCCATCCGTCAGAAGGTCACCCACGGGCGCTTTACATTTGTTGCTCTTGGGCCGGATGGCCGCCCCCGTGCAGTGGATGAAACCCCCGCAGCATAGGCTCTCTTGGGGCGTGGTCAGTGTGAGCCGCAGGTATACCATACCAGCGTGGGTCATTGGGTTTGAATTTGGCAGGTTTTTTTCAACAGTAGAGCAGTAGGTTGCTCTGTAAATTTTCAAAAACCCTCAAAAACCAAAATTCTTTTGCAAAGGGTGGTCTGGGGTTATCTGCCTCTCATGCAGGAGGCGTGCCGCATCACATGGCCATGCAGTATGTGGTGCGGCAGAGGGCGTGGCATTGTACCACGCCCACGGTATCAGCCGTTGAAGGAACAGCTTGCGCCGTGCCATTCGGAACAGTTTTCTTCCTGACTGTTGATGACCTTGTTGCCCTTGACCGTCAGCTTGACGTGGCAGGCAGGACCATGGCTTTTGCTGGGCTGTGTGATTTCAATCGTATTGCCATTGCGCACGAACGGGGCGTGCCCCAGCATGCCCATGCAGTTTGATGACCCCATGGACAGGGTAGCTGTCTTGCCGTTGAGTTCAAGCTGGCCGCTGCCACCTTCAAAAGAGCCAGTATAGACCTGCCCGGCAGCGTGGGCTGTGCCGCCAGCCAGCAGAAGACCTGCAATCATGAACATGCGTTTCATGGGTATCAATCCATAAGGGTTACGATCCCGGTACGGTCCCATGAGGGGGGGTGTTTGTAAATATGATGGAGCGGGGGTGTGTTCTGCGTTTAGCGGCGGGTTTGGGTACGGCGGGTTGCGTGTGTGCTGGCCAGAGCCAGTACTTTTTCCAAATCCTCGGGGGCGATGTCGTAAACTTCGTCCAGTTCGGCCAGAGCTGCGGCAATATCATCGGTGCGAATGGCAGGCTGCGGGGTTTCGGGTGGGCGTGCCGGGGCGGCCTGATGGGGGTAGCTGTGCCCGGTCAGGCGGTGGAAGCCAATCCCGCATAGCACCAGCATGATGGAGTTAAGGGCAACGGGCAGTAACGGAAAAGCCAGGGCCATGGGCAGGGCTGGCAGCATGGGGGAGACCAGAACCCCGGTCAGTGCCGCAGCCCCGCCGGGTGGGTGCAGGCAACGGGTGGCCGCCATAACCGCCAGGGCCAGAAACAGCGCCAGTGTTGCGGCCAGGGGGCCAGCCCCGGCCAGCAGGCCGACCCCGACCCCGACTGCCGCCGACAGGGTATTACCCAGCACAACGGCCCGCGGAGTGGCTAGCGGGCTTGCCGGTACGGCAAAGACCAGCACGGCAGAGGCCCCGATGGGGGCCACAATGGCAGGCAGGCTTGCGGGTACAAACAGTTTTCCCAACGCAAAGGTCAGGCCCACCCCAACCCCGCCCCCAAGGGCGACAAGCAGGGCGCGGTAGCGGCCCTGGCCGGAAAGACGTTCTGGCCGCAGGAGGCTGCGCCAGCGTTGGGTGGAAGGGGCAAAACGCTCGGTCATGGCAGGGTACACGCTCGGATGTGGCAGAATGGGGCAGACCCTAGCCATAGGTGGGGGCCGCTGTCCAAGGGTTTATTGTGCGTGCAGGGGGGATGTCTGGCCCGTGTTGCCCTGTACCCAAGGGGTGTGTGGATTGTATGGCATTATCGTAAAACCGTAGAATAAAGATATAATTTTTATTTCCTGCTTTGTGGTTCATCCGGTTTTGGGATGGGGGCTGACAGGCGCTGTCTTTCAAACGGGGTAATGACATCGGCCAGTGTGTGGCGGTCCAGCACACTCACCATGGCGTCCAGCGCCTCTGCCAGCACGCCGCGCAGGCGGCAGGCGGGCATCAGCACGCACAGGGAGGGCTGTTGCTGGGTGGTGGTCTGGTCCTGCCGGGCCATGCAGGCCAGCAGGGCCATGTCCTCTTCCATGTAACGCACGACGGCCCCCAGTCGGATATCTTCCGCCGGGCGGTTCAGCCTGACCCCGCCATTGCGGCCCCGAATGGTGTCAACAAACCCGCCCAGGCCCAGCCGGTGGATGACCTTGACCATATGGGCTTCTGAAATGCCATAGGTGGTCGCAATGTCCCGGATGGAGGACAGCCGGTCTGTCCGAACACCAAGATACATCAATGCGCGCAGGGCATAGTCGGTTTGCAGTGTCAGTTTCATGACAGGAAGATGCCCCCTCTTGACAGTTTTTCCAACTCCTCCGAAAAGGTGTATGAAATATATACCTTAAAGGATCAGAGTCCCATGGCTGCTCCCCTTGATGAATCCGCCCGCTCCATCATCCTCGCGACAGTGCCTGCCCTGAAAGCACACGGCGTGGCGATTACGACGGAAATGTACTCGCGCCTGCTGGCCAACCCGGAAATCCGCGATCTGTTCAACATGTCGCACCAGAAGGATGGCGAGCAGCCTAAAGCGCTGGCGCTGGCTGTGCTGGCCTATGCCCAACACATCGACAAGCTTGATGCGCTGGGGGGCATGGTTGAACGTATTGCGGAAAAGCACGTCGGGCTGAACATTCTGCCCGAGCACTACCCCTATGTGGCCGACGCCCTGCTGGGTGCGATCAGCCATGTGCTGGGGGATGCCGCGACACCGGAAATTCTGGACGCCTGGGGAAAAGCCTACTGGTTTCTTGCCGATATCCTGATCGGTCGGGAAGGGCAAATTTATACTGAGCACGAAAATACGCCCGGCGGCTGGAAAGGCTGGCGTGCGCTGCGTGTGCGTGCCCGCACGGTCCAGACCCCGGATATTGTCTCGTTCGAACTGGTGGCAGCCGATGGCGGGGCTCTGGCCCGGCATAAGCCCGGCCAGTACCTCAGCTTCCGGCTGGATATTCCCGGTCATGGTCCGCAAAGGCGCAATTACAGCATTTCTTCGGCACCGGGGGCAGACCATTACCGTATTACTGTCCGTCGGGCAGACGGGGGCGTGGTGTCACCCTGGCTGCATGACAGCGTGCATGAAGGCGATAGCCTGCTGGCTGCCAACCCGGCGGGGGATTTTGTGCTTGATACCGCAGTGCAGGGGCCGGTTGTCCTGCTGACAGCGGGTGTCGGGCTGACCCCCGCCCTGTCCATGCTGGCGGCTCTGGCTCAGACGGACAACTCTCGTTCCGTACGGTTTGTTTATGGTGCGCATGATGGGGCGGCGGTGCCGTTCCTGCCTGACCTGAGCGCTCAGGCTGCTCAGGGCCATGTGCGGGCCGATGTGTTTCTGTCCCAGGGCACGGACCCGCAGAATACGCCGGTCGCGGGTATTAACTGGCATGCGGGGCGTATCAGCACCGACTGGCTACGCCAGACACTGGACCGTACGGCAACATATTATATCTGCGGCCCGGATTCCTTTATGCGCGATATGGTCCGTGCCCTGCGTGAGGAAAACCTGCCCGCAGCCCAGATCCGTTACGAGTTCTTTGGTTCTGCCGCAGACCCGGAACTGGTGGTCTGAACCAGAACGGCGTTCAGGCGTTTCATAAGTATCCGTTTTTCCTGCCCGGCAGGAAAAACGGTACACCTCGGAATGGCAGGGCGGTATGGTCGATATCAGGATAAAACGGGTTTATGACGCGGTCTCACCAGAGGATGGCACCCGCGTTCTGGTTGACAGGCTCTGGCCCCGTGGGGTGCGCAAGACCGATCTTGTCATGGACCTGTGGTTGAAAGAGGCCGCCCCCAGCCCCGACCTGCGACACTGGTTCGGGCATGACCCGGCACGGTGGACTGAGTTCGGGCAGCGGTACCGGCAGGAACTGGTGCAGGACAGTGCCGCCGTCCAGACCCTGTGTGACCTTGCCCGCAAGGGCCCGTTAACCCTGTTGTATGCAGCCCATGACACAGCCCACACGCATGCCCTTGTGCTGGCTGATGTTGTGCGCCACGCAGTCCAGTCCTGAAATGGTATTTTCATGGAAGCTATTTTAAAAAAATAACGTGCTTTGTGTCAGCGGTTCCATGTGATCATCATGGAACTGCGCAGACTATGCCCCAGCTACCGGGCATGCCGTCTCTTTTTAAAAGAGACGGCACAAAACCCCTGTCTGGTTTTGAAACAGTGCTTACGGTGCTTTCTGTTTCGTGGATCGGTAAAGGGTTGGCCAGTCGCTGGGCAGGCTGCCACCGCAGGCGGACTGAAAGGTCATAGCCGTGAGTGCAAAACCGTGACCGTCCCAACGCCATGAGGAAGACGTGCCACAATCAGACAGCCCCCGGCCCTTGGCAAACTCAGTCAGTGTGCCTGTCGCTTTGTCCAAGTCAGGGCCTGTAAGGGTGTTATCATTCTGTCTGGAGTCCTCTTTGCTCAGGACAGGGCGCGGGAGAGAGGCAGGCCGTGCTTGGCCTTTGCCTGTGCGCGAGACGACAAAGGCCAGGGATGTTCCCTGGTATGCCCCCATTGCGCACCCGATCAGGACAAGTGCGTGATTGTGATCCAGCGTGTAAGCGCCTGTCAGCAGTAAATCATCCTGTTCCTTAGAAAGGTTTTCACAGTCATATTTTTTGATGAGTGCTGCCTGGGTGGTTCTTGTCAATTCCAGCAGGTGTGTCTGCTCATTCAGGGGCAGAGAGGGAGTTGCATGAGCGGGCGGTATAGAAGGCGTTAGGGGGGCAGGGGGGACTGTGCTGGCCGGTTTGGGTCCTTGGCGGATCAGGGCCGTTACCCCATCTATTCTCCCCTGTTTGTCATCCATGCGTAGCAGAGCGGCTTTGAGCCCACTCAATGGCACGCCATCGTCCCTGACGTGCAGCATGGTTCCGTCACGCAACTGGGTCAGCAAGGCGGCAATGGCTGCTGGCTGTCTGGTCGAGAGGACGGTATTGCCATCCTGTGTCTTGAGTTGCCATGCAGAGGGGGTCAGCACCAGTGGTTTGGCGTCCACTTTCAGGTCTGTCAGGCCAAAGGGAAACCCGGCACTCAGCCGTGCTTCAGTCCTGCCGTCTGGCCCGGCGTTGCGGATAAAGCGCAGGTCAACCCTGCCGTTTATCTGTGTATTTCCGGCTATGGTGCTCTCGTCGTTTAAAAACCCTTTGGCCTCACAGGTCAGGGTATTGTCGCAGCTTACCAACCACGCCTTATAAGAATCATAGGACGGTGCGGCTGCCTGCGCTGTTTTTATAACACTCAGAAATGCAAGGAGTATTGGTAAATAAAGGTATCTCATAAAATAGTCTTTCCAGTATCTGGCGCGGAAATCCGTGAGGGATCAAGACAGACACTTATAGCCCTGATTGTAAGAACTGTCGGCTAAGTATGAGAAAAAATATTTAACCAAAGAGGCTCTTTCTAATGTAATACAGGCTGATGCCGCGCAGGCTATAGAAAGGTCGGGCTGTTGAGCCGACTGTGAGAATAATAAAAACTTCTTGATTAGAATATGACTGACAGAAAGAGCGGTACAACAATCAGCCCGTGGCGGGTGTCATATCGACAGCGGGAAAGCGCAGGCAGGCACCAAATCCACGGTCCGACCCGGCAAGGGGGGAGCGCAGGTGCAGTGTGGTGTCCATCTGGGTGGCAATACTGCTGGCAATGGCCAGACCCAGGCCGCTGCCATGGGCTGTGGCTCCACCACGCACGAAAGGGCTTGTCAGTCGGGCCAGCGTTGCAGGGGGCAGGGCGGGGCAGTCATTGGTCACATCCATGCTGCCATCAGCACTGATGATGATGTGGATGGGTGCTGTGGCGTTACCATGGAGCAGGGCGTTTTCCAGCAGGTTGCGGATCAGAATACCCGTTGCATCCATATCCCCATGGATAAAAAACTGTTCGATACCATGGGTTGTTATGGCAATGCTGCGGGCGTTCTGGGTTGTGTAGGTCATATCATCGACCAGAACACGCAGGATGGGCAGAAGGTCAAAACGGTCGCGGCGGAAGGCTATGCCTGAGGTAGCGCGTGAGAATTGCAGCAGTTTTTCCACGGTACGGCCAAGGCTGTGGGTGCGCTGGGTTATAATGGTCACGCGTTCTTCCAGCCCCGATCCTTCAGGCAGCAGGCGGCCCAGCATTTGCACCTGTGCCTGTAGGGCGGCTAGCGGGTTGCGGAGTTCGTGCGCGGCGCTGGCGGCAAAGGCCCGCTCGGTGGACAGGGCCGTTTCAAGCCGGGCCAGCAGGGTGTTGACTGCCTGCTGCACAGGCACCAGTTCGTCGGGCAGGGCTAGTGGGGGAATGGGCTGGAGGTTGCCGCTGCCGCGGGCACGCATTTCATCCTGCAGCCGGTCCAGCGGGCGTAGGGCGCGGCGGACAATCAGGCGCACAAGACACCAGAGCACGGGCAGAAAAAGCACCATGGGTACAATGGATATCACCATTGCCCGCCAGACAGCCTCCCGCCGGTGGAAGGTGGGTTCACCGACCAGCACGCGGTACTGGCCTGCTGTCGGGGCCGCCACATACACCCTGAAATGGGGGGCATTGGCAAAGCCGGTCTGCCCACTGCGCACAAATGGGGTGTCAGGGGCGTTCTGGGATCGCAGGACAACAGCCCCCGCCGCGTCCAGTACCTGATAGGCCAGTGTGCGGGGGCCGACCTCTGGCAGCCACGCCACGGCCGAGGGGGCATCATGCAGGCGGGCTGCTACAAAAGCCTGCAAACGCTCAGCAACTTCCTGTAACGAATTGTCCAGCCGCTCTGTCACCTCGTAGCGGGTAAAGCCCCCGACCGCGACCCCCAGCACCAGCAGGCCCAGGACCACGACCATCATCACACCGCTGACAATGCGGGTGGATAGGCTCCAGCGCTTCATGGTGTGGGTCTGTCATCCAGGCAGTATCCACGGCCACGGATGGTCCGTATGACCGGGCTGCCCAGTTTGCGGCGCAGGCGGCTTATAAAAACTTCTATTGTATTGCTGCCAACATCATGGTCCAGCGCATACAGGGCGGTGTCGATCTGGGTGCGGGAGTAAATGCGCCCGGGGCTGCGTGACAGAAGCTCCATAATCGCCCACTCACGCGCGGTCAGGTCCAGTGTCTGCCCGTTGCGGGACACGGTGCGGCTTTCCCGGTCGATGGTAATGTCGCCAAGGTTGCGCTGGGTCTGTGTGTGGGGGGTGGCATACCGGCGTGCGACGGCGGCAATGCGGGCAACCAGTTCGTTCAGGTCAAAGGGTTTGACAATATAGTCGTCCGCACCATCGGACAGGCCCGCAATCCTGTCGCTGATCTGGTCTTCCGCCGTGGTGATCAGAATAGCCATACTGGGCGTGGCCCTGCGGGCTTCGCGTAGCAGGTCGCGGCCGTTGCCATCGGGCAGGCCAAGGTCCAGCAGCATGAAATCGTAGGACACGGCAGCCAGAGCTGCGCGGGCGTCCTCCAGCGTGGTGAACCAGTCTACGGCGTGCCCGTCCAGACGCACCCGCTCCTGCATGGCGGCCCCCAAGTCGGGTTCATCTTCAATAATGAGGATACGCATCAGGGCTGGTCCTTCTCGCGCATGATACGGGCATAAAGCGATGGCAGAACCAGTAGCGTCAACAAGGTGGAGGACACCAGCCCCCCGATTACCACACTGGCCAGCGGGCGTTCCACCTCGGCCCCGGCACTTTGTGAAAACGCCATGGGAAAAAACCCGACACTGGCAACAAGGGCTGTCGCCATAACCGGCCGAAAGCGCGATTCCGCCGCTGCAAACGCAGCCTGGGCGACGCGCATGCCCTGTGCGCGTAACGTGGTAATGGCGCTGACCAGCACAACCCCGTTCAGAATAGCCACCCCAAAGAGCGCGATAAAACCAATACCGGCCGAAATGCTGAACGGCATACCCCGCAGGCTTAACGCCAGCACGCCCCCGGTTGCCGCCACAGGCAGGTTGATAAAGACCAGCAGGGCAGGGCGCAGGGCACCAAAGGCCACGACCAGTAGGGCAAAAATAAGCCCCAGTGCTACAGGCAGCACAACGGCCAGCCGTTGCATGGCGGATTGCAGATTACGGAACTGGCCGTCCCATTCAATCGTGTATCCAGCGGGCAGGGGCACGGTGTGCGCCACACGGTCCTGCGCCTGCGCGACGAAGGAGGCCAGATCGCGCCCACGCACATTGGCCTGCACCACCATGCGGCGGTGCACCTTGTCGCGGCTTATGCGTGGCGGGCCATCGACCACATGCACATGCGCGACCTGTGACAGCATGACATACCCCAGCCCGTCCTGACGCCGCACCCGCAATGCCCCGATGGCTGTGGCAGACCCTGCCTGCCGGGGGTCAAGCCGTATCTGGGTGCTGATCATGGCGTTGCCCATAATCACAGGCCGCCCGATATGCCCGCCGACGGCCTCGACAGTGTCCAGAATATCCTGTTGCGCAACATTGCGGCTGGCGGCCTGGGTGCGGTCAATATCCACCACCACAAGGGGCACGGTGCCATCACCCGCAGGGGCGACATCGGCGGCACCCGGCACGGCGGCTATGGCCAGCGCCACCTTGTCGCCCAGTGTCGCCAGTGTGGACAGGTCATCCCCGAAGATGGAGACGGCAATCTGGGTCCGCACGCCCGACAGCAGGTCGTCCATACGCATCTGCACGGGTTGGCTCCATGCGTACAGGGCGTCGGGCAGTTCACGCCGCAGGGTGCTGTCCAGAATGGTAACAAGCTCGGCCTGGCTATGGGCGGTTGTCCAAGTTGAAGGATCGTTGAGGAAAATGAAGCTGTCGGTCTCGTTCACGCCCATCGGGTCGGTCGGGATGGCGGAGGTGCCAGTTGTGCTGACAACAGTTCGTACTTCAGGGAAGCGGCGCAGGATCTGTTCCAGCCGTGTGGTGGTTGTTAGCGCCGTGTCGAGCGAGGCAGAGGGCAGGCGGGTGGTCATGACAGCCAGCGCGCCTTCTTCCAACTGGGGAATGAACTCCCCGCCAAGCCGTGTGGCCAGTACGGCGGACAGCGCCAGAGCTGCAAGAACACCGCTAAACAGGGTGCGGGGGTGGTTTTCCCCCCAGCGGACGAGTGTGGTGTAAGGGCGGCGCAGCAGGGCAATCAGCCGTGTATCCCCTACCGGGCGCACATGCCGCAGCGCCAGTACCGCCAGGGCAGGAATACAGATGAAACAGTAAGCGAGCGATGCCAGCAGCGCCATGATAACGGTCTGCGCCATGGGGCGGAACATGTGCCCTTCTATCCCCTGCAAGGTCAGCACAGGCAGATAGACCATGATGATCACCAGAATGGCAAAGCCAACCGGGCGCATGACCTGCTGCACCGCCGAGATGACAAGAGGGACAAAGGGGGCCTGGGGTTCCTCCTCCCGCCGTGACAGAATATGCTCCACCACCACAAGCGAGCCATCGACAATCATGCCAAAGTCGATTGCCCCAAGGCTGAGCAGATTGGCCGAAATACCAAACTGGCGCATGCTCGCCATGGCGCAGATCAACGCCGCAGGGATGACCGAGGCAATGACCAGGGCTGCCTGCCAACTGCCGATAACAACAATCAGCACCCCTACGACCAGTAAGGCCCCCAGGGCCAGATTGTCGCGCACGGTGGCTATGGTCCGCCCGGTCAGGGTGGCGCGGGTGTAATAGGGGTCGAGCGTAACACCCGGTGGCAGAGCCTGACGCAGGGCGGGCAATACCTGATTGATGGCGGCTAGTGTGGTGTTGGAACTGGCACCGCTTTCCATCATCACCACGCCTGTTACAATTTCCCCCTGCCCATCGCGGGTGGCAGCACCAAGGCGTGTGCGTGCCCCTATGCCAACACGCCCCAGATCCCGCAGGCGCAGGGTGGAGCCATCGGGGTTGGTGCGTACGGCAATGGCACCAAAGTCGGCCAGACTATTGACTAGCCCCCGGCCAACAACACTCTGCTGCTCGGCATGGTGGGTAATCCACCCCCCGCCGGAGGCCCCGTTGTTGCTGTCCACCGCGCGGTAGACATCTCCCACGCTCAGGCCGCTGGCAACCAGCCGGGCCTGATCCAGCGTGACTTCGTAGGTTTCCTCCGCCCCGCCGTTGACGTTGACATCCACCACACCGGGCACAAGCCGTAACTGCGGCACCACGGTCCAGTTCATGATCCGGTTGAGGTCCGTCAGAGACCGCCCCGGTCCCTTGATCTGGAACTGCATGATCTCGCCCATGCCAGTAGCCAGCGGCCCCATGCTGACGGAAATACCCGGCACGGCAATATTGGCCCGCGCCTGCTGGATACGCTCGTTAACACGGGTGCGGTCGAGGTTGATGTCTGTCGTGTCATCAAACTGGACATAAACCACCGAGACCCCCCCGCGTGAGACGGAGCGCAGGTCGGTCATGCCGGGGATACCAGTCATGCTGGCCTCGACCGGAAAGGTGATGAGTTTTTCTACTTCTTCCGTAGCAAGGCCGGGGGCCACGACCGAGACAAGCACCTGCCGGGGCGAGATGTCAGGCACGGCCTCCACCGGCAGGCCCATGGCCACCAGCAGGCCCGCTACCAGCAGCAGGCACAGCCCCCCCAGCACCAGCAGGCGGGCCTGCAACAGAGCCTGAAGATACGCCCGCATCAGTCAGCATCCAGCCCGGCAAGGCCGATCATGGATTTAAGGGCAAAGCTGCCGTGGCCGACAACCTGATCACCGTCTTTCAGCGCGCCATGCACAACGGCCCTGTCCCCGGTATCGACCCCCACACGCACAGGGACCGGGCGGTATTGTGTTGCTGACTGCCGGATGAACACGATGTCCTGCCCGTTCAGGGTCTGTATGGCCTCGGAGGGCACCAGCAGGCCGGGTGTGGCATCCTGCTCCTGCACGTCTGCATCCAGCACCATGCCGGGTATCAACTGGCCGGTGGGGTTGGGGACGCGGCTGATGACCCGGACCAGCCCGGTCAACGGGTTGGCGGCGGCACCCACCGTGTCGATGTGGGAGACAACCGGCCCCTGTGCCGTGTGGGTTTTCTGCTCTCCACCGGGTTGCAGGTGTGCTGCCTGGTCGGGTGGAATGTCCGCAACAATCCATACGGTGGACAGGTCGGCTACGGTTGCGACATCCATGGCTGGTGTCAGATCCGCCGCCAGCGCCGTGTCCAGCGCCTGCACCACGCCATCGACGGGGGAAATCAGGGTTGAGGTTTCATCCTGCCCATCCTGTTCGGAGGGGGAGTTGAACTCCTCGGCAAAGCGGTGGGTCAGTGTGCCGGATTCCGCCTGTCGGGCCTCTACCTGCGCCTGGGCTTGGGCAAGGGTGGCTTCCCGCCGGTGTAACTCGGCCAGCGGGATGGTCTGGCCGAGCAGTTGTCTGGCCCGTTGCACCGCGCCTGCGGCCTCACTCCGGGTGGCCAGCGCGGCTTTCAGGGCGGCCTGGGTCTGGGTGGCTTGCAGGCGCGCACTATGCAGGGCGTGGTCCTGATAGCGCAGCAGCGCAGCCCCTTTGCGTACACGCTGCCCTGGCTGCACCAGCACGACCAACACCTTGCCGTAACCGGCGGGGTGAATATGCACCACCCGGCTGGTATCGGGCATGACACGGGCCATGACGGACAGGACGGGTGCCAGCGCACCGGTTGTAACAGTTGTGGTGGTAATGCCTTCATTCCCGACCGCGCTGGCGTCGAGTGTCAGAACAGGGGGCAGGCCCGGCGTATCGGCCCAGGCCATGGAGGGTATGGCGTAGAGCAGGGCAACCCCCAGCAGGTGCAGGCGGGTCATGGCAGGTGGACTGCTCTCCAGCCGCTTTGTGGCACGGCCAGACAGTTCCCGCGCATGTTGCTGTGCCTCGTCCTGCCCATGTCTGCCCAAGCCCTCCATGCCGTGAGCGAGAGTGATACCAGCCAAAGCTGACGTGAACCTGAACGGGAGGCGGCGTGGCGCGCAGTGCTGTCAGGGCTGTTTACAGGGATGGCGGCTGTATGGGCGGGAGGGATTGTACCCATGGTGCTGGCGGCCATGGAGGTGCCGCCAGTAGTGGTTTTACGCCCGTGCTTTTGGGTTAAGGGGTTTTAGTGGCCCATAAGGCGCGACAGGCCCCCGCGTCTGGTTTGGAGCTGTATGATGGTGGCATCCCGTTCCGCAATGCATTGTTGCTGTTCTGCGGTCTGGGCCTGCAAGTGGGTGATGGTGTTATCGCGCTCTGCTACCCGCTGGTTTCGTTCTTCAATCTGCGCACGCATGAGGGAGATGGTATGGTCGCGTTCCGCAACCCATGTTTCCCGCTCGTCAATATGGGTGCGCAACTGGGTGATGGTGTTGTTGCGGTCAACAATCCATTTGTCCCGGTTTTCAATATGCGTATGCAAAAGGGTTATGGTGTTGTCACGCTCCGCAATCCACCTGTCCCTGTCGCTGACGTAGGTGTGCATCTGGCTTATGGTGGCGTCGCGCTCCGTGACCCACTGGTCCCGGTCTGCGACCTGCCCGCGCAGGAGGTCAATGGCGCTGTCGCGTTCGGCCACCAGTCTTTCCCGGTCGTTGATATATGTGCGCATGAGGGCAACCGTGCTGTCGCGCTCCGCCACCCATTTGTCCCTGTCTGTAACCTGGGTTTGCAGGAGGGTGATGGAGGCATCCCGTTCCGCCACCCATTGGTTTCGCTCCTGGATCTGCCCGTGCAGGTGAGCAATCACGCCATCCCGTTCAGCAATCCATTGGTCCCTGTCTGCGATGTAGGTGTGCAGGAGCGTGATGGTGGCATCGCGTTCTGCCACCCACTGGTCTCTGTCGGCAATGTGGGTGTGCAGGAGGGCAATGGTGCTGTCGTGCTCTGTCAGCCGTTGGTCGATAGTGTTGAAAAAGTCGCGCTTGCTTTGAGAGTGAAGCACTGATTCACTCTTCGCAGGAGGAACCTGCAAATGATGGGTGATCGAACGAAAATACAGGAGGCACTGTTCTACGAGTTCCGTCTTGAAGACCATGTGCCAGCTGGCCATCTTTTGCGTTCAATTGATCGCTTTGTCGATCTGGACGGCCTGCGTGAGCATCTTCGTCCATTTTACAGCGGCACGGGACGGCCTTCAATCGATCCCGAGCTGATCATCAGGATGTTAATCGTTGGCTACGTGATGGGTATTCGATCCGAGCGACGGCTATGTGAAGAAGTCCATCTTAACCTGGCCTACCGGTGGTTCTGTGGCCTTGGTCTCAACGGCCCTGTGCCTGATCATTCGACATTCTCGAAAAACCGGCACGGACGCTTCCGGGAGAGTGATCTGCTTCGCCAAATGTTCGAAATGACCGTCCGGCAGTGTATCGCCAAGGGACTGGTGGGCGGTGAAGGCTTTGCGGTCGATGCCAGCACGATCAAGGCTGACGCTAATCGGCAGCGTAGTGTTCCGGGCCCAGATAAACTGCCGATCGAGGCAGCCCAACGTGCTGTGCGGGAGTATTTCTCGGTGCTGGACGATGCTGCATTTGGGTCTGCTACGCCCGTGCAACCAAAATATATCTCTCCGGTCGATCCTGCGGCACGTTGGAACGCTGCAAGCGGTGGCCTTGCTTATTATGCCTACTGCACAAATTACCTCATCGACCTTAAATCGGCTGTCATCATGGATGTAGAAACCACGACAGCCATCCGGCAGGCCGAGGTTACGGCGCAACGCCGAATGATAGAGCGTACGCAGGAAACATTTGGAATATGGCCCGAAAGGCTTGCGGCGGATACAGCTTATGGATCCGCTGAAAATCTTGCGTGGCTGGTTCATGAGCGTGGCATCGAACCTCACATTCCGGTCTTCGACAAATCTGCCCGGCAGGACGGGACTTTCGAACGTCGAGATTTCACATATGACCACGTGCACGATCTTTACATCTGTCCTGGAGGACAGCAACTGAAGCAGCAGTGGCGCAAGATCAACTCGGATCAACCAAATGCCCCTCCCGACAACCTACTTCGATACCGTTCGTCGAAACTGGCGTGCGACGTATGCACTCTCAAACCAAAATGCTGCCCCAATCAGCCCAATCGTAAGGTTCTGCGCTCTATTCATGAAGGCGCTCGTGATATGGCCCGCGACATTGCTTTAACCGACGCCTATATTATCTCCAGACGAGAACGAAAGAAGGTTGAAATGCTGTTTGCTCACCTCAAGCGCATTTTGAAGATCGATCGGTTGAGGCTCAGAGGACCAAACGGTGCCCGTGATGAGTTCCATCTCGCCGCAGCTGCTCAAAATCTCCGCAAAATGGCGAAACTGATACCTCCCGGAGCGCCTGCCTTATCCACCTGAGGCAAGAAAGCTGCACTTATGTCGAAGTGGCTTGGCAACACTTTCACTCTTCACCATGAGTTTTTCAACACTATCGGTCTTTATCGGCAACTGAGTGAGTGAGGGCCTGAATATGGGTGCTCTGGTCCTCGATGATTTTTACATGACGTTGATAGATAACGTTGCTTTCGTAGAAGAACTGGAAAGCCTGCATGCAAATAACGCTCAGGCTTCTGTCCAGACGGCAGTATTGGAGGAGTGTCTGGACATTACGCCGCTTGACGGGTTCATACTGCACCAGAAAGCGCTTGAGCAGGACAACCCAGTTGCGGAAGGAATATTTTCCAAGGTTATTGTAGAGACTGCGTGTGGTGTTGAAGTTTTCTACAGTAAAATTTTTTATTTCTGTATAAATATCATCCGCAGTTTTCTTGGCCGAGAACCCACGCCCGGAAAAATTGAAGTCTGCCGCCTTCTCAAAATTCTGTGGGGTCAGCCAGCCCGGACCACCAAAATGGTCGTAACAGTAAACAGGCAGCTTTGACAGCAACGCCATCTGGACCGTTTTGCCGATGGTAATAATGCCGTCATAAGCATTCAGCAGTTCAGGGGTCACCTGTTGCTGTGTGCCTTGTGCGCCAATAATATCCACGACAAGGCCATCATTTTCAAGCAGTGCCCGGGCTTCCAGCAGTTCTGGAGGAACATGGTTGGAGATAATGGCAACGTTCTTGAAATCTGTAATCGTTTTCTGGCTGTTCTTGTAGGTATGGCGCGTGGGATTGGGGACAACCAGCACGTCCTTGTCTTTATAGCCAAAGCTGATCAGACGCTGCTTTGTTTCCTGACTATTGGCCACAATAAAGGTGTTGATGGCCGCTTCCAGCCGGGAGAGCGGGGCTTCCATATCGACAAAGGGAGAAAGATGGCCGTAGATAATGCACGGAAAGCCGTTTTCGCACATAAAGCCTATGTCATCTTCCGACATCAGTGCAGTAAGGGCGTTGAGTTGTGTATAAATAAGCCGATAATTTTTAAGGTTTATTGTATTGGCTGTTTTGAATGTCAGGTTTTTCTGGGCAAATACGGTTGCCAGGTCAGCGGCAATATTGTGGGCGTAAATATCAACTTCAAAGCCCTGAGCCTGAAGGGCCTCGCCAAATTCCAGAAGCACCATTTCGGAGCCTGACCATGTTTCCAATCGTCCTGTACACAGCAAGGCTTTCCCGAAAGTCATTTAAACAGGCCTTTCCAAAAATACAGGAAGCGTAATCATGATCATCAGGTACACTATAGCTAAAGCAGGACGCCCCGGCCCTAAATACGGCCAGGAGGTCAGAAAAGACGCTACAATACCCGTATAGCAGTTTTCAAAATGTTCCGGCAGTGGTCTGATGACGAATTTTTTAATACATTATCAAGATTATATAAAGGATTGGCCTACGCCATCCTCATAATGGCGTAGGCGCAAATGCTCCTGATTGATGGCCTGTTCTCAGCCATCGTGGGGCTGGCTGGCGTTGATACCCTGCGCCAGCATGGACCCCGCCGCGACACTGACCATGCACAGCATGACAGACAGGCCAATGTTCAGCAGTGCCCGACCGGGGAAGCCGTTTTTCAGAAGGTCGAGGGTCTGGAGGCTGAAGGAGGAAAACGTGGTGTATCCTCCGCACAGCCCGACCATGAACACAAGCCTGCTGGTTTCCGACATGGGCAGCCTGCCCCCGGCCGCCGTCAGCGTGCCAAAAAAGGCAATCGCGAACGACCCGGTTACGTTGATCAGGATGGTGCCCCACGGCAGTACCTGGCTCCAGCGTACGGTGGCCAGCCCCAGCCAGTAGCGTAAAAGCGTGCCACAGGCCCCGGCAAGGCCGATGAGGAGGGAGGGGATGAGTGGTGCAGGCATGGTCTGTATCGGTCTTCTGTCCAGGGGTCAGTGGTGTGTCAGAATGGGCAGCGTGCCGTGGCGCAGAATGTCGCGCGTAGGGCCGCCAAACAGCCACTCCAGAAAATGCGGCTGGCTATAGGCGCCCATGACCAGCAGGTCACCCCCGGCGGACAGGGCCTGAGCGCGTATCTGCTCGCCCACCTCTGTCCGGCTGGTTATCACAAACCGTTGGATGGTCACGGCAACCCCTTTCTGGCGCAGGGTCTGGGCCAGTGTTGGGGTGGCTTCCTCCCCCGCCTGCCGCTCCCCGATCAGGATTGTGACTGTGGCTGCTTTTTCCAGCAGGGGCATGGCGTGTTCCAGCGCACGGTCCAGCATGTCCGACGCTTTCCAGGCCACGATGGGGTGGCTGCCCATGGTGGGGTAGGACTGCAAGGGGGCCACCACGACTGCGGCCTTGGCATCGTACAGGGCACCGGAGAAGGCCTGGCTGACGGAGGCCGGGTCGGTCGCACGGGGGCGGCTGAGCACGACAAGGTCCGCACTGGCGGCTTCTGTTGCGACAAGGGCGCGGATATTATCCTCCTGGCCTGTGGCCCAGTGGCTGATACGGGCATGGCCAGAAGTGGCCATCCAGTTCTGGCACAGGGTATGCAGGGCTGTTGTCTGGGCTGTAACATTTTGGGCAAAACGGGCCTGCGCCTGCGGGCCGGGCATGCCTTCGTCAGGGCTTTGAAAGTCCGGGTTGCTGGCAGGGGCGGGGTGCAGCAGGCGCACGCTGCCACAGCCAAGCCGGTCAGCCAGAGCGCTGGTTGTCTCAAGGATGAACGGGGCTGTCTCCAGAGTGTCAAGAATGGAGAGAATACGCATGCACGGGCTCCTGCCAGCAGGGCATGTAGCCCGGACAGAGTCCGGGTGTGGGTGGCTGTGTGTTATGGTCGGGGTGGTGGGGCGCATGGCTGTTGGTACACTCCTCCCTCGCGCGTGGTTTGCGGGGTAGGAATCATCAGCCCGTAAGGCGGTTCGACTTTCGGGTATGAAAGTCAGGCAGAGTCCATTGCCTGCCTGATAATGCCGATAGCCCCGCCGGAAAGTCAATGCGTACCATAGGTCCGCAGGTGCGGTCATAGGGTGGGGTCGGCGTCGCGGATGCGGATTGTTGCCTGGGCGCTCAATCCTTGGGCATCGGTTACGCTGATGTGTGTAAAGCCCGGCCCATCGGGCAGCCAGGCTGCACTGGCCCCCGGTGGTACGCTGACAGGCGTGCCGTTCACATACCAGCGATAGGGTGGCACCCCACCTGCGGCTTCCAGTCCGATGGGGCTGGCGTGGGCCGGGTCAGGGCTATTTTCCAGTTCTGCACCGTTTGCCGGGGTAATAATCTGCGGCCCGGCCACAGTGGCCATGCGGTGCAGGGCGGTGGACAGCGCCGCCGTGTTAAGGTGCGTGGGGGCCACAGCCAATGTGGTGGGGATGGGGGCCGGGGGCTGGAGCAGGGTGATGATCCTGCCCAGTACAGGCCCGGCCACACCCCGGCCGGTCAGGCCAGGCGTTGCGGTGCCATCGGGCCGGCCTGCCCAGACACCTACAGTCCAGCGGCCAGTGGTGGCCATGGCCCAGGCATCGCGCCCACCGTAGGACGTTCCGGTTTTAAAGGCGACATCATGCCAGCTTGTGCCTGCCGGGGGGTGTGTCCCGCGCAGGATGGCGCGCAGGTCAGCCGTGGCGCGGGGGCTGGCAAAGCGGGTGTCCATGGGGGGCGGAGGAGGTGCGGTGTGGTCCAGCACCAGCGGGGCAACGGTGCCTGCGTGGTCGATGGCGGCATAGAGCGTGACCAGTTCGCGCAGGGTTACGGCCTCTCCCCCAAGGGCCAGAGCCAGACTTGGGGTGGCGGTTGCGTCGGGCAGGCGCAGGACCACGCCGCAGCGGGCCAGATGGTCGCGGAAGGTCGCCGCCCCGATTTTCTGCAAGACCAGAATGGCAGGGATATTGAGGGAAAGCTGCAACGCCCGCGCGGCTGTGGTTTCACCATAGAACGTGTGGCCATAGTCATGCGGGGCATAGTCCCCTACGGCCATGCGGGAATCGCGCAGGCGTGTGGTAGGGGTCAGCCAGCCTGCATCCAGCGCCATGCCATAAATAAGGGGTTTGAGTGCTGATCCGGGTGAGCGTGGGGCCAGCACCATGTCGATCGCACAGCTTGGGCAGCTATGTTCGCTCCCCCCCACCCAGGTGGTTATTTCATGCTCATGGTTGGCCACAAGGGCTGCCAGAGTGCCGTGGCGTGGGGGCAGATCACGGGTGAGCAGGGCGCGGATTGTGCGCTGCTGGGCGGCATCCAGAGTGGAATGTACGGTGTCACGGCGGCCATTGCCCCAGAGAAAGGCCAGCACCTCGGGCGCGTCATGCGGGTGTGGGCCTGTGGTGGGGTGGGGCCAGAGGGCGGGCAGAGGCTGCTGGGCGTGGGATAGCACGCCCTGGGCTGCAGCCAGCAGCGCCTGGGGGTGCCGGTCGGGGCGGAAAGCGGCAGGCTTGCGTGGCAGGGCTACCAGCAGCGCAGCTTCGGCGGGGGAAAGATGGGCTGGTTCATGCCCGAAATACAGCAAGGACGCCGCACGTATGCCCTCGATATTGCCCCCTTCGGGGGTCAGTGTCAGGTACAGGTCCAGCGTGCCGGTGTGGCCATAGCGCCATTCTAATTGCAGGGCGCGCAACAGGTCGGCCAGCTTGCCGCCCCATGTATGCGGGTGCGGCATTAACAGGCGCGAGGCTTGCATGGCCAGCGTGGACCCGCCCGAGACAATATGGCCGTGGGTCAGCAACTGCCACGCGGCTCTGGTCAGGGATAGCGGGTCTATGCCAGGGTGCCAGGCAAAACGCCTGTCTTCTGTTTGCAGCAGCAGGGCCAGATAGGTGGGGTCCACCTGCTTGCTCTGGGTGGGCAGCCGCCAGGTGCCGTCGTGGCTGGTGCGCCCGTCCAGCACCGTACCATCCCGCGCTTGCAGGATCAGGGCAAAGCTGCGCACGCGGGCCATGTCGGGGGGTAGCAGGTGGTCCAGCAGGGCGGCCCCGGCCAGCAGGCTGGCCAGACATGCTCCGGCCAATCCTGCCCGCACGGCGTGTCGCCGCCACAGGCCGCGCCCCATCACGGAGGGCTGATATCCGTAATGCCAGAGGCCGACCGTGCCATGATGGCGGGGCGACCCATCACCTGTACCAGTGTTTCCGGCCGGATATAGTGGCCGGGCATGGTTGCGCGGGCAATGTAGGCGATGGTGAAGCTGCGCTGGTTGGTTTCGTCCGACGTGGGGTTGACCGCCACCAGCGCGACCAGCCGATCGGCCTGGAAGGTGGTGGACAGGGTCTCGGACAGCGGGCCGGTAAAGTCATAGCCGTTGCTGTTTGTGGACAGGACACTCTCCACCCCCCATCCAGCGGGGAGCATGTGCAGCAGCCCCAGACGCTGGAGCCCCGGTGCCTGTGGGGCCCCTTTGATAATCACGACAAAACGGTCGTTCTGCTTAAGGTGTGTTACATCCAGCGGCTCGCCCGACAGGGTGGTATAGCGGACCGAGATGCTCAGCCCTGCCGCCTGGCTTGCAACCGCGCCGGAGGGTACACCGCGCACGGTCAGGGTGCCATAAAGCGGCCGTGTGCCGGTATTGCTGACTGTCAGCCCTTTCTTGACCTGTGTGGCGCTGACTACACGGGCCGAGGGCAGGTGCGTTGTCAGGGCAGGTTCCGCCTGACCGTTCAGGCTCAGGCTGCGGCCAGGCATGTCGGCATTCAGGGCTGCGACTGTTTCCAGCAGGGCGGCTTTTTCCGGGGCATCCAGTTGGCCGGGGTCGATGGACAGCTGGGCATAGCGGTCAGCCAGAGCCTGTGTGCGGGCTTCGTCATGGCCTTCGGCTGTCAGGGGCATCAACCCTGTCAGGTCACGGACATGCGCCCAGTAGAGCAGGCTGTCAGCCGGTGGCGGGCCTTTAAGCACCGGACCAAGGGCGGCAATGGCCGCGTCATACAGAGTGTCGGGTGACAGAGGGCCTGTGCTGGCCGCGTCATCAAGGGCCTGTGCTGTGGCAATGTGGCCTATGGCCACAGGTGTGGCCAGCGTGTTGGCAACCGGGGAGTCCGCCCAGATGAGGGAGAAGCCTGCACCATCAGGGTGCTGGGCAATGCTCTGCGCCATATCCCGCACAATCTGCGGGTGCAGGCGGCCCGCTCTTGCCAGAATATAGGCGGCGTAAGCCTTGGTTGCCCTGTCGGATGCAATCTGGCTGGCGCGGTTGGCTGCGTCTTCTGATGAGGTGGACGTGTCGTCAGTCTGATCCTGCGTGCCAGCCTGCAACTGGGTGCTTTCGATCAGGTCCAGCGCAAGGCGCAGCCTGTTCTCGGGCACGGCATATCCTGCCGTTTTGGCGCGGGTCAGAAAGTCGGTGATGTAATCTTGCGTTTCTGGTAGTCCCTGTCCGTCATCCAGCCGGGTCAGGCCAAAGCGGCCTGCGGCGTTCTGCCGGTTCAGCAGGGTATCCACTGTAGCCTGCACTTGCGCATGCAGTGTTGCGGGCGAGGCACCGGGGCCGCTCAGGGTCGGGTTTTTAAGCGACAGCAGGGGGCGTGCGATGGCTGCCAGAGTTTGGGAATCCCCCCAGGGTGTGGTGTTGAGCGTTTCCAGCAGCGCGACGGTGTCGATCCCTTTGGCGGCGGAAAAACCAAGTGTGGCCCGCAGGCTGGAGGGGGCAATACCGTTCAGCCATGTGGGGTCCACGGTGGCGCTGGCACCTGCGGGCAGGGCCAGAGCGTGGGTGGTGGTAAAGGGAGCATGCCCTGCGCGCGATGTCAGCACCCAGTCGCGGGTTAGCAGGGCGGTGTTTGAGCCTGCGCGTGTCAGCACCAGATGGAGGTGGCCTTCGCCCTCTGCCGTGGCGTTCAGGCTGACGCGGGCGCTTTTGCGTTCACCGGGTTTTAACTCTGTTGTCAGGCTGCTGGGGCCGCTGATCTGGAGCGGGCCGCTCACTGTCAGGTGGGCGGTGTAGGTGCCGGCCTGACCATCTGTATTCACAATGGACAGCAGGGGCTGGGCCGTGTCGCCAGGGGCAATAAAGCGTGGCAGTGCGAGGTCGGGAAAAACAGGGTCACGTACGGTGATGTCGCGCCGGGCGTCTCCCACCCCGTCCTGCGACCAGGCGGAGGCCATCAGGCGGAGTGCGCCCTCAAAGTCAGGAATATCCAGCGTGACCTGTCCATGGCCGTGGGCGTCCAGCGTGACCGGCCCAGAGAACAGCGATACGCTGCGGGCAGTGGTAATATCGGCCCCGCCTTCGCCCTCACCATCATCACCCCCTTCGCGGATACGGCCTGCGGCAGCCATGTCCAGTAGCAGGGTGCCGTAGGTGTCGCGCATGTCCACCCCAAGGGCAGGTTTGCCAAATAGGGTGTCAAACAGGTTGGTCTGGTTGTAATGCGTCAGGGCCAGAATACCCTCGTCCACTGCGGCCAGTGTCAGGGACACGGTCTGCCCCGCCGGGGCACCGGGCCCGCCATGCACATCCACCGGAATGGTGACCTGTTGCCGGGGCCGTATGGTATCGGGGCCGCCGAGTGTCACGCTCAGATGGTGTGGGTCCTGGTTGATACCAATCCAGGCAATGCCTACGGCCCGCACAGGGTCATGCGGGCGGCGTGGCCCGGACAGCGGGCGGTGCAGGGTAACTAGCGCGTAGGCGCCCACCCCCCAGTCCGTCCCGGCGGTTACAGGAATATCCACCCCATCCTTGGGTACGGTCACGCTCTGGGTGGACAGTACATGGTCGGTTGCAAAGGTAATGTCGGCCACCCCGTCCAGCCCGGCGGGAATATGCAGCACGGTGCTGCCGCCGGGGGCTATGGCGTGGTCGCGTACACTGACAGGCAGGGCGTCGGGCGTGGTGTCACCCGTAGTTGCGGCCCAGCCGACATGCAGCACGGTGGAGGTGCCTGCTCCGCTGGCCGGGTCATCGACCGACAGGCGGTAGCTGCCCCAGTCGAGTGACGGGCTCAGGGTGCCGCGTCCTGCCTTGTCGGTGGTCAGGCTGCCTGACGTAACAGGCACATCCACCTGATGCTCATGAAATTCCCACCGCCCGTCAACATGCGCCCAGTCATAGACGGAGTTGACCCGGCTGAGTGTCCAGCGCAGGCCGGACAGGGGTACGGGCTGCGTGCCATTGGGGTTGAGGGTGACAATGCTGACAGGCACGGCTGTCTGGGTATCCTCCGTGCTGGTCGGGGCCACGTGCAGTCCGATCAGCGGGGTCGTGCGGCGGAGGGGGACAGTCAGCATCTTGGTGATGGGGTGGCCGGAGGGTTCAATAACCCGGGCTGTCAGGGCAATGGCCAGCCGCTGTGTCAGCCCCGGTGGCAGGCTGACAGGCACCGTGGCGAGGGTGTTGCCCTTAGCATCGGTCGGGGGGAAGTCCAGGTTGCCGGAACTATCGGGCAGGGTTTCGGTCGCGTAGCCAAAGACCCAGTCCTTGTAAGCAGGCAGGGGGGTGGGGTTTGGCACCAGCCGCCATTCCCCTTCCACGCGCAGGTCGCTGGCGGGTGCGCCGTACAGGAAGTTGGCAGCAACCTGCACATCCATCGGCTGGTCGGACACGGCCTGGTCGGGTGCCTTGAGGGTGGCTGTCAGAGTCTGGGGTGTGAAGTCGGCTACCTGAAAGGACGTTGCCGCAAGGGGGGCGGACGTCGGGTCGAGCATGACCTCAATCCGCCATGGCCCGGCCGGTGCTGACCGGCTGACCGGCAGTTGCAGCGTATAACCGCCGTCCTGGTCCTGTGTCAGGGTGCGGGTGCTGTCCTTCTGCCCGTCAGAGCGGCGCAGGACGACAGTAAGCGGCTGGTGTGTCAGAGCATGTCCGGTCTTGTCCCGCAGCAGAACAAGGGCATTTACTGTTTCGCCCGGGCGGTAGATGCCACGCTCGGTCTGTATGACCGCCCGCGCCATGCCAAACTGACCTGAGCCTTCTGCTCCACGGCTGGAAAAGTCAAACCAGGGGCCTGTCAGTGCCATAATGGCCTGGTCGTTGCCCTGGGTGGCTATAAGCTGGCGGGGCGTGTTGGCGTTGGTGCCGCGCATAAGCCCCGGTGCAAACACGGCGTTGCCGTTGCTGTCTGTGTGGGCGCTGGCCAGCACATCACCACTCTGGGCGACAAGGGCCAGTTGTGTGTCGGCAACCCCAGTGCCTGTGGCCAGAGAGCGCACTGAGACATGCAGCCCGTCCGTGCCACGCAGGGCAGTCAGCCCCAGATTGCTCAGGCTCACCCAGTGGGCCGCAAAGCTGTTGTACTGGGCCGGGTTGTAGGGTGCACTGTCGTTGCCGCCGGGGGGGATGGGCTGCAAGGCCAGTTCTACCGGGCTGGCGGAGGGGTTAAGCGCTACGTTTTCTGCCGTGACAAGGTACAGCCCCGGCCCCTTGCCAGTCAGCGCCGTTGCCAGTGGGAAGGCGGTTGAGGTGCTGACGTTGTGCTGGTCATCAATAGCCATGGTGCCGTGCCAGACATCTGTCAGCCAGTTCTGGGCCAGGTAGGCCAGGTCGCTGCCTGTCATGCTGGTCTGATCGAGGGAGATACGGCCTTCCCCAATCTGTGCGGCGGCGACATGGGGTGTCATGCGCAGGACATGCAGCCGCACGGTCTTGACATTGACGCTTTGCACCACAGGCCCGTTGGATGTCAGCCGGGGCAGGGTATAGCCGTTGCCGATCAGCCCGACGGAGGGTGTACGGTCTGCAAAACTGGCATTGAGCGTATAGGCTTTGTCCAGCCGTGTCCCATTGGCGGCATGGAATGCGGTAGAAACGCGCAGGATATAGCTGGTGTTATAGGCCAGCCCCCCCAGGCAGAACTGCGTGTTGCTGACATGGGGGGCGTAGGGGACTGCGGGTTTGAGGGTAATGGCGGCAGCCAGACTGCGGGTTTGGGTCGGGTCCAGCCGCTGGTTGAATGTCAGGCACAGTTCGGGGCGTTCCCCTGATCCGTTAAGGTCCTGCTGTACAAAGCGCAGGGGCTCGGGCGTAGAGGTGGCTGCCTCGGCCTGGGTGTCGGGTGGCGCAGGGAGATCGGCAGCCTGTGCGACCGTGGCGATGGGGAGGGCGGCGCACCATACCAGAGCGTATTTTTTCATTAACCTGCCACTTTATTGCAATCAGCATGGAGCCAGACACCCGTTACACGCCCGGCGGAACCTGCACGATATATGCAAACAGGGCCCGGTAAAAGGTGCCCGCTATGGTGGTCAAAAGATAAAAATTTCTGGGCATCGCCTTTTTTCAAAAAGGCGATGGTCTTTTAAAATTTTCATCAAAAGAATAACCAAAAATGCTTTGGCTTTTAAGGTGTATTGCGGGAGTGGTCTTTTGAAATACTCTCTGGGTCCAGCCAGCCCAGCAGGGCCGCATGGAATGCATCGGGGTCTTGCATCTGGGGGGAATGCCCAAGGGTAGGGAATTCAATCAACTGGGCGTTCGGGATGGCTGCCGCAGCCGCTTTGCCCAGAGTGGGGTAATGGCCCAGTTGCGCCCGCACGGCTGGGGGAGCTGAGTCGGAGCCAATGGCTGTCTTGTCCTTGTCTCCGATAATCAGCAGGGTTGGCACCTTCAGGTCGGGCAGGTTGTGGACAACCGGTTGGGTCAGGATCATGTCGTAGAGCAGGGCGGAGTTCCAGGCGACCTGGTCACTGCCTCCGCCCCTGTACATGCCCGCCAGCATCTGCACCCATTTTTCATACTCAGGCCGCCAGGTGTCTCCATAATAGAATTTTTTTTCATAAGTTCTGATCTGGTCGGCAGTTTTTCCGCGTTCGCGGGCGTACCACTCATCGACAGTGCGGTAGGGCACACCTTTGGCCAGCCAGTCTTCCAGCCCGATCGGGTCAACCAGCACAAGGCGTGCTGTGTCCGTGGGGTACATCAACGCATAGCGCACAGCCAGCATACCGCCGGTGGAATGGCCGATGATAATGGCCTTGTCCACGCCAAGGTGGTGCAGCAGGTCGTGGGTGTTCCGGGCCAGTTGTGTAAAACTGAACTGATAGGACTGTGGTTTGCTGGATTTGCAAAACCCCACCTGATCGGGGGCGATAACCCGATACCCATGGGCGCTTAGGGCTTGAATAGTGCCTTCCCACGTGGCGGCGCAGAAGTTTTTGCCGTGCAGCAACACAGCAACCTGCCCGTTGGGGTGCTGGGCTGGCACGTCCAGATAGGCCATGTCCAGCGTTTGGCGCTGGGATGTAAACCTGTAGGTCTGCACAGGCCAGGGGTAGTCAAACCCTTCAAGCTGCGGCCCATAGGCGGGGGGCTGTGTGTCAGGTGTGGTGGCAGCATGCAGTGGCGGTGTGCAGGCCCATAGGGCCAGACCACAGGCAAGGGCGTATAGGGTGGGGTAGCGGCGCATGGGTCTTATCCTTCCACCGCGTTGCCCAGTGGTATCCCACGGATCTGGTCGGGCAGGGGCATGGACAGCACAAAAAAGGGTGCGCGAGCAGACATGACCCCGTTGTTGAACATGGGCAGGCGCTCGATCTGTGGGCAGGGGATGTAGAGCCTGCGGGCGCGGTCAATGAACAGGGCATCGGGCGAGAGCAGCCTGTGATCCTGCACCAGGGTTTCCCGCCGGTTGTCGGGGGCCAGCACTACGATGCGGCTGTGTTCGGCATCGGCCAGATAGATATTGCCCCGCGTGTCGATGCATGTGCCGCCGATGGAGGGAATATCGGCCACCAGTCGCACCCTTTGGGCCACAGCGGTATCGGACAGGGTGGGGTCCAGCAGGTCCGCGATCCAGACTTTTTTCAACGGTCCTGCGGGAACTGAAAAATACAGCCAGCGGCCGGTGGGGTCTATTTCAAGCTGGTCGCTCTGCACCTGTGGGCGGGTGCCGTTAACGTCGCGCAGAATCCGCCCGCCATTGCCCTTGTGCAGGTGGGCGTTGTCATTGCGCATGATACCTTGGCCGGACAGGCGGCGCAGGGTGTGACCGGTCTTGAGGTTGTGGATGATAATCCCCCCCAGACCGCTGTCGGTAATAAACAGCAGGTCCCCAAGCAACCGCAGGTCGTTGAACTGGGCACCAGGGGGCATGATGCTGTCGGGAAAGGTCAGCACCCGCAGGATCTGCCCGTTACGGATGCCGATTTGCACCAGTTTCTGCGCGCCGGGCTGGGGTGTCTGCCCCGGTGGGGCACCCTGATCGACCACCCACAGGGTATTGTCCCCAAAGATATGGACAGCATTGACCATGACAAAGGCGGCAGTTCCGTCCTGGCCGGGGCGCCAGGCGTTCCATGCCCCGCCGGGAAAAGCCTTGGGCGTGCCCTCATGCCGCACCCGCGCAACCGAGTAGGTGTTGTCCATACCGGCAAAGCGGGGCATGCCCAGAAAAACCGTTTCATCCTGTGCGACGGCCACACCGCTGACCATAAAAGGGGCCTGCGTTACAACCGACAGGGCTGGCTGGGCGGCATGGGCGCGGCCCGCCACGGGCAGGGCGGCTGCGGCCGCCAGAAAGGCCCGCCGGTTCAGGCGTGGCAGATGGGCTGTCATCATCATCGTCCTTCAGGCTGTCATACCCGCCTGTATAGCAGCTTGGGCGCGTTCGGGCGTCTGAATGTTCCTGTCACGCCTCTATGGGGCTGGCGGTGCCTGCCGTGGAGGTGGGGGTTGCATTCATGGCGCGTATCTTGCGGTGCATGGTGGAACGGCTGATGCCCAGCAGGCGGGCGGCAGGGGCAATCTTGCCCTGGGACATGGCCAGTGCCCCTTCGATCACGGCGCGTTCGGCCTCACGAAAGTCTGGCACACCGGCTGTACCTGCCCCAAGGTCAAAGCAGACGCCCGACATATCCCCATCGGGCAGGCCAAGGGCCATGCGGGCGGCGTAGGTGGCTCCCACAATCACGCGCGATTCGTCCAGTGCGACCATGGGGAGCGAAATATCGGTGCTTTCTCCCAGCATGACCACAGTACGTTTGTGGAATGCCTCCAGAAAGCTCCGTCGTTCCAGCCTGCGGGCGGCATCTATCAGCACGGCTTCCATCATGGTGGCGACCCGCCCGGTGGGGTCTGGCCGGGTGGAGCTGACATCAAGCGCGCCAGCCACCTGCCCGTCAGGGCCGTAAAAGGGCACAGCCGAGCATGTCAGGTAGCGCAGCCCTCGCCGCCAGTGCTGGTCCATGTGTACGGTTACGGGTTTCTGCTCGGTCAGGCTGGTGCCCACACCATTGGTGCCTGCCTCGGCCTCCGACCAGCGGGCACCGGGCCACAGGTTCCAGCGCCTGCACCCTTTTTCAAACGGGGGGTTGCCCCGCCGCGACACCACAACGCCCTGCGGGTTGGCCAGCAGCACGGTATAATCCAGTGTTGAAACAATGCCATGCAGCCGATCCAGTTCCGGATCGGAAATTTTCATGACAACGCCCATTCTTTCACGGGCCTGCCGCAGTTCGGCCGAGCACAGCAGATCGTCCATCCCCTCGCCACTGGCGTTGAGCTGATACGTCTGGGCGCAGCGTATCCACGATTCATGCAGGCGGCTTGGTACGGTTGCCAGCATCTGATGACAAAGCGGTTCTGAAGCCATGGTCCCCCCTTTTACGAGAGCTTAACGCATCACCCGCGCCAAATATGCGACACTTTGCCACATCGCCTGTCACATGGATGTGACAGGCCGCCATGCCGGGCTTTACGCCAGGGGGGCGGAAGGGGTGTTGTCGCCTTGTCGGGCACGGCGTGGGCCGTATCAGAACCTGACATTCGCAGCCCGGGAAACGGGAAAATCAACACGCCCAGGCGGCACAGGTCCGGGGAACCCAAGCAATGCAGATCGCACGAGACATCCTTTTGCGCTCCTATCGCGCCATGCGTACCATCCGTGATTTTGAAGAACGGTTGCATGTTGAATTCGCAACCGGGGAAATACCCGGATTTGTCCACCTTTATTGTGGTGAGGAAGCCTCCGGCGTGGGTGTCTGCGCCCATCTGAGCGACACCGACACCATTGCCAGCACCCATCGCGGCCACGGTCACTGCATTGCCAAGGGCGTGGGTGTTGATGGCATGATGGCTGAAATCTATGGGCGGCGTACTGGTGTTTGCCGTGGCAAGGGCGGGTCCATGCATATTGCTGACCTGTCGCTGGGCATGCTGGGGGCCAATGGCATTGTCGGGGGCGGGCCGCCGCTGATCTGCGGGGCTGCCCTGTCGCATAAACTGCTGAAAGATAACGGCGTCGCTGTCGCTTTTTTTGGTGATGGTGCCTCAAACGAAGGCAGCACGCTCGAAAGCCTCAATCTGGCAACTGTTTGGAAACTGCCCGCAGTTTTTGTGGTTGAAGACAACGGCTATGGCGAGGCCACGGGTGCGTCCTACGCCTGTGCGGGCACACAGAAAGACCGGGCCAAGGGTTTTGGCATGCCGTATTTTGAGTGTGACGGAACGGACTTTTTCTCGGTCTATGAAACAGCGGGTGAGGCCATAGCCCATGCGCGTTCTGGCAAGGGTCCCGCCATGGTGCATGTGCATCTTGCCCGCTGGTACGGGCATTTTGAAGGCGACGCCATGACCTACCGTGCCAATGGTGAAGTTGCTGCCCTGCGCCGGGACAAGGACTGCCTGAACCTTTTCCGCAACCGGGTGACGGAAGTCAGCCTGCTGGAAGAGGCTGATCTTGATGACATCGACACAAGTGTACGGGCGGAAATTGATGCCGCAGTGCTGAGCGCCAAGGCTGCTCCCATACCGGAGCCCGAGGACCTGCACGCTGATGTTTACGTAACATACTGACCGATCGGGCAAAGGGAGTAAGGCAATATGTCCAGGAAAAGTTTCCGTCAGGCCATTAACGAGGCCCTGCGCCAGGAAATGCGCCGCGACCCGCGCGTGATCCTGATGGGTGAGGACGTTGCAGGCGGTCAGGGTGGCAGCTCCGGCACAACCGATGCCTGGGGCGGCGTGCTGGGTGTGACCAAAGGGCTTTATACGGAGTTCGGTCCAGACCGGGTGCTGGATACCCCTATCAGTGAGGCCTCCTACATCGGGGCTGCTGCTGGTGCGGCGGCAACCGGACTGCGCCCTGTGGCCGAACTGATGTTTATTGATTTTGTCGGCTGTTGTCTCGACCAGATCATGAACCAGGCTGCCAAGTTCCGCTATATGTTTGGCGGCAAGGCCCGCACACCGCTTGTGATACGGGCCATGTATGGCGCAGGTTTTTCAGCCGCGGCCCAGCATAGCCAGGCGCTGTATCCGCTGTTTACCCATATTCCGGGCCTGAAGGTGGTTATCCCGTCCTCTGCCTACGAGGCCAAGGGGCTGCTGGTCGAGGCAATCCGGGATGATGACCCTGTGATCTTTCTTGAAAACAAGGTCATGTATGATGACGAGGACGAAGTCCCCGACGAACTCTATACCATCCCGTTTGGTGAGGCGAACCTGACGCGTGAAGGGGATGATGTCACCATTGTCGCCTTTGGCCGCATGGTCAACTTTGCCAATCAGGCGGCAGACAGGTTGGAAAAAGACGGTATTACCTGCACAGTTATCGACCCGCGCACGACATCCCCGCTGGACAGCGGCACCATTCTAGACTGCGTGGCCGAAACGGGCCGCCTTGTGGTGGTGGACGAATCCAGCCCACGCTGCAACATGGCCACTGATATTGCAGCCCTTGTGGCGGAGGAGGCGTTTGATGCCCTCAAAGCCCCCACCCTCCGCGTAACACCGCCGCACACGCCGGTGCCTTTTGCCACCAATCTTGAACAGCTCTACATGCCCGACGCCGCCAAGATTGAAGCCGCGGTCCGTTCGGTTATGGGTTACAAAGCAAAGCAGGAGGCCTGAGGAATGTCTGGCACGATTACCCCCATCACCATGCCGAAATTCGGTCTGGCCATGACCGAAGGCAAGCTGGCCGGGTGGCTGGCACAACCGGGGCAGGCGGTCTCGCAAGGGCAGGAACTGGCCGAGATTGAAACCACAAAAATCACCAATGTGTATGAAAGCCCCGCCGCAGGCACCCTGCGCCGGCAACTGGCCCCAGCGGGTGAAACACTGCCCGTAGGCGCGCTGATCGGTGTTCTGGCCGAAGAAAGCGTGCCCGAGACGGATATTGACAGTTTTATCGCCAGTTTTCAGGACAGCGCGGCAGAAACGCAGGCGGGAGAAGACAGCAGCGAGGCAGAGCCCCACCTGGTCGAAGTGGGCGCGCGTAGCCTGCGTGTGCAGGACACGGGCGCTACGGGTAAGGAAGGTGACCCCTTACTGTTCATTCACGGCTTTGGCGGTGACCTGACAAATTGGATGATGAACCAGGGGGCACTGGCTGACAAAACCCGCGTCATAGCCTTTGACCTTCCCGGTCATGGTGAATCCAGCAAGGATGTGGGTGATGGCTCCCCCGCTACTCTGGCTGCCATCACGCGGGAACTGCTGGACACGCTCGGGGTTGGCCGGGTGCATGTGGCTGCTCACTCACTAGGGGCCGCCATTGCGCTGGAACTGACCAAGGCCGTGCCCGACCGGATTGCGTCCCTGACACTGGTAGCCCCGGCAGGGCTGGGCGGGCCTGTCAGCATGGCGTTTATTGACGGCTTTATTACCGCTGACCGGCGCAAGACGCTGGAGCCAGTGTTGCAGATGCTGGTGCATGACAAGGGCCTGATTTCGCGCCAGATGGTGGAAGGGATTATCCGCTTCAAGCGTCTGGATGGGGCCGTTGCCGGGTTGACCACCATTGCCCGCGCCAGCTTTGACCATGGTGCCCAGAAGGACAACCTGCGCAGCGTGTTGGAAGGCTTTACAGGCCCGGCACATGTGATCTGGGGTGAGGATGATGAGATTCTGAGCCCCAAGGACGCCCAGAACCTGCCAGACCATATCGGCGTAACCCTGCTGCCCCAGACAGGCCATATGCCGCAGATGGAAAAAAGTGCTGATGTAAACGCCCGCCTTGCCGAGGCCGTTGGTCAGTAACAGACTATCAACGTCGTTCAGGGCCAGATGCTGGCTGATGCAAAAAGGATAATAAAACCATGCCTTTAGCTGGAAAAGTCGCACTTGTAACAGGTGCTGGTCAGGGTATTGGCCGGGGCATTGCCCTGCGTCTGGCACAGGACGGCGCGGATATTGCCATTGTCGATATCAATGTCGAACGGATGGAAAAAGTTGCGGGCGAGGTCAAAGCGCTGGGCCGCAAGGTAACGACATATCGGGCCGATGTTGGCAACCGGGATGACGTGCAGGCGGCGGTTGACCATACGGCGGCAACCCTCGGCAGGTTTGATGTCATGGTCAACAATGCAGGGATTGCCCTTGTTGGCCCTATTGCCGATGTCAGCCCTGAGGATGTCAGCCGTATCCTGCATATCAACCTGCAAGGGGTGTTGTGGGGGATTCAGGTCGCGGCGGAAAAATTCAAGACTCTTGGGTGCAAGGGCAAGATTATCAATGCGTCGTCCATTGCCGGGCATGACGGGTTTGCAATGCTTGGTGTGTATTCCGCCACAAAATTTGCCGTGCGTGGCCTGACACAGGCAGCGGCCAAGGAATATGCCAGCCATGGCATTACTGTAAACGCTTATTGCCCTGGCATTGTGGGCACAGATATGTGGGTGGAAATTGATCGTCGTTTTTCCGACCTGACAGGTGTGCCGCTGGGGGCAACCTATAAAAAATATGCTGACGGCATAGCCCTTGGTCGCCCGGAAACACCAGAAGATGTTGCCGCTCTGGTCTCTTTTCTGGCCAGAGGGGATTCCGACTATATTACTGGCCAGTCCATTATTACGGATGGCGGGCTTGTTTATCGTTAAGGATGAGGGCGGCGGTTATCAACCATTGCCTTATGATTTGAGATAAAAACCTCTCCCTAAGAGGGAGAGTTGGAAAAACAAAGAGCGTGGAAGGGGCATTGCCCAGCCTTCCGCGCTCTTTGTTGTTGCAGGATCATCTTGCTCTGAAAAATATGTTCTGGAAGTTAAATTCAGAAATAATATGAAAACTAAAAAATACTTCATCTCAAAAAAGATTTTTTGAGCACGGCATGGAGTCTGAATTTTTATAGTGCAGACTCAAATTTCTAAAATAACATTTAAAAATAAGGAAACACTCCAAGAGTCTCATTTTGAGGGCGGGAAAGTGCCTGCCCTGCGTTATCCCCTCTTACGCTGCTTAAGCCTTACACAGTCCGACCAACTGTATCAATGCTCTTGTCCAGCGCTTGCCGCGCAGGGGGCATGTGTTGTGTCTGGGTGAGAGTTTGTTTGTACAGCAAAGACTTATGCGGAAAATAAGGTCGGGTCTGTAGTGATTTTTCGCAAGGGACAGGTGTTCCGCATCTGGTTATTAATTTAATTTTTATATCATTAAAAATTTATCTAACAGATTTTTGAATGAAATAACCCGTATCTCTGAGGCTGATCCCGACCACGACCTGTAGAGAATTGGGAAGGCATGAATGCAATTGTCATAACCGCGCTGAAACGGCCTTACACCTTTGTGGTCCTTTCACTGCTTATCCTCGTGTTTGGCGTGTTTTCAGTACTGCGCGCGCCAACCGACGTATTTCCTAACATCAAGATACCCGTCGTGTCCGTTGTCTGGACATACGGTGGCATGCTGCCGGAGGAAGTAGCCGGACGAATCACCTATAACTATGAGCTTGCCGTCACCTCCACTGTGGAGGGGATCGAGCATATGGAAAGCAGCTCCTACTACGGCCGCAGTATCGTCAATATCTACTTCCAGCCCGGAACGGATATTGGTGAGGCTGAGGCCGAAGTCACAGCTATTTCCCAGACCGTTATCAAGCAGTTGCCGGACAATATTCCAGCCCCCATGGTCATGCGGCTGGATGCATCGTCCGTCCCGGTTCTCTCGTTGCAGATTACGTCAGACAAGCAGACACCGTCTGACCTTTACAAAATTGCCATGACCCGCATCCGCCCCATTCTGGTAACGGTGCCGGGGTCTGTGCTGCCCCACCCGTATGGGGGCATGGACAGCTTTATCATGGTGGCATTGAACCAGAAGCAGCTTCAGGCCCACCACCTGTCTGCCATGGACGTGCAGAATGCCCTGCGCAAGCAGAACATCGTGCTGCCTGCAGGCGATCAGAAAATAGACCGCACTGACTGGATGGTGCAGACCAACGCAACACCACGCTCCATGAAGGAGCTGGGGGATATCCCTGTTAAACGTGTTGGTAACTCGGTCATTTATGTGCACGACGTGGCCAATGTGTACCGTGGTGGCCACCCGCAAACCAACCTTGTCGTGGTCAAGGGCCGCCAGGGTGTGGAAGTGGTGGTGATGAAAAGTGGTGATGCTTCAACACTCGATGTTGTTGCACGCACCAAGGAACTGCTGCCGCGTATCCAGCAGCTTGTGCCGCCTGATGTGCATATTTCCATCCTGAGTGACGCCTCCATTTTCGTGAAAGATGCCATTACCGACGTTGTGCGTGAAATGGTGACAGCCGCCGCCCTGACAGGCCTTGTCGTGCTGCTGTTCCTTGGCTCATGGCGGGCCACGGTTATTATTGCCACCTCCATTCCCCTGTGCATTCTCTCCGCCATTATCTGCCTGCTGCTGTCGGGTCAGACCATCAATGTCATGACATTGGGGGGGTTGGCGCTGGCTGTTGGTATTCTGGTCGATGATGCCACGGTGATGATCGAAAATATCGACGCCCACCTTGAAATGGGTAAAGACCTGGAAACCGCTATTATTGATGCGGCAAACCAGATTGTTATTCCAACATTTGTCTCAACCTTGTGCATCTGCGTGGTGTGGACACCTCTTTTCAGGCTGAGTGGTGTTGCTGGCTGGCTGTTTATGCCCATGGCGGAAGCCATTGTGTTTGCCATGCTGGCTTCGTTCATTCTGTCACGCACGCTGGTGCCGACCATGGCCAAGTATCTGCTCGCAGGGCAGGTCCACCCCGGTCAGCATGGGGACGAACATCAGGCGCTGCCCAAAGGTGTTTTTGGCCGCTTTCAGAACCGCTTTGAGCACGGCTTTCACATTTTCCGTAAGAACTACGGCCAGCTTCTGGAAAAACTGGTCAATAACCGGCGGCGCTTTGCAACCGTCTTTCTGGGTCTGTCCCTGCTGTCTCTGGGCTTGTTCGCCTTTACCGGGCAGGATTTCTTCCCCGAGGTGAAATCGGGCATGTTGCAGATGCACATGCGCGCGCCTCTGGGCACCCGTATTGAAACCACAGGCCGTATTGTCACTCTGGTTGATGACCGGATAGAAAATATCCTGCATGGTAAAGTAGAGGGCATTATCAACAACTGTGGCCTGCCCGAAGGGCCGCATAACCAGGCTTTTATCCCCACCCCGACCGTTGGCACGCAGGACTGCGACCTGACCATCTCGCTCAAGGATGACATGTCGCCTGTGTGGGATTATCGCGCCATCCTGCGGCGTGATCTGTCGGCGGCTTTCCCCGGCACGGTTTTTACCTTCCAGCCTGCTGACCTGACAGAAAAAATCCTCAACTTTGGCTCACCCGCGCCGATTGACGTGCAGATTTCCGGCCCCGATATCCGCGCCAACTACGAGTATGCGCGCAAGCTGGTCAACCGCCTGCGCACCATCCCCGGTGCGGTGGATACCGTGATCCAGCAGACCATGGAAACCCCGACCTTGTTTGTGCAGGGCAACCGCACATTCAGCCAGGCAACTGGCATGACGGAAGGTGATATTGCCAATAACGAACTCATGACCCTGTCAGGCAGTCAGACAGTGGACCCCCAGTACTGGCTGGATCCCAAAACGGGGATTACTTTCCCGCTGAACGTCTATGTCTCGCAGGATCAGCTCACCCACTACAACAATCTGCTGACCATCCCTGTCGACAAGGGTGATAACGACCCCAATGGCAAGGATATGCAGCTTCTGGGCAGCATCAGCTCGGTTATACCTACAGGCACACCGGGTGAGGTTTCTCATTACAACTCCATGCCTGAAATTGATGTTTACGTATCGACAGAATATTCCGACCTTGGCTCTGTGCTGTCGAAAGTGAATGGGGTTGTGGCGGCGACCAGCGCCGATGTGCCACGCGGCGCTGTGGTGGATATTCGTGGGCAGGCAACCACCATGCATGGTGCCTATGTGGAGCTTGTGGTCGGTCTGGCTGTCTCGATCCTTCTGATTTACATGCTTATCGTCATCAACTTTCAGTCCTGGGTGGACCCGTTCATTATTGTCTCGGCCCTGCCGGGTGCGCTGGCGGGCATTGCCTGGAGCCTGTTCCTGACCCAGACGCGGCTGTCCGTGCCTGCGCTGACAGGGGCTATCATGTGCATGGGCACAGCGACGGCAAACTCGATCCTGATTGTTGCTTTTGCCAAGGAGCGGTTTGCGGTGCATGGCAGTGCCATAGCGGCCGCGGTCGAGGCCGGGTTTGGTCGTATCCGCCCCGTTATCATGACAGCATCGGCCATGGTTATTGGCATGGTACCCATGGCTATCAGCAATTCGCAAAATGCACCGCTGGGTAAGGCTGTTATCGGGGGTCTTATCGTGGCCACGGTTTCTACCTTGCTGTTTGTCCCTTGTGTTTACGCTATTTTTCATCATCGCCCGGAACACGCATCCCCCAAGGGTGACGCAACCCGGCAGGAGGCTGTCTGATGTCCTTCTCTCGCAAAGGCAGAATCTTCGTTATTCTGGTTGTTACGGTCATGGTGGCTGATATTGGCTACCTGCTGGTCCAACGCGCACGCAACGCCGTGCATATTCAGGAAACGGCCAGCTATGCCGCCGTGCCTGATGTGGCGGTCGTGCAGCCCAAGCCTGCGCCCGACACCCTGTCCATGACGCTACCAGGCACGATCAGTGCCTGGTACGAAGCCCCGATTTATGCCCAGGCATCGGGCTACGTTAAAATGTGGTACCGGGATTACGGCGCGCAGGTCAAAAAGGGTGATGTTCTGGCAGAGCTGAAAACCCCAAGGCTGGACGCAGAGTATGCTCAGGCACAGGCAGACCTTAAGGTGGCGCAGGCCAAATATGGTCTGGCCTCCATTACCGCCACACGCTGGCGGTCCATGGGGCAGTCGCAGGCGGTGTCCGGGCAGTCTGTGTCGGTGCAGAACGCGAATGAAAAATCCTCCCACGCAGAGCTGGAAGCGGCCCAGCACAAGGTGGATCAGATTGGCGCACAGGTGCAGTTCAAAACTATTGAGGCGCCGTTTGATGGTGTTGTGATTTCTCGTAACATCAACGTCGGTGATTACGTGGGTGCGGGCAGCGGCAACATGAACGCCAATGGCACCAGTAGCGAGCTGTTTACTGTGGCTGACACGCATGCCATGCGTCTGTTTGTGTCTGTGCCGGAAACATTTTCCTCCATCCTCAAGCCGGGGCTGGTGGCGCGGGTTGTTGTGCCGCAGTTTCCTGACAAGGTGTTTATTGCAAAGTTTCTGACCATTGCTAAAGGGTTTGACCCCAATACCCGCACAGTGGTGACCGAATTTTCCATTGACAATGCTGACCAGAAGCTCTGGCCCGGCAGCTTTGCCTCGGTCACTCTGACAGCACCGGCGGACAAGGGTGTTTATACTGTGCCCACAGGGGCATTGGTGTTTCAGGAACACGGTATGCAGGTGGCTGTGGTTGATGGGCATGATGTCGCCCACTACCGTAACATTACCGTGGGCCGCATGGCCGATGCCTATACCGAGGTCAGTGCTGGTGTGGTCCCAGGGGATAGGATCATCAACAACCCGCCTGCCGACCTGCTGGACGGGCAGACAGTGCGGCCCACAAAGCCTGAAAAAGGGTATCTGGATACAGCCCATGCAAAAGGCGGCACCCCCGCCGGTGATGACGAGGAGGAGGAGGAGGAATGACCCACCCCACCCTCAAAAAACTGTCGCGGTGGAAGGCGGCTCCCGTCCTGCTGGCCCTGACGGCGCTGAGTGCCTGTGATCTGGCACCGGGGTATCAGCCGCCGCAGTATGTGGTGCCTGCCACCTGGCATGGTCAGGGTCTGTTCCGCGAGGCAGCCCCCACAACCATTGCGCTGCATGCCGACTGGTGGACGCTCTTTGGTGACCCGACCCTGAACCAGTTGGAGGAACAGGCGACGGCCAACAATGCCGACCTGCAGGCGGCGGCGGAGCGCTTTACCCAGTCCCGCGCGGCTGTCATGCAGGCGCGCTCTGCCCTGCTGCCCCATGTCGGGCTGGCGTTTGGGGCCAGCGACAACAAAAGCTCTGCCGACAGGCTGTTCCGCTACAAAGGGGCGATCACGGCAACGGATGAGTATTACTCGGGTCTGGCAAGCTGGGAGCCTGACATCTGGTCCTCCATCCGTAACAAGGTGCGGACACAGAAATACTTTGCACAGGAGCAGGCAGCCCAGTATGCGGCTGCCCGCCTGAGCCTACAGGCTGAGTTGGCGACAGATTACTTCGGCCTGCGGGGGTTGGACGCCCAGAGCGCCATTTACACGCAATCGCTCCATTACTACCAGCAGGCGCTGGATGTGACGCAGACACGGCTGAAAAACCAGAACGCCACGGGCATTGATGTCGCCCGTGCACAAAACCAGCTTTACATGACCCAGGCACACCTGCTGGACGTGCAGGCCCAGCGCGAGGTGATGGAGCATGCGGTTGCGGTGCTGGTCAACGCCCAGCCCTCCGACTTCCACATTGCACCGGCTGATCACCTGTCGGACGCCGAGCCTGTGATCCCCACGGGTATTCCCTCCGACATTCTGCAACGGCGGCCCGATATTGCTGTGGCCGAGCGTCAGATGGCCGAGGCCAACCGGGGTATTGGCATTGCCCGGGCGGCCTTCTATCCGCATATTTTCTTTGATGCGAATGGCGGTTTTGATTCCAACGGCTTCAACCTGGCCAATCTGGCCAACAGCATGTGGTCGTATGGGGCTTCGGCTTCGCTGCCGTTGTTTGAAGGGGGGCTGCGGCGCGCCCAGTTGCAGGACTCCTGGTCTGTTTATCGTGAAACACGCGACCAGTACCGCACGACTGTTCTGTCCGCTTTCCGCGATGTGGAGGATGGTCTGTCGCGCACATCACGCCTGCGGGCTGAAAATGAGCGGCTGAAACAGGCGGTGGAAACAGCGCTGAAAACCCAGACCCTGACCATGACCCTCTATAAAGGCGGGGCGGATAGCTATCTGGACGCCCTGATTGCTCAGGTTAACACGCTGGATGCCCGGATTGACCAGGTGCAGGTGCAGGCCAGCGCGTTGCAGAATACCGTGGGGCTTATCCGCGCTCTGGGCGGTGGCTGGGACAGCAGGCAACTGCCAACGCCAGACCAGACCATGTCCTTTGGGGTTATGCAGTATTCCGGCCTGAAAGAACCGGCCAGTTCTCAAAAGGAACTGGTACCACACTAATACCTTGCGTCAGAGGGCCGTAGGGAGGGGGCTGTCAGGCCCCCAGACCCGGTGCCGTCCGGGGTTGGGTGGCGCTGGCTACAACGGGGGGAGGCTCAGGTTGGTCTGCCCCTTCTTCCACCGTCACGGTTTTGAGAAAAGCCAGCATGGCGGGCAGGGTGCCTTCGTCCTCGGGGCTAAAGCGTTGCGGGGCTTTGGCGTAGCGTTGGGCCAGCCGGGTATGAAAATGGGCGTGCTGTGCGGTGGTGCCCGCAGCAGTACCCGCCTGTTCCAGCCACCAGACACTGGTGTTGCCCGCAAGCTGGCGGAGCAGGAACAGAATTTCCCCACAGGTGTTGAGCATGTCCGAACGGCGGAAGCCTTCCAGACAGGCTTTGTGATAGAGGATTTCCGCCTGGGATGACTGCGTGCCTGCGTTTCTGCGGGCCTGGTTGATGCGGTCCCACCCGGTCTTGGTGGGGGCCAGCACCAGCAGGGCGTAGTCAATATTGGCCTCAAATGCCTGCACGGTGGCGGTCTGCAACGATTGCGGCCGCCTGCCCGGCCACAGCAGAACACAGGCCAGCAACGCAATAATGCTGCCGATACTGTTGTTGAGCATACGGGCAAAGGCTACGTCCCAGTCATGGGTGTTGCTGATCAGGTCTGTCACCACCACAAAAAGCTGGGACATGAACATGACGCACATGGTGTAATTGACGCTGCGGAACGCAATGGTGACGGCCGAGAGCGGAAAGACCAGCAGAAGCAGCAGCCAGGACGGCAGGGCAAGACCCATCAGGGCCGCCATGATCCCCCCCGTAATACTGCCCGCCACACGTTCGATCGCACGGGGCAGGGTGTTGTTGATGCTGGGCTGCACCACCACCACAACCGCCATCATAGCCCAGTAGGCATAGGACAGGCTGCACGCCAGCGCGATGGCGTAGGACACCAGAACCGCCAGCGTCAGGCGGATGGCATGGCGCACAAAGACCTGTGTGGGGCGGCGGGATGGGCGCTGGGCAACAGGGCTGGCGTGGACAAGGCCTGTGTCCTGCGGTGTGCTCCATGCGTCCTTGAGGTCGCTGAATGTCCGGGCACAGAGCAGCGCACCCTTGGCAAAAACATCATCCCCCGACTGTCCGGCACGGTTGAGGAAGCTGATGTTGAAGTCAAGAAAGGCCGGGTTAAGCTCCGCTGCCGCCACTTCCCGCGCGGTGCGGTGCAGGGCAACAGCCAGTGCTTTGATAATGCGCCGTGCCGGGGGGGCAGGGGGGCTGGCCAGGGCTGCGTGTTCAAACGCCAGTGTGACAACAAAAATCTGGTCGCAGGCCTCCAACACCGGGCCGAGGGTCGTATAGGCCTGTGCGCCCACGCCGCCTGTGGCCAGCAGTTCGAGTGCGGCTCTGCTCTGCTCGATCCGGCTGCGGATGTCGCGCCGGTAGGCGCTGGTGGCCTGATAGTGCGACCGGGTGTTGCGGCCGGGGCGGGCTGTTTCCAGCAGTCGGGCGATCATGTGGGCCTGTTCGCGCAGGATGGCGGCACAGGCCTGCTTGCGTGGGGCGTAAGGGTCCACCGGCCAGGCCAGAATACAGATGGCCAGCGCCCAGGTGGCCCCCATGGCAAACATGCCTGCCAGTTGCAGCGCACCCCAGGGTGTCTGCGGGTAGCAGACCGCCACAACGGACACGATTGCCACCATAACGCTGATCTGGGCAGGCACGGGGCCGCGCTGGCGTATTAACCCGCACAGGAAAATGCACGCCCCCAGCCCCACAAACACGGGCACCGTACCCAGCCCCGCTGCGGCCGACAGCACCCCTGCCGCCAGTGTGCCCCCAACACCAAACTGAAGCAGGCTTTTAAAGCGAAAACCCAGCCTGCCACCGGGGTCCACCAGACATGTCCAGAAGGCAGCAAAGGCCGACCAGGCCATAAGGGGAATATCCAGCGCCCAGGCCACCACCATGACACTGCCTACAGACACCCCCGCCCGCAGCCCCTCGCGTATGGCAATCTGTTCGGGGGCGAGGGTGATGGAGCGCAGGCCCAGCCAGTGCATGATGCCGGTGGGCATGGTGTGGCCCCACAGCAGGGCAAGGCTTCGGCGCGCGAAGGAGGACGAGAACAGCGGCATGGCAACCAGAATGTGATGGCGGGGTCAATTTGTTATAACATAAATCGCAGAAGTCCGGGGTCGGCAAAACCCCACAACAGGGGGAAATAAGGCCCCATGGGGCGGAGCCTGCCCTGCCTGTGCTGCATGGCGGGGGCGTAAATCTGCCAGTGTTGGCCCATTTTGCCGGGTACGGTCGTCCATGGCCGAGGGTATGCGCTGTGCGGGATTGTCGGTTGTTGGGGAAGAGCCGGATTTTTGATCAGTATCAATGTGGCACTGCCAGCAAGCTCCTATCGTCCCCCATAGTATTCGTTCGGAAAGATAAGTGAAATGTACCCGCCACTGGAAGGTATCCAGGTTATAGACGTTACGGAAACTCAGGCAGGATCGATCTGTACGCAGATGCTCGCCTGGTTCGGCGCGACTGTACACAGGGTGGAGCCTTCCACCATTCTGGCTATGGCACATAGGCATGCTGGGGTGGGCAGTCCCGCGCCCGATTCTGTCAGTGCTGACGGGCCCCCAACACTCGACCAGCTTGTGCAGGATGCGGATATTCTGGTGGATACCTTTGCATCAGGCACGCTGGAGCGCCTTGGTCTGGCGTGGGAGAGCCTTCAGGCGCTCAACCCCCGGCTGATCCACGGCACGGTGCGGGGTGGGGCGGATAAATCACCCTATGAGCCGTTCCTGAAATATGAGGAAATAGCCCAGTGTGTAGGGGGTGCCGCCGCCACAACAGGGTGGGAGGCCGGGCCCCCCATGCTGGGGGGCGTAGCCATGGCCCAGTCTGGCACAGGCATGACCCTGCTTGCGGGCGTGCTTGCGGCTTTGTTCCACCGGGAACGCACGGGGCGGGGGCAGCGGGTCAATATTTCCATACAGGATGCGGTGCTGAACCTGTGCACCCATGGCGCGCCGGTTCAGCCCACGCCGGAAGGTGCGCAGGCTCTGGCAGCCCCACCGTCGGCACGACGTGGAAACGCCAGCCGGGGCGACGTACCAGGCTGGATGCTGCGGTGCCGGAACTGGAAGACCGACCCCAACGATTATATTTACGTGATTGTGGACCCCGACCGATGGCCAGACCTCTGCCAGGTGATTGGAAAGCCGGACTGGATGACGGACCCCGAGTTTGAGACTCAGGCTGCGCGTGAGCCCCATCTGTTCGACATCTATCGCCAGATTGAGGCATGGCTGTCGGATAAGGATAAATATCAGGCAGCGGAAGCCTTGGGCCGTGTGTCCGTGCCCTGCGGCCCGGTGCTGTCAGCGCAGGAAGCCGGGCGGGATCGGACCTTGCGCAACCGTGGGTCAGGGCTGGACAGGCCAGAAGGCCCAGGGGCGCGGGCATTGGCGCAGGGGTGCCCAGTCCGGTTCTCGGCCTTTTCATCTCACAGTCCGGCGGCTGTGGGTGGGCGCTGGCAGGCGGGTATTAGCGTGCGTGGGCCCACACAGGGGCCCGGCCCCGCGGGGGATGCGCAGCGCCGGGTGGTGGCGTAACAGGCCCGAGCGGCGGTCTCTTCCAAAACACCTGTCGGGGTCTGGCGGGTGCATGCTAGGTGTGGGCCTCGATAGAGTGGTGAAGGCACACGCCAGTCACGGAGGAGAAAAGCCGATATGAACAGGGGCGACTCGGCTGCCGGGTACGGTTGGGCCAGGGCGGGCGGTTGTGGCTGATACGGTCGGGACACCCTCCATGCCCCTGCGGCGTCTGGTGTTGCGCGTCATGGGGCTGACATCCGTGTGCGGCATTGTCGAGGTTATTGGTTATCAGGACTTCGGGCGGATTTACCCTGCCATCATGACCGGTAATACCGTGGAACTAGGCTGGTCTTTCAGCCTGGGGGAATGGGTACGGTTTTACAGTATCCTCTACGCGCTCGCGGGTTTTGTGCTGGGCTGCATGCTGGCGGCTTTTATACGCTCGCGCCTGCGGCACCCGGCACTGGGGCTGTTTCTGGCGGCAGGGGTGCTGCTGGTGGCAGGGTGTGTCCGGCTGGTGCCGTGGCTGCGCTTTCCGCTGGAACTGCCGCTGCTGTCGCTGGCTCTTGGCATGCAGGGGGAAATGATTGCCCGTTTTGGGGCGGTCAGCCTCCAGACCCTTGTTGTCACCAATAATATTGTCCGCTTTTCCAGCGCTTTTGTGGGGCGGTTTGTAACTTTTGGAAAAGATGATCCCCGCCGCCCTGCGCTGGAGGCTGTGGTGCTGCCCGGCACATCGGCGCTGACCTACGCCATTATGGCGGCAACCGGCACCTGGTTGGACCACATCATGCGGCTGCCCTTTTTGGTGCCTGTGGTGTTGCTGCTGGTGCTGGGGGTGGAGCTGTATGGCGCGGCGGACGGCCACACAGGCTGAAAAGCAGGGCTGGTGCGCGGTCCGTCCAGCCCGGTTCTATATGCTTAGTGCGTGTGCTGCTTCAACTTGGCCAGAGAGGCCTTGAGGTCTTCCAGCGAGACCGCACCGGGAATAATTTCCTGCTCCCCGATGATAAAGGTTGGTGTGCCGTCCAGATCAATCGAGCGTGCAAGAGCCACATTATGGCTCAGGGCGGATGTGACGGCAGGGCTTTTCATGTCCCGCAGCAGGCGGTCCGCATCCAGCCCGGCCTGTTTGGCCACCCGGCGGATCCGGTCGGGGCCGGGGGCACCGGTATCGGTCATCAGGGCTTTCTGGAAGGGCAGATACGCATTCTGGAGTCCCGCTGCCATAATGGCCTGGGAGTCCAGCACGCTGTTGGGACCAAGGACGGGAATAACTTTTTCCACCAGCCGGAGCTGGGGTTCGGACGCGGCCAGCGTATCAAGGTCGGCCAGCACCTTGCGGCAGTAGGGGCAGCGCGGGTCGTAAAATTCCACCACGCTCAGGGTGCCATGGGGGTTGCCCAGCACCACGTCGGTCGTGCTCTGGCCGAACTGGGCCGGATTGCGGCGCACCACATCCAGCGCGGAGGCCGCTTTTTGTGCCGAAGCCTTGTTTTGCAAGGCTGTAATGGCCTCGGACAGGATCGTGGGGTCTGTTTTCAGCGCCTCGCGCATGATGGTGACAATCTCGGCCCGCTGGGCGGGGGTAAAGCTGCTGTCAGCCGCCCGGGCCGGGGTGGTGGCCCCCATGGCAAGCAGGGTTGCGACCGCGGCCATGGTGGCCTGGCGGGCGCGCAGGGAAAAAGATTTAAGCATGCTGTGCGTGTCCATGGGGGTGGATGCTATGGCAGGCGCGGCTGTTCCCGCAAGGGGTGCTGGCCCGTTGGGGCGTGTATCTCTGTTGCTGCCATGGGGAAAGCAGGTTAATCCAAAACAGGTTAAAAATTGCGTCTGCCCGCCGGACGGGCCCAGCAGTGGAGAATTCAAGGCGTGGCTGCCCGATTCCAGAAACGTTTTTCTATCCTGTCCCGCGCCCGCCTTCTGTCCTTCCGGCGGCCATCACGCATGGCCGCTCTGGCACTGGTGGCGACAACCGCTCTGGCGGCGTGTGGCGGGCCAAGGACTGTCACCCAGCCTGTTGAGGGTGGTTTTGTCGGCAGTGTCGCAGCGGATGAGCCGCGTGCTGCCCAGATCGCGCATGATGTTCTGGCGCGGGGCGGCAACGCGGCCGATGCTGCAACGGCGCTGGGGCTGGCACTGTCCGTTACCCTGCCGTCCCGTGCATCGCTCGGCAGTGGTGGGGCGTGTCTGGCCTGGCGGCCGGGTGATGCCACAGGGCAGGCCTTTGTGTTTGTGCCTCCTGCGGGGGCAGGCAATGCAGCCGGGGCGGACAGACCTGCCGCAGTGCCTATGCTGGCCCGTGGCCTGTTCCTGCTGCAATTGCGCTATGGCAGTGTCGATCTGAACGGTCTGTTCCTGCCCGCGCGTGATCTTGCGCTGCATGGCGTGCCCGTCAGCGGTCTGCTGGCCTCCGACTTGGCGGTTGTGCAGAACGCCCTGCTGGCGGACGAAAAAGCACGGGCTATTTTTACTAAAAGCGACGGCAGCGTGCTGGGTACGGATGACCTGCTGGTGCAGACCCGCCTTGCCGGTGCGCTGGAACGCATGCGTACGGCAGGCGTTGGTGACCTGTATGGTGGGTCTTTGGGGCAGGTGTTTGTGACGGGGGCTAACACAGCCGGGGGGGCGCTGGACATTCAGGACCTGCGCTCCGCTCTGGCGACTGTCCAGACACCGCTGACGGCACGGGCAGGTGGGGTTGACCTCAGCTTCCTGCCGCCTCCGGCTGATGGTGGGCTGGGTATGGCCCTGCTGTATCTGGCCGGTGGGCAGGGTGTGCGGGCCGAGCAGGTGGTGGCGGGCTGGCGCAGCCAGCATGGTGGCAAGACTATGAATGTGGCCGACGCTCAGGCTCTGCTGGATTCGGGGCATGCTCCTGCCGGGGGTGGGCTTGCGGCTCTTCCGGCGTCAACCAGCTATGTCGTGACTGATCGTACTGGGGAAACCGTTGCCTGCGCCCTGAGCATGAATAACCTGTTTGGCACCGGGCGCATTGCGGGGTCCACCGGGATTGTGCTTGCGGCCTCTCCTGCCCGTCGTCCGCAGCCTTTGCTGGCGGCAGGTATTGCCCATGTGGGCACCCAGCAGTTCCGCGCTGCGGCGGCGGCATCGGGGCAGAATGTGGCGGCGGATACGGCGGCCATTGCGCTGCACTCGGCCGTGGCAGGTGTCCGTCCGGAGGTTACGCAGGGTGTTGGCCGGGCCAATTCCGTGTCCTGCCCTGCTGGCCTGCCGGGAAATGCCCAAAGCTGCTTTGCCTGGACAGACCCGCGTGGCACAGGTCTGGCCCTGCCGGTGGGGCACTAACCCCAGGCGTGGCCTCGGCCTGGCCCCGGTTTGCGGGGTGCCGGACCGGGGCATGACGTTGGATGTTGCCATTTTGTTCGATATAGAACATAATGAGGACGAAATCTTAACGTGCAGTGTTACCGGCCCTGCCGGGATGTGTCATGGTATTCCGCGCCCCCAGTCTGGCTGGGCTGGTCGGCAAGCAGTAAGGATGGTGGACAATGGACAAGGCAAAGGCTCTTGAAGGCGCGCTGGGTCAGATCGAGCGTGCGTTTGGCAAAGGGTCTGTCATGCGCCTCGGGCAGCGCCCCAAGGAGCAGGGGGATGTAATTTCCACCGGCTCGCTGGGACTGGACATTGCGTTGGGCATTGGCGGCCTGCCGCGTGGCCGCGTTGTGGAAATTTATGGCCCCGAAAGTTCGGGCAAGACCACACTGGCCCTGCATGCCATTGCCGAGGCGCAGAAAAAAGGTGGTACCTGCGCCTTTATTGACGCCGAACACGCGCTGGACCCCGGCTACGCCAAAAAGCTTGGCGTGGATATTGATAACCTGCTGATCAGCCAGCCCGATGCGGGTGAACAGGCGCTTGAAATTGCCGACACGCTGGTGCGCTCAGGCGCTATTGACGTGCTGGTGGTGGACAGTGTGGCAGCCCTTGTCCCCCGTGCCGAGCTGGAAGGCGATATGGGCGACAGCCACGTTGGCCTACATGCCCGCTTGATGAGCCAGGCCCTGCGTAAGCTGACAGGCACGGTTGCCCGGTCCAACACGCTGCTGATCTTCCTCAACCAGATCCGTCTCAAGATCGGGGTCATGTTCGGCAACCCCGAAACCACGACGGGGGGGAATGCCCTCAAGTTCTATTCCTCGGTGCGGATGGATATTCGCCGCATTGGTTCCATCAAGGACAAGGACGAGGTCATGGGCAACCAGACCCGCGTCAAGGTGGTGAAGAACAAGATGGCTCCGCCGTTCCGGCAGGTCGAGTTTGACATCATGTACGGCGAAGGCATCAGCAAGGTTGGGGAGCTGATTGACCTTGGTGTGAAGGCGGGCGTGGTTGAAAAGTCTGGGGCCTGGTTTTCGTGCGATAGCCAGCGCATTGGTCAGGGGCGTGAAAACGCCAAACAGTTCCTGCGTGACCACCCCGAAATGGCTGCTGAGATTGAACGCAAGGTGCGTGAGCATGCCGGTGTCGTGGCCGAGGCCATGATGACCTCGAATGATCATGAAACCGAGGAAGATGATCTCTAAGACCCTGCTCTAACAGCAGGCGGTAAAAAACTTTCTGGGGCAGTTTTTTCTAAAGCTGCAAAGATCGTCGCCTTGTAAGCAACAAGGCGACGGTCAGAAACGGTGGCTCTTTCCACTCCGGAGTAGGGTTTTTCAGGCTGTCCTGACCCACAGAGTCTCAGGCGACAGGGCGTGTCATTAGCCGGGCCTGCGGGTCGTAGGACGCCAGAATCGCGCGTTCTGCCTCGGTGATCACCTCATCGACAAAACCCTGACGGTGCCAGAAGGACAGCGCCTGCCCGGTGGATGTCAGGCTCAGCCTGGGTAGACCATGCTGGCGGGCCATGCCCTCTACCAGCGGGACAACCTTGCCCGCATGTCCAGCACCCCGCGCGGCAGGGGCCAGAGCTACGTCGTGAATGTACCAACTCTCCGGCGTTGCGGGCAGCGCGCCCAGAAGGGTGTTGAGCGGGGGGGAAAGCGGCCCTTGCCACGGGTGGCTGATCAGATACCCCACCACGCCCAGCGGCCCGTCCAGAACAAGGCAGCCCGTGGGGCATAGGGCCAGCCTTTCAGCAAAGACAGCAGCATCCTCGGGGTAGTCGGTGTGGATATGCCCTGCCAGCGTGATGACGCCTGCAAGATCGTCTGGCGTCATGGCACGCCAGGTGGTATCTGCGCTCGGATTGGTCATATCGCCCTTGCGTGTTTAAGGTGGTTCTAGTCGGGCTGTATCATCAGCACGGTGCCGGGACCATCTTTGTCGCATGCAGGTAAAGGCGTGCAAGATGTGTAACATCTGGGGCCGTGCAGGTGCGGACCGGAATTTTTTTTCGCCAGATGCCTCATGGGTCCATAAAAAACCCTTTATCATGGAGCGATATCTGGCAGGCATGGTGGGTATCATGTCCGACAGGCAACAGATGCGGGAGACAGGTGTGTCAGTAAAGGTGCAACGGCGCGACGTAATCCGGGCAGGGGCGGGGGCTACTCTGGCCTCTCTGGTTGGGGGGCTGGCCCGTCCCGCACGGGCGGAGGAAATAAGCGGCGCAACCGGCACGTTTGATGACAGTACCGTCATCCAGATTGCGCGCAGGCTGTCCAACGCCGCGTATCAGGCGCCAGACCAGCACCTGCCCAAGGTGCTCGACAACCTCAATTTCGACCAGTACCGGGGCATTGCCTACCGGCCGGAACGCGCCCTGTGGGCGGCCGATAATCTGGATTTTGACGCGGAATTTTTCCCGCGTGGGTTCCTCTACCGGCCCCGCATCGCGATTTATGAGGTCGTCAACGGCCAGTCCAGCGCGGTGCCTTACTCGCCAGACCTGTTCACCTACGCCGACCCGGCCCTCAAGGTTGATGACAATCTGGGCTTTGCTGGTCTGCGGTTGCGGGCGGCCATTAACACCCCTGGGGTCAAGGAGGAGTTCTGCGTCTTCCTTGGTGCGTCCTATTTCCGGGCCATTGCCAAGGGGCAGATCTATGGCCTGTCAGCGCGTGGCTTTGCTGACGGCACGGGCGACCCCAAGGGTGAGGAATTTGCCCTCTTCCGCGCATTCTGGCTGGAAAAACCCCGCCCTGGCGTGCAGGCCATGGTGCTGCACGCCCTGCTGGACAGCCCGTCGCTGACAGGGGCCTTCCGCTTTACCATCCGTCCGGGCGACACCACGGTGTTTGATGTGCAGACATCCCTGTTCCCCCGCACAGCCATCGAGCAGTCGGGCATAGCCCCGCTGACCGGCATGTATTATTTTGACGCCAACGACCACAACCATGTGGACGACTGGCGCCCCGCTGCCCATGACAGCGAAGCCTTGCAGATGTGGACTGGCTCGGGCCAGCAGTTGTTCCGCCCGCTGCGTAACCCTCTGGACCTTCAGGTTTCCACCTTCTCCGATGTGTCGCCGCGCGGGTTCGGGCTTATGCAGCGCCGCCGGGCCTTCCATGATTTTGAAGACCTGGCCCTGCATTACGAAAAACGGCCCTCCCTGTGGATCGAACCGATCGGGGACTGGGGGGCAGGCTGGGTGGACCTTGTGGAAATTCCCACACCCAACGAGGTCAACGACAATATCGTGTCGTTCTGGCGGCCCAAGGAGCCCCTGCGTGCGGGGCAGGAATATACCTACACCTACCGGATGTATTGGGGGTGGGATGTCCCCTTCCCCACACCTCTGGCGCGGATCGGGGCCACCCGTGTGGGGGCCGTGACCGACAGCAGCGATGCCCGTTTCTTCTCGATCGACTTTGCCGGGGCACCGTTTGACCACCTGCCCAAGGACACGCATTTCCATGTTGTGCCCAAGGCATCGGCAGGGACAATCCGCAAGGTTGTGGTTGAGCCCAACCCCGACATTAACGGCTGGCGCACGACGTTTGAATTTGTGCCGGGCGATGCCAAGGTGTCCGATCTGAGCGCTACGCTGGAGACGGATTCCGGCCCCGTGTCGGAACAGTGGCTGTATCGATGGACCCCGTAAGCATGCAGGCCAATACCCCCGAGCGGTTGCAGTTTCCCGCACTGCCGCCCGAGGCTCCGCTGGACATGCCCGTGCAGGACCTGCACGCCCGGCCGGATATGGAGGGCAGGGGCCGCACGCCTGCGACCTCGCCCCACAGTATTATCCTGCGGCGGGCCGCAGTGGTGGGCTCGGCCCTGCTGATGACCGCCTATGGCGCATGGCGCACGCATAAGGTCATGGACGCGGCAGGGTTTTCCGCCCTGGGCGTGATCATGCTGCTGCTGTTTATTGCGCTGTTCATGTGGATTGCGCTGGCCTTTACTTCGGCCGTGGCGGGTTTTTGCTCGCTGGTGCTGCGGGGTGGGCTGGGCCTGGGTATCCGCCGCAAGGGGGATCTGCCGCATCTGGCGCGCCGGACAGCCTTGCTGCTGCCAACCTATAACGAACCCCCGCACCGGGTTATGGCCGGGCTGCGTGCCATTTACACCAGCCTGGAGGAAACCGGGCAGATCGGGTCGTTTGACCTGTTTATTCTGTCCGACACCACCAACCCCGACATATGGGTGCAGGAAGAAGCCGCGTTTCTGACCCTGCGTGAGCAGACGGGCGGCCATGAGCGTATTTTCTACCGCCGCAGACACAAGAACACCGAGCGCAAGGCGGGCAATGTGGGGGAATGGGTACGCCGGTTTGGCGGAGCCTATGACCACATGGTCACGCTCGATGCCGACTCCGTTATGTCCGGGGCAACCCTGGTGCGTATGGCCGACGCCATGGAGCGCAACCCCGGTGTGGGGCTGATCCAGACCCTGCCCGTCATTGTGGGTGGTGGCACCCTGTTTGCGCGCCTTCAGCAGTTTGCAGGGCGGGTGTACGGGCCGATCATCGCGTTTGGTATTGCCTGGTGGCATGGCTCGGAAGGTAACTACTGGGGCCATAACGCCATTATCCGCACACGGGCTTTTGCCGGGCAGGCAGGCCTGCCGCATGTGCCGGGGCGGCCCCCGTTTGGTGGTCATATCCTCAGTCATGACTTTGTCGAGGCGGCACTCATGCGCCGTGGTGGCTGGGCCATCCATATGATCCCCGCACTGGATGGGTCGTATGAGGAAAGCCCCCCCACCTTGACCGATGTGGCCATTCGGGACCGGCGCTGGTGCCAGGGCAATCTGCAGCACGTCAAGGTTCTGCCCACACGTGGGCTGCACTGGGTCAGCCGCCTGCATATGATCATCGGGATCGGGGCGTATGTTACATCGCCCCTGTGGCTGGTGTTCCTGCTGACGGGTATTCTGATTTCCCTTCAGGCGCATTTCCAGCGGCCGGAATATTTTGGGGACACCAAGCTGCTGTACCCCAACTGGCCCCATGTTGACCCGGTACAGGCCAAATACGTGTTTATCGGCACCATGGCGGTGCTGCTGGCCCCCAAGCTGCTGGCCTATATTGCGCTGTTGTGTGATGGCGAGGCCCGGCGGGGCAGCGGTGGTGCTGTGCGGGCAGCCCTGTCCATTCTGCTGGAAACACTGGTGGGCGGGCTGATTGCCCCCATTGCCATGCTCATCCAGACATCGGGCGTCATGTCCATTCTCAGCGGGCACGACTCGGGCTGGAATGCCCAGCGCCGCGATGATGGTAAAGTGCCGCTGGGTGAAATTGCGCGCAATTACTGGCGCTTTACGGTGTTTGGCCTGCTGCTGGGTGCCGGGGCATGGGTTGTCTCGCCCTCGCTGTTTTTCTGGATGACGCCTGTGCTGCTGGGGCTGGTCTTTTCCATCCCTCTGGTGGCCTTTACCAGTAGCCGGGCTGTCGGGCAGGAGTTCCGCCGCGCGGGCCTGCTGCTGGTGCCAGAGGAAACCAGCCCTCCCACCGTGCTGAACATGCTTGAGCATGGGCTGGAAACTTCCACCGTGTCGGAAGAACCCTGTGACGCCCTGCATGCCCTGCGGGCTGATGCCGCCTTGTCACGCGCACACATCGCCATGCTGCCGCATGAACGTAAGCCAGGTGACCCCATTAATGCCGAGCAATTGGTCGGGCTGGTCAAGCTGTCGGAAGCGTCAACCCTGAGTGCTGCCGAGCGCAGCCTGACAGTGCGGGAAAAAGCCGCCGTTCTGGCAAGCCGTGCAGGGGTGGAAACAATCCTGCGCCTGCCTGACTGACAGCGTAGGGAAAGCAGCGGAGGTGCTGCTTTCCCACAGTCCTGTCCGTTACAACCTGCCCCGGGGCAGGGTTTTTCAACACAATAGAGCGGCGCTGGGCTTGCCCGTTATGGTCCGCATGCACCTTGCAGGACGGATACTGTGTTGCCCTTGACTGCGGGCTTGCGCTCCGATGGCTTGGTGCTTGGTGCTTGGTGCTTGGTGCTTGGTGCTTGGTGCTTGGTGCTTGGTGCTTGGTGCTTGGTGCTTGGTGCTTGGTGCTTGGTGCTTGGTGCTTGGTGCTTGGTGCTTGGTGCTTGGTGGGCCAGATTTACTTGCGGCAGCGCGTTGTCAGGCAGCCCGTAGCCCACCCACCCAGACTTCTTCCACGTCCAATGTTGGTGACAGCACGACAAGGTCGGCCCGCAGGCCGGGGGTCAGGCTACCGCGGTCTGTCAGGCCCAGATAGCGTGCGGGGTTGGCTGTCAGAAGGGCGGCGGCCTGTTGCAACGGTGTGCCAGCCTGCACGGCGTTCCTTAAGGCAGTGTCCAGTGTCAGCACACTGCCGGCAAGGTTGCCATCGGGCATGCGGGCGGTGCCGTTACGCACCATGACTGCCTGCCCCCCAAGCTGGCTTGGCCCGTCCGGCAGGCCTGCGGCCTGCATGGCATCGGTGACGAAGACCAGCCTGTCGGGCATGATCCTATGGGTCAGCCGGTAGGTGGCGGGGTGGACGTGGTGGGTGTCAAAAATCATTTCCGCATAGGCATCGCTGCACATCAGGGCGGTGACGGGGCCGGGCCTGCGGCTTTCAATCCCCGGCATGGCGTTGAACAGATGTGTCCCGCCCGCTGTGCCCCCGGCGGCGCAGATGCAGCGTATGGCCATATCTGCCTGTTCGTACGTTGCCGTCGTGTGGCCCAGACTGACCCGCACCCCCGCCTGTGCAAAACGGGTCATGGCTTCCTGCGCACCGGGCAGCTCCGGGGCCAGAGTCACAACCCGTACGCAGCCTGTTTCCAGCGCTTGGGTAATGTTTTCAGGCGTGGGGTTCAGTGTGTAGGGCGGCTGTGCGCCCAGCCTGTGGGGGCTGACAAACGGCCCTTCCAGATGTGCCCCGGCAATACAGGGGCCATGAGGGATGGGTGTGCGCATGACTTCGGCCACAGCCCGCAGGGCTGCGCGTATTTCCTCCCATGGGCGGGTGATGGTCGTGGGTAGCAGGGTGGTGGTGCCATGGCGGGTATGAAAGCGCGCCAGCCTGCGGATGGCGTCTGGCCCGTCCATGGTATCCGCGCCGTCGCCCCCATGGACGTGACCGTCTATGAAGCCGGGCAGGATATAGCGGTCGGGGGCCGTGGTGTCGGGGGTTATGGCCTGCACCTGTGCGCCAAAGGTGATCCGGCCGGGCAGAATACGGTCGGGCAGGACAAGCTGGCCTGTCAGTTCTGTCATGGTGGGGGCACCTGTTGTAAAAAGGGTGGGGCGGGGCGCTCGGCGCGGCCAAACCATGCGGCATAGGCGGCAATCAGCGCGTAAGACAGCAGAACCGGCAGCACAAAGGCGGGCTGGAAGCCCATAATGGGTTTAAGCCAGATAAAGCACTGGGGCAGGATACCACCACCGCAGTATGCCATGACCAGCAGGGCAGAAACCCCAACCGTGGCCTGCCCGGCCCCCCGTAACGCCAGCGGGAACAGGGCGGGGAAGATCATGGCATTGGCAAAGCCGAGCAGGCTGATGCACAAGACCGAGGCATAGCCCTGTGTGCCCAAGGCCAGCAGGCCAGCCCCGGCCCCCATGCCGCAGGAGAGCAGCAGCAGTTTTTCCTGCGTCAGCACGCGCGGGCACAGCAGCAGCCCGGCCAGATAGCCCCCCAGCATGCACAGCAGGGTCAGGGATGTGAAAAATCTGGTCTGGTTGAGGGAAATGCCAAGGTCGCGCGCATAGGTGCCTATGGCGTCACCCGCCAGAACCTCGACCCCGACATACAGGAACATGGCACATGCCCCCAGCAGGGCACGGGGCGTGCAGGCTGCCCATGGTCCGGCTCTGTGCCGGGTGGTGGCAGGGGTAATATCGGGCAGGGGGGAAAGCCGTAGCCAAAGGCTGGTTGCGGCCAGCAGTGAGGCCATGCCGAGGGCAGGGGCATGGATGGCGTCCAGGCCTTGCTGGCGTAACAGGGCGCGGGTGGCCGGGTTGCTTTCGGTCGCAAGCCGGGCGGACAGGGCTGCGGTGTGGCGCATGGCCAGCATGGCCAGCACGACAGGGGCTACAACCCCGCCCAGCTTGTTGCACAGGCCCATCATGGCAATGCGCTGCGCCCCGCGCTCGGGCGGGCCAAGCAGGCTGACATAGGGTGTTATGGCGACCTGGAGCAGTGCCAGACCACCACCCAGCACCAGAAAGCCCGCCAGAGCAGCGTGGTAGCTGCCAGCGTGCATGGCCTGCCCGGTGGCTGCCATGCCTGCGGCCATTATCAGCAGGGCACAGGATAGCCCCCGCCGCAGCCCTGTGCGGGCCAGAATACGCGTGCAGGGCAGGGCGAACAGCACGTAGGAGATATAAAAAACCAGCGGCAGAAGGAAGGCGCTGGCGTCATCCAGGGCAAAGCCGACTTGCACGAAGGAAATTAGCGGACCGTTCAGCCAGGTGACAAAACCGATGATGAAAAACAGGGCCGCTGTCAGCCCGAGCGCCCGCCAGCCATAAGGGCCGGTGGGGCACGTCAGGCGGTACGGTGTTGCGCGGTTACTGCGCGGAACGCTCATTCTGGTCTGGCAGGCTGTCTATTTTTTCGCAGGTTTTGACCACGTCTGTTGCGGGGTTGGGGGCCTCGCACATGGCGCGCACATCCGGGGCGCAGCGCTCGGACGCGGTTTCAAAGTCGGATTCCAGAATATCCTGGGCGACGACAAGGTCGGGGTTCTGGTCTTCCTCGGCGTGTTTTTTCAGTAGGTCCTGCGTTTTGTGCAGCTCCCGCAGCGCGTCGATACAGGCCGGACTTGCCGCGTCGGGCTTGAGGTGCAGTACCGCCAGCTCTTTCTGAAGCTGAATGTTGACCGAATTGTCGCGCGGCGTGGGCGGCCCGTCTTCATCTGCCATGGCAGGGGTTATCAGGGTGCAGGCAATGGCAAGGGCAGCCACAAAAGGGGCCTGAAAACGAAAACCGGACATGGGTGGCGTACTCCTGACACGTGCTGCGGCTTATCCGGGGTTTCTAGCCCGCAGGTGGCGGGCAGGTCAAAGAAACAAGTACGCATGCCCAGGCGGGCTTGGCAGGCAGGGCATTTTGGTGCTAGGAGTGGAACCGGAAAGTCGGCAGTGGACGGATACCTTGCCAAACCGGTCAGGTCCGGAAGGAAGCAGCCATGACAAGTTTCGTCCGGGTCACGGTCTGGCTTTCCACCTGGTGCTTCGCTCCCTGTAGCGCACCTCTCCTTTCAGTCGCCCGGCGACAGCTCAGGCGCACAGTTCCATTTTCGGGCAAGGCATGAACCAGCAGGCAGACCCGCAGCATCCGCAGGATGAGGGCCTCCCCTGTCCTGAACCGGAAGGCCCCGGTCTGTTCGGTGATGACACTCCCCCGGCTCCCCCACCCCCGCCGTCAGAGCCATCTACTTCTGGCTCCGCCGTGGAATACCGGGTGCTGGCCCGCAAATATCGTCCTACCACCTTTGATGACCTGATTGGCCAAGAGGCCATGGTCCGCACCCTGCGGAATGCTTTTGCGCTGGGCCGGGTCGCGCATGCCTTCATGCTGACAGGGGTGCGGGGTGTGGGTAAAACCACCACAGCCCGCATTATTGCCCGTGCGCTTAACTGCACAGGGCCAGATGGCACGGGTGGCCCCACAGCAGACCCCTGCGGCGTGTGCCCCAACTGCGTAGCTATTCTGAACGACCGGCACCCTGATGTGCTGGAAATGGATGCCGCGTCGCGCACAGGCGTGGACGACGTGCGCGAAATTATCGAGGCCACGCGCTTCCGCCCCATGCAGGGGCGGATGAAGGTGTTTATCATTGACGAAGTGCATATGCTCTCGCGCAATGCCTTCAATGCCCTGCTGAAAACGCTCGAAGAACCACCGGCTCAGGTCACCTTCATTTTTGCGACGACCGAACTGCGCAAGGTGCCGGTCACGGTCCTGTCACGCTGCCAGCGGTTTGACCTGCGCCGTGTGCCACAGGCTGATCTGGCGGCGCTGTTCGGGCGGATTGCGGATAAGGAACATGTCCGTCTGGCGGCCGATGCTCTGGCGCTGATTGCCCGTGCTGCCGATGGCTCGGTGCGGGACGGGCTGTCCCTGCTGGATCAGGCCATTGCCCAGGGGGCAGGCCGTACCGGGGCAGATGGTGTGATTGAGGCGCATGTTGTCAGCGACATGCTGGGCCTTGCCGACCGCGAAGTCGTGTTTGACATGCTGGAGGCCGTGCTGACAGGCCAGCCCGCACAGGCACTGGGGCTGATGGATGCCGCCCATGCCCGTGGGGCCGACCCCGGTCTGGTGCTGGGTGACATGCTGGAGCTTGTGCATGCCATTTCGCGCCTGCGGGCGGTGCCGGGCCTGTCGCAGGCGGCAGATATGCCAGAGGCCGAACGGGTGCGCGGCGGGCAGATGGCGGGCACCTTTACCGTGCCCGTGCTGATGCGGGCATGGCAGATGCTGCTCAAAGGCGTGCAGGAGATTGAAGCGGCCCCCGACCGCAGGGCCGCCGCCGATATGGTGCTGATCCGCCTGTGCTACGTGGCTGATCTGCCCTCCCCTGAAGACCTTGTTCGCCGCATTGGTGCGGCAGGTGGGCCAACGGGTGGGGGTAGTGGTGCGGCTATCGAGGCTGGTGCTGCTGCACCACAGGGGGCAACAGCCCGACAGAGGCCCGCACACGGCCCTGATGGTGGTGGCGCGGATACGCGCCCCCGACTGATGGTGGCAGGGGGTGCGGATGTCGTCATGGCAGCAGTCCCCGTTGTGCAGGTGGCACATGCCCCTATGGAGGAGCCTCAGAGTTCCCCGCAGCCCGCAGCCATGCCCCGAAGCTGGCGTGAGGCCGTGGCTCTGGTCAAGGACGAGCGTGAGGCCATTCTGCACGGGCACCTGCGGCATGCGGCGCATGTTGTCAGCTTTGCACCGGGGCAGGTGGTGGTGCGGTTTGAACCAGGTGTGCCGTCCGATGCCACGCAGCAGTTCCGCCGCGTGCTGGAGCGGGCAACAGGCCAGCCATGGCGCGTGACCCTGTCCGATGCGCCGGGGGAGCCTACGCTGGATGCCCAGGGGGCGGAAATTATCCAGTTCCGCCGCCGGGAGGCCGCCGAGCACCCGCTGGTGCGGGCGATCATGAACACATTCCCCGATGCTGAGTTGGGGGAGGTGCGCGACCACGGGCTGGACGACTACGGCCTGCCGCCTGAGGAGCCGCCAGAACTCCTGTTTGCGCCGCTTGACGCGGCCTTTCTTGATGACGATGAACGGCCCTATGATCCGGGCCTTTCGCCGGACTGACCTGGGAAGCCTGAGTGCTGGCGGGGCTGTCATGGCCGTGCCAGTCCGTTTTTGTGCTTCCTGAACCCAAGGGGATAATGATGAAAAACCTTGCGTCACTGATGAAACAGGCCTCGCAGATGCAGGCCAAGATGGAAAGCATGCAGAGCACGCTCGAGGGCATGAGCATCGAAGGCTCGTCCGGTGCGGGCATGGTGACAGTGGTGCTGAGCGGCAAGGGGGACATGCGCTCGATTCGGATCGACCCCAAGCTGGCCGACCCGGAAGAAATGGAAATGCTGCAGGACCTGATCATGGCGGCCTGCGCAGATGCCCGCCGCAAGCTGGATGAAAAAGCGTCGGAAGAAATGCAGAAGGTAACGGGTGGCCTCAACCTGCCGCCGGGCCTCAAGCTGCCGTTCTGACCCATAGCGCGGTAGCCAGCGACATGGGTGGCCAGGAGATAGAGCAGCTTATCCGCCTTCTGGGGCGCCTGCCGGGCTTTGGCCCGCGCTCGGCCCGCAGGGTGGCGCTGTACCTGCTGCGTGACCCGCAGGGCCGCCTGCTGCCGCTTGCCCGTGCGCTGGAACGGACGGGGGCTGCCGTACGCACCTGTTCGACCTGCGGCACGCTGGACACGGTTGACCCATGCCATATCTGCGCCGACCCGCTGCGCGACCACGGGCTTGTCTGCGTGGTGGAAACGGTTGGTGACCTCTGGGCGCTGGAGCGTGCCGGGGTGCACTGGGGCGTGTACCAGGTGCTTGGCGGCACCCTGTCCCCGTTGGCGGGCATGGGGCCGGAGGATCTGAATGTGGATTCGCTGCTGCGCCGTGTCGAATCCGGCGAGGTGCGCGAGGTTATTCTGGCCCTGGGTGCCACAGTGGAAGGGGCCGCCACCATGCACTGGCTGATGGATGCCCTGGGCCAGCACGCCGGGGTGGTCGTCAGCCGTGTGGCGCAGGGCGTGCCCATGGGGGGTGCGCTGGACGTGCTGGATGATGGTACGCTGGCCGCCGCACTCGGTGCCCGCCGCCCTGCCTGATACTGACGGAGACCCCCTTGCCATGACACTGGATATCTTTCCCATAGAGACCGCCATTGCGCGCCGCGCGCTGGTTACGGGCGGTGGGGCACGGCTGGGGCAGGCCATTGTGCTGATGCTGGCCGATGCCGGGTTTGACGTGGCCATTCACCACCGGGGCGGGGCCGATGCTGCCGCCCAGACGCTGGAGGCTGTCCGGGCACGGGGGCGGCAGGGCTGCCTGTTGCAGGCCGATCTGGCGGAGGAGGGCCAGACCCAGCAGCTTGTGGCCGAGGCCCAGCGTGTGCTGGGCGGCCCGCTGGGGGTGCTGGTCAACAATGCCTCCACCTTCGAGCGGGATGAATGGGACGATGTCTCGCTGGAAAGCTGGATGTCGCACATGAAACCCAACCTGCGCGCACCTTTTGTGCTGACTCAGGCCTTTGCCAAGGCCATGCCTGCTGACGGGCGGGGCATGGTGCTGAATATGCTGGACGAGCGCGTGTGGTCCCTGACCCCGCATTTTGTCAGCTACACGGTTTCCAAAAGTGCGCTGTGGACCCTGACCCGCACCATGGCCCTGGCCCTTGCGCCGCGTGGGATTCGCGTTAACGCCATTGGCCCCGGTCCCGCCCTGCCCAGCACACGCCAGACCGAGGAACAGTTTGCCCGGCAGTGTGCCTCTGTGCCGCTGGGGCATGGTACATCGCCTGAGGAAGTGGCGCGTGCGGCCCTGGCCTTGCTGGCCCTGCCGTCCGTGACCGGGCAGATGCTGGCCCTTGATGGCGGGCAGCATCTGCAATGGTCTCCGGTTATGCCCGCTGGCACCGCTCTGGAAGAATAGAACATGTCCATTTTTGCTCCCTGGGCGGACCAGCCGCCCCTGCGCTGCCTGTTTTTGCGCAACATGGTGCTTGACGCGCATATCGGGGTGTTCCCGCATGAGCAGGGCGTGACACAGCGTATCCGCGTGTCGGTCCATTTTGGTGTGGAGGACAGGACAGACCTGCAAACCGGCGCCGACGACCTGAGTCGCACGGTGTCGTATGAGCCCGTGGTGCAGCTCGTGCACCGCATTGTGCGCGAAGGGCATATCCGGCTGGTGGAAACCCTGGCCGAACAGATTGCCGCCGGTGTTCTGGCCGAGCCGCGTGTGCGGGTTGTGCGGGTCAGAATTGAAAAGCTGGATGTCTTTGAGGAAATCGAGGGCGTGGGCGTGGAAATCGAACGCCGCCCGCAGGCATAAAAAAACCCGCCTGTCAGGGCGGGTTTCTATCAGCCCCGTGGCCCTGCATTGCAGAAGGTCAGGGGCTGGTGGCTGGCGTGATGCCAGCCGGAAGCGTGATCAGGCTTCGTGATCTTCCGAATCGGTGCTGACATCGATGTCGGAGCTGATGTCGTCATCGTCGTCGTCCAGATCGGCGGTGTCTTCCATCACATCATCATCATCGTCGTCGGTATCGGTGTCGAGATCGATATCCTCATCCGTGTTCTTGGGGGGCGGGGCGCTGACCGTGCTGGCGGGCAGGCCGTCCATGCTGCGGCGCAGGCGCGGCACCAGAACGGGCTGTTCCGCGCCGCATTTGGGGCATACGGCGGGGGCGCGGTTCAGATCATAGAAGCGGGCACCGCAGGAGACGCAGACGCGTTTGGTGCCGAGATCGGGCTGGGACATCTTGCTACCTGTCGATCCTGAGCAGACGTTTGAGGGGGTGGGGCACCCCCCGACACGGACGATCGCCCCGGCACAAGCCACCGGACACGAATCGACCAGACTATTGAAGCGAGGCCAATGCCACTGCGCGCGCGCTCCTGTCAAACCCGAGTTTTTGCATGGGCCTGTTTTTTCCCTGCTGATCGGAAGGTTTTTGTGTGCCAGCGCGGATTGACTTGTTACCCGCAGCCCGGAAAGAAAAGAGCATGACACACGAACCCTCCTCCTCCCATCCGCTGCGGGTGGCACGTGCCCGGCAGCCGCTGTCTGGCGCCATCCGCGTGCCGGGCGACAAGTCCATAAGCCACCGTGCGCTCATGTTCGCGGCCCTTGCGCGGGGGGAAACCCGCATTACCGGCCTGCTGGAAGGGGAGGACGTGCTGCGTACCGCCACCGCCATGCGCGCCCTGGGGGCCGCCCCCGTGCGGGACGAGGCAGGGACATGGCGGGTCACGGGGCCGGGTGTTGGCAGGCTGAGCGAGCCGGAAGATGTGCTGGACATGGGCAATTCGGGCACGGCTGCACGGCTTTTGTCGGGTATTCTGGCCAGCCACGGGCTGACATCGGTCATGAGTGGGGACGCCAGCCTGCGCAAGCGGCCCATGAAGCGTGTGATGGACCCGCTGGCCGCCACAGGGGCGGTGTTTCTTGCGCGTGAGGGCGGGCGCCTGCCCATGGCCATTCAGGGCCGGGCTGACCCGGCCCCGCTGGATTACTGCCTGCCGGTGGCATCGGCCCAGGTGAAATCGGCAGTGCTGCTGGCCGGGCTGAACGCGCAGGGCGAAACCCGGGTGGAAGAGCCCGTGGCCACGCGTGACCATACGGAAAACATGCTGCGCCATTTCGGGGCCGAGGTGGTGGTTGAAAAAACACCCACAGGCGGGCGGATCATCCGCCTGAAGGGGCGGCCTGACCTGGTGGCGCGCGATATTGCTGTGCCGGGTGACCCGTCCTCCGCCGCCTTCCCGTTGGTGGCAGCACTTCTGGTCTCGGGGTCGGATGTGCAGATCACGGGTGTGGGCCTTAACCCGCTGCGCACCGGGCTGTTCACCACCCTTGTGGAAATGGGGGCTGCCCTCGAGATCACAAACATCCGCACCGAGGGGGGGGAACCCGTGGGCGACCTGCGCGCCCGTGCCTCTGCCCTGCATGGGGTGGATGTGCCCGCTGCACGCGCACCGTCCATGATTGATGAATACCCCATTCTGGCCGTTGCTGCCGCCCATGCCACTGGCCCCTCGCGCTTTCGTGGCGTGGAGGAACTGCGCGTGAAGGAAAGCGACAGGCTGAGTGCAACCGTCGCCCTGCTGGAAAACAACGGCGTGCGGACCACAGTTGAGGGGGATGACCTGATCGTGCATGGCACGGGCGGGGACATACCCGGTGGCGGGCAGGTGCAAACCCACATGGACCACCGGCTGGCCATGAGTGCTACGGTTCTGGGTCTGGTCGCCGCGCAGCAGGTGGAAATTGACGATACGGGTTTTATCGACACCAGCTTCCCCGGTTATCTGGCGCTTATGAACAGCATTGGCGCGGGGTTCTGGATATGAGCCAGGGTGGACCTGTTATTGCGGTTGACGGCCCCGCTGCTGCTGGCAAGGGCACGCTGGCCCGCAAGCTGGCCGAGGCGCTGGACCTGCCCTATCTGGACACCGGGCTGCTCTACCGTGCTGTCGCACGGCTGGTGCTGGATGCCGGGGCCAACCCGACCGACCCCGCCGAGTCCTTTGCGCATGCCCTTGTGGCGGAGGACACCCGCAGGCCCGACCTGCGCAGCCCTGAGGTCACACAGGCGGCAAGTCAGGTGGCAGCGCAGCCTGCGGTGCGGGCCGCTTTGGTCGAAACCCAGCGCCGTTTTGCCGCCGCCCGTGGGGGCGTGCTGGACGGGCGGGATATTGGCACGGCCATTTTCCCCAACGCGGATGTCAAACTGTTCATTACCGCCTCACCCGCCACACGGGCGCTGCGGCGTTTCCTGCAAACCGGGGGGGACAGCACCGCCCCGGATGCGCAGGAAAAACTGCGCGTGATGGAAGAGGCCCTGGTGGCGCGGGATGCGGCCGATGCCGGGCGCGATACCGCCCCCCTGTGCATTGCGGCTGACGCCCATGTGATTGAGACCGATACGTCCGATGCCCAGACCGTGCTGGCCGAGGCCCTCCGCATTACTCGCGAGCGACTCGCCACACAGGCAGGTTAGGCCCACGCGCCCCCAAACCGGGCCGGGGGCGGCAGGTGGGCTGCTTTTTTGCCCCTCCCGCCGGTTTGGGTTGACAAAGCAAGCCCGCGTGGTCTCTGTGCACATCAGAAATCCTCCCTCTGAGGTGGATTTTCATGAAGAAGAACGAATCCGGCTCGGCAGGACAGCCGCAGGGGAAGTCCCCGGCGGACTGGCCGGGCAAGACGTGCCGTAGGACGCGGGGCGCAGGAATGGCCGGTCGGGCGCCAGCAGGCACCGGTCGGGCGTGGGATTAACTGTTACACATGGCTTCAGCCACAACCCAGACCACGGATCATTTCCGTGGCGAAGATTTTGCCAGCCTCCTTGATGAGACCCTGGGCCGCGACACCGGTTTTGACGGCTCCGTCGTCCGTGGCCGCGTTGTCCGCCTGACCGACGACCATGTGATTGTCGATGTTGGCCTGAAGAGCGAGGGCCGCGTTGCCCTGCGCGAATTCGCTCCCCCCGGCGTCAAGCCCGAAGTGCAGCCCGGCGATGTTGTGGAACTGTATGTCGAACGGTACGAAGACCGTGACGGCAGCATTGTTCTCTCCCGCGAGAAGGCCCGCCGCGAGGAAGCCTGGACCAGCCTCGAAAAAGCTTTCGAAAGCAACCAGCGCGTCAACGGCACCATCTATGGCCGCGTCAAGGGTGGTTTCACGGTTGATCTGGGCGGCGCCATGGCGTTCCTTCCCGGCAGCCAGGTTGACATCCGCCCCGTGCGTGACGTCGGCCCGCTGATGGGTGTGCCCCAGCCTTTCCAGATCCTGAAAATGGATCGCGCACGTGGCAACATCGTTGTCTCCCGTCGCGCCGTGCTGGAAGAAACCCGTGCAGAACAGCGCAGCGAACTGATCCAGGGCCTGACCGAAGGCATGATCCTGGACGGCGTTGTCAAGAACATCACCGACTACGGCGCGTTCGTGGACCTGGGTGGCGTCGACGGCCTGCTGCATGTCACCGACATTGCGTGGAAGCGTATCAACCACCCGTCCGAAGCCCTGCAGATCGGCCAGCCCGTGCGCGTGCAGGTTATCCGCTTCAACCCCGATACGCAGCGTATCTCCCTTGGCATGAAGCAGCTTGAGGCTGATCCGTGGGAGAACGTGGCCCTGAAGTACCCGCCGGGTGCACGTTTCACCGGCCGCGTGACCAACATCACCGACTACGGCGCCTTTGTGGAGCTGGAACCCGGTGTCGAAGGTCTGGTGCACGTTTCCGAAATGTCCTGGACGAAGAAGAACGTCCATCCGGGCAAGATCGTCGCGACCTCTCAGGAAGTGGACGTGATGGTTCTGGATGTGGACAGCGCCAAGCGCCGCATCTCCCTGGGTCTGAAGCAGGTTCAGCGCAACCCGTGGGAACAGTTCGCCGAAGAAAACAAGGTCGGCTCCACCGTGGAAGGCGAAATCCGCAACATCACGGAATTCGGCCTGTTCATCGGTCTGTCTGCGGACATCGACGGCATGGTGCACATGTCCGACCTGTCCTGGGACGAAGCTGGCGAAGAAGCCATGAAGGGCTACGAAAAGGGCCAGGTCGTGAAGGCCAAGGTTCTGGACGTGGATGTCGAGAAAGAGCGTATTTCTCTGGGCATCAAGCAGCTTCAGGAAGACCCGGCAGCTGACGCTCTGGCAAGCATCCAGAAGGGCAGCATTGTCACCTGCATCGTGACCGCGGTTCAGACCAACGGGATCGAAGTGAAGGTTGACGAAGTTCTGAGCGGTTTCATCCGTCGCGCCGAACTGGCCCGTGACAAGGCCGAGCAGCGTCCGGAACGCTTCGCCGTTGGCGAACGTGTGGATGCGAAGGTCATCTCCGTTGATCGCGTTGCCCGCAAGGTCGCTCTGACCATCAAGGGTCGCGAAATGGAAGAAGACAAGCAGGCCATCAACGACTACGGCTCTGCTGACAGCGGTGCATCCCTGGGTGATATCCTGGGTGCGGCTATCCGCCGTCGCAACACCGAAGGCGAAGGCTGATTTTATCAGCCTCGCCAGGATCGGGTTGGTGTGCGCAGGCACCCTAACCTGATGCGGTGATGTAAAGAGTGAGAAAATGGCGTCTTTCGGGGCGCCATTTTTTTTGTGCCCGTTACAAGGCGTGGTGCAGCATGGAGCGTGCAGGATACAGGCCAGCAGCAGCCGGGCCTTGGGGCACGGTCTATGGGGTAGATACGGTTTTGTGGGGCACAGGGGGCAGGCCCGCAAGCTTGTGGGCTGTTAGCCGCAGGCGGGGCCAGAGGTATGTGCTGGCAGCCCGCCCAGGTTTTACGTGATGTCAGGCCAGGCAGGCCGCGCGGAAGGCGGCAAAGGCGCGGGCGCGGTGGCTGATGGCGTTTTTCTGCTCGTCGGTCATTTCCGCAAAGCTGCGGGTTTCCCCTTCGGGTTGGAACACCGGGTCGTAGCCATGGCCATTGGTACCACGCGGCGGCCAGTTGATCTGGCCATCTACCCGGCCTTCAAAACACCAGGTCTGGCCATCGGGCAGGGCCAGGCACAGCACGCAGGTAAACCAGGCAGCCCGGTCGTCGGTGCCAATGCCTTCGTGAATACGGGCCATGGCACCGGCAAAGTCCTTGTCCGGCCCGGCCCAGCGGGCGGAGTAAACGCCCGGTGCCCCCCCAAGGGCCGCAACACACAGGCCGGAATCATCCGCCAAGGCAGGCAGGTTGGCCGCGCGGGCGGCGGCCTGCGCCTTGATAATGGCGTTGCCTTCAAACGTGGTGGCGGTTTCTTCCGGCTCGGGTAGGTTCAATGCCCCGGCGGAGACAACGGTAATGCCAAACGGGGCCATCAGGGCTGCAAATTCGGCCAGCTTGCCAGCGTTGTGTGTGGCCAGCACCAGGGTGCTGCCGTGGGCGAGGGTGGGGTTGGTCATGTCAGTGGCTTTCGGCAGCGGTTATGGCGGCATTCTGGGCGGCAAACAGGTCGCTCACGCCAATGCGGGCCAGGGAGAACAGGGCTTCGAACTGTTCTTGCGTAAAGGGGGCATGTTCTGCCGTGCCCTGTATTTCCACAATCCGGTTGTCGGCGGTCAGGACAAAGTTGGTATCGGCGGCGGCGGCGCTGTCTTCCGCGTAGTCCAGGTCCAACACGGCCCCGGTTTCCGTCAGCCCGCAGGAGACTGCCGCCACCTGCCCGTGTAGTGGCACCTGGGACAGCACACGGTTGGCCACCAGCCTGCCAAGGGCCAGCCGCAGCGCCACCCATGCTCCGGTGACCGAGGCACAGCGCGTGCCGCCATCGGCATTCAGCACATCACAGTCGAGGGTAATGCTGATTTCACCCAGTGCATTCAGGTCTGTGACAGCGCGGAGCGAACGGCCAATCAGACGCTGGATTTCCTGCGTGCGGCCCGATTGCTTGCCCGTGCTGGCCTCACGCGTGCCGCGGTTATGGGTGGCGCGGGGCAGCATGCCGTATTCGGCTGTCACCCAGCCCGACCCCTTGCCACGTAGAAAGGGGGGTACGCGGTTGTCCACGCTGGCGGTGCACAGCACCTCTGTGCCGCCAATGCGGATCAGGGCCGAACCTTCGGCATGGTGGGAAACCCCGGTTTCAATAACAACCGGGCGCATCTGGTTGGGGTGACGGCCTGAAGGGCGCATGGGTGCTCCTTGACGGGTCAGCAGTGGGTGGTGGTGTCCAGCACATAAAATGTTTGTGGCGCGAGTAAAACCGGCCACGACACGCTATAAGGGGGAAAGAGGAACTGCACGAGAAAGAAAGCCGGTTGTCATGAAGCACGCTCTGCTGTCTGCCGGAAGTGCCCTGCCGCCTGGGCTTGACCCGCGCTCGGCCACAATCTTGCGTGAAATTGTGGAGGAATACGTGGCCAGTGGGGAGCCCGTAGGCTCGCGCACACTGGCCCGGCGGCTGGACCAGCCCCTGTCCCCCGCGACCATTCGCAATGTCATGGCATCGCTGACCGAGGCCGGGCTTCTGTTCTCACCCCATACATCGGCCGGGCGCTTGCCGACGGAAAAAGGGCTGCGGCTGTTTGTGGATGGCCTGTTGCAGTTTGGCGCATTGTCCGAGGACGATCAGCGCGCCATCGGCTATTCGCTCGAGGCCCACGGGCGCTCCCTGCATGACACGCTGACCGAGGCTTCGGCCCTGCTGGCGGGCATGTCGGACGCAGCGGGGCTGGTGGTGGCCCCCAAGGGGGAGGGCGGCATCAAGCATATCGAATTCGTGGCGCTGGGGGGCAGCCGCGCCCTTGTCATTCTGGTGGGTGTGGATGGGCGTGTTGAAAACAGGGTCATAGAAACCCCGCCGGGCATGCCGCCCTCGGCCTTGGTGGAGGCCGCAAATTACCTGAACGCCCATGCCATGGGGGCGTCCCTGCCGGACCTGCGGCAGCGGGTCGGGGCGGATATGCATGGGGACAAGGCAACGCTGGACAGCCTGACAGCCGAGGTGGTGGAAAGCGGGCTGGCCATCTGGGATGCCGGGCGCGAGGGCGGGGGCGGCACACTGATCGTGCGCGGCCAGTCCCGCCTGCTGGTTGACCTGGACGGGCAGGAGCGCCTGCTGGCCATCCAGACCCTGTTTGACAGGCTGGAAGCGCAGGAAACCATGCTGCGTCTGCTCGAGTTGGTTGAAACGTCCGAAGGGGTACGTATTTTCATCGGGGCGGAAAGTGGGCTGTTTGGCACCACGGGCATGTCCGTCGTCATGGCTCCGGCGCGGAATGAGGCAAACAAGATCGTGGGGGCAATCGGGGTTATTGGCCCCACCCGGATCAATTACGGTCGTGTTGTGCCGGTGGTGGATTATACGGCGCGTATTCTGGGCGGCATGCTGGGCTGAAAACAGCCCGCCTCCATGGTGCCCGCGTATAGGCTGGTCGGAATTCCGCCACGATTGTGCGGGCAATCTGCACGATGAGGAAGACGACAGGAAACGGGAATGATAAAGAAACCGGTATGACACGCATTCCGCCCTCCGGTGACCCGGCTTCTCCTTCCAACCCTGATCAGGACCCGGCTTCCGCCCCGTCGCGGCGGATCATGCCTGTGCGGCCCCGTTTCCGGCTCTGGCGCACCCTTTTGGGCAGTGCGGCAGCGGTTGTGCTTGTGGGCAGTGTCGGCGGGGGTATTGTCCTGTGGGGGCAGTATCAGGGAATCGTGTCTGACCTGCCGACAGTCGAAGGGCTGCGGTCCTACCAGCCCCCGGTGATGAGCCGCGTTTACGCAGGCGATGACCAGCTTGTGGCCGAACTGGCGAACGAGCGGCGTATCTTCGTGCCCTACAGCGCCATTCCCGACAGGGTGAAGAACGCGTTTTTCGCAGCGGAGGACCGCAAGTTCTGGACCCATAAGGGGGTGGACCCCTTTGCCATTATCCGTGCGGGTCTGACCGACCTTACCCGTGGGCGTGGGCGCAGGCCCATCGGGGCGTCCACCATCACGCAGCAGGTGGCGCGTATCATGCTGCTGGGCAGCAATGCGGTCTCGATGCGCCGGAAGGCCAAGGAAGCCTTTCTGGCCATGCGGATCGAGCAGGTCCTGTCCAAGGAAAAAATTCTCGAAATCTACCTGAACGAAATCTATCTGGGCGAGGGCGCTTACGGGATCGGTGCTGCGGCGCAGACCTATTTTGGCAAGCCGCTTGATCAGTTGGATGATGCTCAGGCCGCGTTTCTGGCGGCATTGCCCAAGTCGCCCACCAACTATAACCCAGAGCGCTTTCCCGATGCCGCCATGGGCCGCCGGAACTGGGTGCTCGAACGCATGGTCGATACCGGTGCGTTGTCTGCCCAAGCCGCGCATGAGGCCGAGGCCGAACCTCTGGGCAACCGCAGCTTTACCCGGCCCGGCCCGGCCCCCGGCTCGGAATGGTTTGCCGAGGAAGTGCGGCGCGAACTGCTTGAGCGCTACGGGCAGGACACCACCATGCAGGGTGGGTTGGACGTACACACCAGTCTGGACCTGCCCTTGCAGCGTTCAGCGCAGATGATCCTGCGGCAGGGGCTGGTGGCGTATGATCGTGCCCATCGGGGCTGGCAGGGGCCTGTGCACCACCTGCCTGATATTGGCCCCGGCACTACCGAAGCCGAATGGACACGCGCCCTTGTGGCCGTACCTGCCCCGCCGGGCATGATCGACCAGTGGCGTCTGGCTGTGGTGCTGGATGCAGCCCATGGGCAGGTCGGTTGGCTGGAGGGCGGTGTGGCGCGCCGTGGCGCTGGTGGTGTGGCTCAGACAGGGCTTTTGCAGACCAAGGATATTGCCTGGGCCAAACGCCAGCGCGCCCTGCGTGAGGGTGATGTGGTCATGGTCGAGCCCCAGGCCACGGGCGGGCATGTGGCGCTTATGCAGGTGCCACAGGTGGAAGGTGCTGTGGTTACGCTGAATGCGCGGACAGGCCGGGTGCTGGCACTGGTGGGGGGGTGGTCTTTCCAAGCTTCCCAGTTCGACCGGGCAACGCAGGCCATGCGCCAGCCGGGTTCGTCCTTCAAGCCGTTTGTCTATCTGGTGGCCATGCAGCAGGGCCTGTCGCCCTCGCAGGAGTTTGACGACTCCCCGGTGTCATACGGCACATGGCACCCCAACAATTACGAAAAAGATTTCTGGGGCCCCACAACCCTGCATGATGCGCTGCGGGAATCGCGCAATCTGGTCACCATCCGTCTGGCCGCCTATCTGGGCATGAAGAATATTGCCGACATGGCCGAAAAGCTGGGTCTTGTGTCCTCCATGCCGCTGGTGCTGCCTGCTGCTCTGGGGGCGGTGGAAACCACGGTGCTGAAGGAGGCCGGAGCTTACGCCACGCTGGCGGCAGGCGGGCACCGGGTCAAACCGACCCTGATTGATGATGTGCATGACCGTGATGGCCGGGTGATCTGGCGTTCGGAATCCGGCCTGTCCCTGGTGCCGGAATCCATGGCCCAGACCACGCCGGGCAACACGGCTGATGCGGATGCGGTCAACCCCACCCATGCAGGCGACAAGGCCCCAGCCCCCGCTGCCCCTGTGGCCCAGGCTGTCGCCCCTCCGAACGAGAACGAACTGCCAGAAGTGCGTGATGACAGGCCCGCTGTCGCCACGCCGCAAAGTGCGTTCCAGATTACAACGATGTTGCAGGACGTCATCCGCCGGGGCACGGGCCAGCGTGCGGGTACTGGTATCGACAGCCCCATTGCAGGCAAGACCGGCACCAGCCAGAACTTTAACGATGCCTGGTTCTCCGGTTATTCGCCCGACCTTGTGACGGTGGTCTGGGTCGGGTTTGACACCCCGCGCTCTCTGGGCAGGAACGAGACGGGTGGCGCTATCGCAGGCCCGATCTGGAACCGGGTTATGAAAGTGGCGCTGGACGGCAGGCCCAAGCTTGATTTTGCCGTGCCCGAAGGTGTCACGCTGGTGCGTTACGACACCGGGCGCGGTGTGGCGGTGGATGCGTTCAAGCCTGATCAGGTGCCGGGCCAGAGCGTCAGCCTCTCTCATGCTTCGCAGGAGCTGACAGCGGCCGATACGGGGGCCGAGAACATGCCTGATTCCGAAAGCGATATGGCAGCAGGCAGCCCGGATACAGGGGGCGGCCCCGGTGCGCCCGATGCACCCAGCAGGCCCGGCCAGCAGCCTTCCGGGGGTGACATTGGCATGGGCGGCCTTTATTGAGAGCCCAGCCGTGGCTTTAAGTCAGCAATTTTCAGACCAGATGGAGAACAGGCCTCATGTCTGCCGAGACAGAAGCTCTTAACGACCAGATCAAGCAGTCGGTGGCACTGCTGAGGAGGCATCTTTAACTGGGATGTCGCTGAAGCCCGCCTTGCGGAACTGAACAACCGCGCCGAAGACCCAGACCTGTGGAATGATGCCGAGGCTGCCCAGAAGCTGATGCGTGAACGCACGCTGCTGGCCGACCAGATTGAGGGCGTGCTGGCCCTTGAGGCCAACGTGCGTGACACCTGCGAACTGATCGAACTGGCAGAAGCCGAGGGTGATGCCGAGCTTGTGGCTGATGGCATGGCCACCCTGCGCGACATGGCTGCCGAGTCCAAGCGCCGCGAAACCGAAAGCCTGCTGTCGGGCGAGGCGGATAGCAACGACTGCTATCTTGAAGTCAACGCGGGTGCAGGCGGCACCGAGGCCCAGGACTGGGCGGAAATGCTGCTGCGTATGTACACCCGCTGGGCGGAAGCGCATAATTACAAAGTCACGCTGATGGAAAGCTCGGAAGGGGAACAGGCGGGCCTGAAGTCGGCCACCATCCTTGTCTCCGGCCCCAATGCCTATGGCTGGATGAAAACCGAGGCCGGTGTGCACCGTCTGGTGCGGATTTCACCCTTTGATGCTGCGGCCCGGCGGCAGACATCGTTTGCCTCTATCTGGGTCTATCCGGTCATTGATGACTCGATCGAGATCGAGATCAACGATGCTGATCTTAAAGTCGATACCTTCCGGGCATCGGGTGCGGGTGGTCAGCACGTTAACAAGACGGATTCCGCCATCCGTATTACCCACGTCCCGACAGGGATCGTGGTGGCCTGCCAGACAGACCGCTCCCAGCACCGTAACCGTGCAACGGCCATGCAGATGCTGCGCGCCCGCCTGTATGAGGCCGAACTGCAAAAGCGCGAAGCCGCCGCAGCAGAAGCAGAAGCCGCCAAGACCGACATCGGCTGGGGGCACCAGATCCGTTCCTACGTGCTGGCCCCTTACCAGATGGTCAAGGACCTGCGCACCGGGGTGGAAACTGGCAACCCGAGCGCCGTCCTGGACGGTGGGCTGGATGCCTTTATGGCTGCTGCTCTGGCCATGCGTGTTGGGGCAACCCGGTCCGAGGCCAGCGCCAACGCCCAGTAAATGGGCCTGTCCGGGGTTTTGTGGGTGCCAGGGCTTGCGCCATACCCACAAAATCTGCCCGGACGGTTAAGAACCTGACCCCGCAAGACCTTTGCACGGCACAAAGATCACGCTCTTCTTGGTAACAGAAGGGCGTCAACAGCCGTCCTGTTACAGTCTTGCGGGTTCAGAACTCAATTTTTTGAATACATTCTTGACATCTGGCACGTCAGATAGCCCAATCATGCTCGGAAAATGATAACCCCACGCATTATCATTTAAGAGATGGCGCGTGGGATTTTGCCGTGGGCAGGCGCCATGTACAATGGCGGTGACAGGGTTGGCCTTTCCTGGCCACCCGAAGAAGAAGAAAGGCTGGTACAAAAATGATTGAGGGCGAGCAGCAGCATGCAGTGGGGCGTCCGCTCCGGGTTGGTGCCGCTGTCAGTATTGGCGTGCTGCTGGCTGTTCTTCTTATGCACGTCTTTGGTGTGCTTGGCCTGATGTATGGCATGGGCAGCGGTGAGGCCCCGCCTGTGCGCAAGCCGCCGTTGCAGACGCGCATTCTGCCTCCACCGCCCCCACCTCCGCCGCCGCCTCCACCGCCGCCCCCGCCGCCGGTCATGGCCGTGCCGCCACCGCCCTACATCCCGCCGCCCAAGATCGTGGTGCCGCCGCCGCCCAAGCCGCCCATCCGCCACGTCACGCGCACACCGCCCAAGGCACCCCCGGCACCCCAGCGCCAGACCGCCGAGGCCCCGCCCGCACCTGTGCCCGCACCCAACGTGCCGGACACCGCCGCAGGCTCGGTCCCGCTCAACAACGTGCAGCCCGTCTATCCGCCAGAAATGGAGGAAGAAAACATCGAAGGCCGGGTCACTCTGGTCTGCGACGTGGAAACAACCGGCATGACCAGCAACTGCACCGTGCGCTCGGTCAGCGGGGGACAGGCCTTTGCTGCCTCGGCCCTCGACTACGTCCGCCGTGCCCGCTACCGCCCGGCTCTGCGCAACGGTGCCCCGGTCAAGGAACTGCACAAGGTCTATGTCATCCGCTTCCGGCTGGATAACTGACCACCCCATGCCCCCCACACCAACCCTTCCCCCGCACGCGCCATTGCCCGCCGGGCGGGTCTCCAGGACGAGGATTTCGCATACGATGACCAGACTGTCCCGCTCTTCGCTTTCCGCCCTGGCCCTCGCGGCGCTGCTGGGCGCAGGCCTGCCCGCCGCCGCCATGGCGCAGGACGCGGCCAGCCCGGCCCAGGGCACGGAACAGACAGCCCCGGCCCAGCCGCAGGCCGCCGCCCCGCAGGCTGAAGCCCCGGCCGCCCCCGTGGCTCCGGTGGCCAACCCGACCGAACAGGCCCCAGCCCCCGCCGCGGCCCCGCAGGCCGAGGCCAACCCCTACGGGCTGGGAGCACTGTGGAGCAATGGTGATGTCATCGCCCGTGGCGTGCTGCTGATCATGCTGCTGATGTCGCTGGGCACCTGGTATATCATGATCACCAAGTTCATCGAGCAGGCTCGCCTGTTTGCCGCTGGCAAGGACGCGGTGCGCAGCTTCTGGACCAAGCAGAGCATTCAGGAAGGGGCGGCCGCCCTGTCCAGCACCTCGCCCTTCCGCTACATCGCCGACACCGGCATTGCGGCTGCCGAGCACCACGAAGGCACGATGCAGGAAAGCATCGACCTGCATAGCTGGACGGGCATGTCCATCCAGCGCGCGGTCAACAACATCCAGAACAGCCTGCAAAAGGGCCTGGCCTTTCTGGGTACCGTGGGCTCCACCTCTCCCTTCATCGGGCTGTTCGGCACGGTCTGGGGGATCTACCACGCGCTGACCGCCATCGGCATTGCCGGTCAGGCCTCCATCGACAAGGTGGCCGGGCCTGTGGGTGAATCGCTGATCATGACCGCCATCGGCCTTGCCACGGCTGTGCCCGCGGTGCTGGGCTACAACCTGCTGGTGCGCCGCAACAAGGGCGCCATGGACCAGGTGCGCGACTTTGCGGACGACCTGCAGTCCATTCTGATCGGTGGCGTGCGCCATGGTGCGGTGGAGCATATTCAGGTCCGTCCTGACAGCTCCCCCACGACGGCGACCGCCTCCAACCGGGTGGGCTGACGCATGGGGATGCATGTCGGCGGCGGTGATGGGGGGGAGGACGAGGTCGTCTCCGCCATCAACACCACCCCGCTTGTCGATGTCATGCTGGTGCTGCTGATCATCTTCCTGATCACGATCCCTGTTGCGACCCACACGGTCAAGCTGAGCTTGCCCAAGGACCTGAGCCAGCCGACCAAGACACAGGTCAGCAACATTGTTGTTGCCGTCACGTCGGACGGGCATGTGTGGTGGAACCAGACGGCGCTGCATGGGCAGGAGGAGCTTGAAAGCCAGCTTGAGAAAGTGGCTGTGCTCAAGCCCCAGCCGCAGATCCAGATCAGGGGTGACGCGGCGGTGAAGTATGAAACCGTGGGCCGGATTGTTGCTGCGTGCCAGCAGGCCGGGATCTACCACGTGGACTTCATTACCGAGAAGCCGAAGGACAACTGAGCCTGTGGGGGCGCTGCCCCCCGGTGCTCTCGCCCGGCCCGAGGAGGGCAGAGGCGCAGAAGAGAGTAAATGGCCATGGGCATGAATGTCGGGTCGTCGAGCACGACGGAAGACGAAGGCATTGTTGATATCAACACGACCCCGTTGATTGACGTGATGCTGGTGCTTCTGATCATGCTGATCATCACCATTCCGCTGCAGACGCAGTCCGTTGCGATAGACCTGCCACAGGGCAACCCGCCGCCGCCAACAGTTGAGGTGCCGGTTGTGACGCTTGGGATCGACTTTGACAACAGCCTGAGCTGGAACGGGGAACCCGTGACAACGGAGGAAGACCTGCAGGCCCGGCTGCGGCAGATTGCCACGGGGCCTGAGGACTTCCGCCCCGAGTTCCACATCCAGCCCAACCGGCTGGCCAGCTACAAGACGGTCATCCACGTCATGGCCGACGCACAGCGTCTCGGCGTCACAAAGCTCGGCATCACAGGGCAGGAACAGTTCGTGCAGTAAGCACGTCCTGTTAAGGTTGCTCCACCCTGCTTTGGGTGTGACTGTGGGCGGACCCTGAGTGTCCGCCCGTCATGGCTTGCATGACATGCTGCCGCGCTGCGGCATTTTTACATTCAAATTCACGTCGAAAGGCTCATCATGACATATCGTCTTCGCCTGTATGCCCTGTGCGCTGGTGTGGCGCTGGCCAGCCTGTCGCCTCTTGCCGCCCGTGCTGCTGATACCCTGAGCACTGATGTCGGGGCGACGTTGCAGCAGGCCCAGTCTGCTCTGGCCGCGCATGATTATGCCAAGGCCATGCAGGCGGTTAAGGCGGCCAGCGCATTGGGGAACAAGAGCGATTACGACAGCTATGTCATTGCACAGATGCAGGCTGCGGTGGCCAGCCAGTCGGGTGATACGGCTGCGGCCCTGTCCGCTTATGAAAAGCTGATTGCATCACCCCGCACCCCGCCCGCCCTGCGGCACCAGATGCTGCTGTCCGAGGCGACCATGGCCTATAGTGCCAAGGACTATCCCCGCGCCATTGCCGGTATCCAGCGTTACATGCACGAGGCTGGGCCAACCCCGCAGATGCAACTGCTGCTGGTACAGTCCTATTACCTGCAAAAGGATTATCCCAACGTCATCCAGACTGTAAAAGCCATTGTGGCGGCGGATAACAAGGCCCATCGCAAGCCGCAGGAATCCGAGTTGCAGATGATGGCGGCCAGCGCCACGGCGCTGAACGACCCGGCCCAGGCCACACATGCCTATCTGCTGCTGGCTACGTATTACCCCAAAAAGGAATACTGGGCGCTGCTGCTGCATGGGCTTGTGACCAACAAGACCCTGCCGCCCGCGCTGCAACTGGATGTTTACCGTATTCGTGTGGCCGTGGGCGACACGCTGCGTCCGGTTGATTTCATGGACATGACAGAAATTGCCATGCAGCTTCGCCTGCCCCAGCTTGCGCTTGATCTGATGGATCAGGGCTACAAGCAGGGTGTGCTGGGTGTGGGTCCCGAGGCCCCTCGTCAGGCGCGCCTGAAAGCGATGGTTGAAAAAACTGTGGCCGAGCGCAAGGCCAGCAGTGCTGCCGATGAAGCACAGGCTCAGGCCCAGAAAACCGGGGATGAGCTTTTTCTGGTCGGTTATAATGACGTCACCTTTGGGGAAACCCAGAAAGGGCTGGCGCTGATGCGTCAGGCACTGGACAAGGGCGTGCGTGATAGCGCCATTGCCAACCTGCACCTTGGCCTTGCCTATATGCAGGCGGGGCAGAAGGCTGCGTCCCTGTCCGCACTGGCGCTGGTGCCTGAAACCAGCAACGCCTATGACATTGCCCGGTTGTGGATGCTCAGGCTGTCCCAGACGGAAGTCGCCCCCAAGTAAGGAGCTTATGCCTGCGCTTTGATGCGGGTGGGGAAGCGTCCTTCCTGTTTGTGCCTGCCCATGCAGGCCGGAACAGACTGCTCTAAAAAACAAAAGGCCGCGTTATACACGCGGCCTTTTGCATATGCTCGGTCAGGAAAAAACTGCTTCAGCCAGCCTGTGGCGTGGGTGCTGCGGCTGGTGCCTGCCCGGTCGGGGCTGGGGTGTGGTCTTTCCAGCCACCACCCAGGCTGCGGTAAATCGTGACAAGGTTCTGATACTTTGAAACAGAAACCGTAATCTGGTTCTGCTGGGCCTGCAGGTAATACCGTTGAGAGTCCAGGGTGGTCAGGTAGGAGTCTGTCCCGGCATCAAACCGCAGTTTTGCAAGGCGGTAGGCATCGGCAGCGGAAACGGTCAGCGCATCGGCCTGGCGTTTTTCATCCAGATAGGCTTTGCGCGCGGCCAGAGCATCGGCCACTTCCCGGAAGGCGGTCTGCACGGTCTTTTCGTACGTGACGACCTTGCTGTCCCGCTGTGCCTTGGAGGCCGCAAGATTCCCGCTGTTCTGCCCCCATGTCCAGATCGGGATCTGGAGCGAGGGGTTAAGCCCCCATGTTGTGGCGGCGGATGTAAACAGCTTGTGGAACTGGAGGCTGGAAAGCCCGTCCGTTGCTGTCAGCGTAATCCGCGGGAAGAATGCGGCCCGTGCCGCCCCGATGTTGGCCTGTGCTGCCAGCAGCGCGTGTTCCGCGCTGACAATGTCGGGCCTGTTTTCCAACAGGTCAGACGGCAGGCCCGCGGGCAGGTCGGCCAGGGTCGTCTGCTGGCCCAGGGGCAGGGGGGCTGGCAGAGTGGCGGGCAGAGGGGCGCCAATCAGCAGGGCCAGCAGGTTTTCGTCCTGCTCGACCTTGCGGGTTGCTTCGGCGCGCAGCCCGGCACTTTGTTCCACCTGTGTTTCGGCCTGCCGCACGGTCAGCATGTCGGCCTCACCATTGCGGAACTTGTTCTGCGTCAGGCGCAGGGTTTCCTGCTGGCTGGCCAGGGTCTGTTCGGCCACGGCCAGCAGGTCCCGGTCGCCCAGCCAGGTGATGTAGGCAATGGCGACCTGTGACACCACGCTGATCAGCACGCTGCGGACGTTGGTCACCTGCGAGAAGGCATTTTCAGCCGACTGACGTGTCAGGGAGCGGATGCGCCCGAACAGGTCGATCTCGTAGGACGAAAAACCAATCCCGCCCTGATAGAAGCGGAAGGTGCCGGGGTTTTTGCCTGCCTCAAGCCCTGGGGCAAAGCTAAGCCCCGCCGTTTCCGACGGCTGCATGTACATGGCGTTGCCAGTGGTCGAGATGGCGGGGAAGAGCCCGGCATGCTGGACATCATACTGGCCCTGTGCCTCGGCCACGCTGGCGGCGGCAGAGCGCAGGTCCCGGTTTTCACGAATGGCAATGGCGATTAGGGCCTGCAATCGTGGGTCGATGAAAAAGTCTTTCCAGCCGATGTCTGAAGCAACCTGGTTGGTTGTGATGTCTCCAGTCTTTTCATACGCGGGCCAGTTCTGGGCCAGCGGCGGCTTGGGGCGGTGGTAGGTAGGGATCATGGTGCAGGCTGCCAGAGCCTGTGTGGCGGCCACGCTTAAAAGCGTGGCGCGCAGGCGGGCAGGGCGGCGGTTGGGGGAAAAGAAGGCCATGATCTCAGTCGTTTCCGGTTGAGGGCAGGGAGGGGGCAGAGTGCGCGCGTTCGCTCATGCGGGTTACCTTGAACAGGCGCAGCACCAGCACGAAGAAGACAGGCACAAAATACACAGCCAGCAGTGTTGCAGTCAGCATACCGCCCACCACCGCCGTGCCGATGGCCTGGCGCGAGGCCGAGCCAGCGCCGCTGGCAATGGCAAGCGGGAACACACCCACAACAAAGGCGATGGATGTCATCAGGATCGGGCGCAGGCGTTCCCGCGCGGCGGTCAGCACGGCTTCTTGCAGGGTGTGGCCCTGTTCAAACCCGGCCTTGGCAAACTCCACGATAAGAATGGCGTTTTTAACCGCCAGACCAACCGTGGTCAGCAGCCCGACCTGGAAGTAGACATCGTTGTTCATGTCACGCCACAGGGTAGCCCCGATCGCCCCCAGCACACCCAGGGGGATAACCAGCATGACCGCCAGCGGAATAGCCCAGCTTTCATACAGCGCTGCAAGGCAGAGCAGGATGACGATGCCCGCAAGACCATAGAGCGAGCCAGTGGACGAGCCGGACGAAATTTCCTCAAACGACAGGCCGGTCCATTCGTAGCCAATGCCCTGGGGCAGCTTTTGCAGGACTGCCATAATGGCCTTGATGGAGTCACCCGAGCTGTAACCCGCCGCAGGCTGGCCGAGAATTTCGTAGGAATTATATCCGTTGTAGTTCTCGACCTTCTGCGGACCGCTGATCCACACCCCGTTGATAAAGGTGTTCAGCGGCGCCATCGTGCCGGTTGCGGTGCGGATGTACCATTTGTCCAGGTTCTGCGGCAGCATGCGCGCATCGGCCGAGCCCTGAATATACACCTGCTTCACACGTTCGTTGTGGGTGAACTGGTTGATATAGATCGACCCCAGCGCCCCTTCGATGGTGGAGTTGATGTCGTCCACGGTAATGCCAAGCGCGTTGGCTTTTTCGCGGTCGATATCAAGGTGGTACTGGGCTGCATCTTCCATCCCGTTGGGGCGGACAGCCATCAGGCGCGGGTCCTGGCTGGCCATGCCCAGCACCATGTTACGGGCTTCGAGCAGCTTCTGGTGGCCTACGTGGCCGCGGTCTTCCAGTTCCAGGTCAAAGCCGGTGGCGTTGCCCAGTTCCAGCACGGCAGGCGGGTTGATGGCAAAGATCTGCGCACGCGGGTCAAACCAGAAGTGCTGCATGATCCGCATGGCAATGGCGGAGGAGGTCTGCGAGGCTTTGGGCCGCAGTTTCCAGTCTTTCAGGCGCACAAAGAAGGCGGCCGAGTTCTGACCCTGCCCCGCGAAGTTGAAGCCGTTGATGGCGTAAACCGATTCAACCAGGCCACTTTCGCTTTTGAGGATGTAGTCTGAAACCTCACGGTTCAGGCGTGTCGTTTCCTCCATGGGCGTGTTGGGCGGCATGGTAATCTGGCCGAAGATCAGCCCCTGATCCTCATCGGGCAGGAAGCCGCCCGGCATGCGGGTAAACAGCAGCACAGCCAGGCCGGAGATAAGGACAAACGCCAGCATGGACAGGGCCGCACGGTGGATAAGGAACTCCACCCCGCGCAGATACCCTTTGGTGACACGGTCAAAGTTACGGTTGAACCACCCGGCAGCGCCTGTGGTTTTTTCATGCGTGCCGGGTTTGAGCATGGTGGCACACAGGGCCGGTGTCAGCACCAGTGCGACCAGCACCGACAGCCACATGGCCGCAACAATGGTAATGGAGAACTGGCGGTAAATAACACCGACCGAGCCGGAAAACGCCGCCATGGGCAGGAACACCGCCGACAGAACCAGCACAATGCCGATCAGCGCGCCGGAGATTTCGTCCATGGAGACACGCGCGGCCTCGACCGGGGAGAGTTTCTTCTCGGTCATGACGCGTTCGACGTTTTCAACCACCACGATCGCGTCATCCACCAGCAGGCCCACGGCCAGCACCATTGCCAGCATGGTCAGGGTGTTGATGGAGTAGCCAAGCACGTTCAGCAGCCCGAACGTCCCCAGCAGCACCACCGGCACAGCAATGGTCGGGATCAGGGTCGCACGGAAGTTCTGCAAGAACACCAGCATGACCAGGAACACCAGGGCAATGGCTTCAAGCAGGGTAATCACCACGTCTTCGATCGACAGGGTGATGAAGGGTTCCGTGTCCAGCGGGTAAACGGTTTTCAGGCCCGGCGGATAGAAGCGTTCCAGTTCGTGAATTTTGTCACGCACGGCGGCTTCGGTCGAAAGCTGGTTGGCACCGGGGGCGAGCTTGAGCGCCATGCCCGAGGCAGGCTGGTTGTTATAGAAGGAATCCGTGTTGTAGCTCTGCGGGCCGAGTTCGACCTTGGCGACATTGTGGATACGGACCTGCGACCCATCGGGCTGCACGCGCAGCAGAATTTTCTCAAACTCTTCGGGCGATGTCAGGCGTGTCGGGCCAACAATGGTGGCATCAAGGTGGATGCCCTTCTTGGCAGGCAGGCCGCCCAGCTCACCGGAGGAGACCTGGATGTTCTGGGTCTGGATGGCGGTTTCGACATCCTTGATGGTCAGCCCGTACTGGAACAGCTTGTCCGGGTCCAGCCAGATACGGATGGCATATTCAGAGCCAAAGAGCGTGTGGTCACCCACCCCGGTCACGCGGCTGAGCGGGTCGGAGATGTTGGAGGCCACATATTCCGCAATGTCACTGCCCGACATGCTGCCATCGGTGGAGATAAACCCGATCACCAGCATGAAGTTCTTGACGGCTTTGGTAACGCTCAGCCCCTGGGCGGTCACTTCGGTCGGCAGTTTGGGCTGGGCAAGCTGCAGTTTGTTCTGCACCTGCACCTGCGCGATATCGACGTTCGTACCCTGGGCGAAGGTCAGGTCGATTTCCATCTGGCCAGACGCATAGGACTGCGAGGCAATGTATTCCAGATGGTCCAGCCCGAACATCTGCTGCAGGATCGGGCGTACAACCGTATCGTTGACCGTATCGGCCGAAGCACCGGGATAGGTAACGGTAATGGCGATCTGCGGTGGTGCAATGCTGGGATACTGCGCGATAGGCAGCTTGAAGATGGACAGCCCCCCCACCAGCATGATGATAAGGCTTATGACCCAGGCAAAGATGGGCCGGTTGATGAAGAAACGCGAGAGCGACATGGGGGTTACTGTCCGTTCTTGGCCGGGGTTGCGGCGTCGGATGCGGGCTGGGGCTTTGCCTCATGCGGGGTAACCTTGGCCCCCGGTGTGATCTTCTGCACCCCGCTGACAACCACGCGTTCGCCTGCTTTCAGGCCATCGGTGACAAGCCAGCCAGAGCCAATGGCCTGTCCAAGCTGGACTGCGCGCAGGTTGGCGGTGTTGTCGGGCTGCACGACCCAGACCTGTGGGTCACCATGGGTATTGCGGCTGACAGCTTCCTGCGGGACCAGCAGGGCCTGCGGGTCTGTGCCCTCGTCAAGCTGGGCGTGGACATACATGCCAGGCAGCAGCAGCTTTTGCGGGTTGGGCATGATGGCGCGGACAACAACGGTTGACGTGCTGGTGTCAACGTTGACTTCGGACAGCGCCATGCGCCCGCTCTGCTCATACGCAGCACCGTCATCCATGGTCAGGACAACAGGCACCTTGCCGTCAGGCTGGGGGTGGATGCGCCCGCTGGCGACTTCCCGCCGCAGGCGCAGCAGGGTGACGGCAGGCATGTTGACGTCCACATAGATGGGGTCCAGCCGGGTGATGACAGCCAGATCACTGGTCTGGTTGGAGGTGACAAGCGCACCTACCGTCATCAACGTACGGCCGATCCGGCCGGAAATGGGGGCGTGCATGCGGGTATAGGCCAGGTCAACCTGGGCACTTTCCACCTGGCCCTTGGCGGTCAGGATCTGCCCGCGGGCCTGCTTTTCGGCGGCTACGGCGTCGTCATAATCCTGTTTGCTGACCGCGTGGTCGCGCACCAGCACACGGTAGCGCGCAACCTTGGCGCTGGCTGTGGCGGCGGTGGCTTCGGCCTGGAGCAACTGCCCGCGGGCAGAATCATAAGTGGCCTGATAGCGTGAGGGGTCGATCTGGTAGAGCTGCTCGCCTGCGTTGACATCGGAGCCTTCGACAAACAGGCGCTTTTCAATCACGCCTGTCACCTGGGGGCGTACATGGGCGATTTCAAAAGCGTCGGTTCGGCCTGGCAGGCTGGTATGCACGGCCACGGCCTGCGGTGTCAGTGTGACAACACCAACAGGCTGGGGCGGAAGCTGGGGGGGTGCATTGCTGGGTTTACAGCCTTCCAGAGCCAGGAGGGCAACTGCCGACAGCAGGACCGGGCGGAGGGAGAGGGAGCGTATAGTCACCGTTGTGGGCCCTGAATTTGTTGCATGGAGTTTTTCGTGCAGGTGCCGTGGGTCTGTCGCCAGAAGGCGGGAATAGGCAGGCTTGAGCCTGTCCGCCACACGGCCAGTTACGCAGCACGAAAAACAGAGGGTGGATAGAAAATGGTAACAAGTGTTACTGTTAACGGGGAGACTAAAAGTCTGGCAAAACCTTGTCAAGAAAGAAGCACGACGCATCGTGGATTGTCACACCCGGCGCGGCAGGGCCGGGGGCCAGGGCGTGCAGCCGCGTGTCAGGCCCATAAAACTGCGGCTGGCGGAGGGTCTGGCGGTATGAAGCAGAAGGCCGAAGGGGCCGGTCAGGCGGTTTCCTGATCGTCCCTGGACAGGTTTTCCCCGTAGTGGGAATTGCGATGTACCCAGGTGGACAGCAGCAGGCCAAAGCCCAACATGACTGTCAGCATGGCCGACCCCCCGTAGGAAATCAGCGGGAGTGGCACGCCCCCGACAGGGATAGCCCCCATCACCATCGACAGGTTGACCAGGCAGTAGAAAAAGAAGTTCATGCTAATGCCAAGGGCCAGCAACCTGCCAAAGCGGTTGCGGCAGCGTATGGCCATGACCATACCGCCCAGAATAACCAGCAACAGCAGCCCGATGACTGTGGCCGCCCCGGCAAACCCCCATTCTTCCGCGATCATGGTGAAGATGAAGTCGGTCTGCTTTTCGGGCAGGAAGTTCAACTGCCCCTGCGACCCATGCAGGTAGCCTTGCCCCCACATGCCCCCAGACCCCAGCGCAATCTTGGACTGGATGATGTTGTAGCCCGCACCCAGCGGATCATTTTCGGGGTGGAGAAACGTGTCGATGCGGGCGCGCTGATAGTCATGCAGGTGGGAGTAGGCAAAATTGACCAAGGTGGGCACAGGCAGCAGCATCAGCACGATCAGCCATAGCCGCATGCCTGCCGCAAAAAACAGGGATGCCCCAATTCCGCCGATAATGACGGATGTGCCCAGGTTGGGCTCCTTCAGCACCAGTGCTACGGGCAGCAGCACCATGGCGGCCGGTGGGATCAGCCACAGCGGGTTGCCCATGCGGGCGTAGCTGATGCGGGAAAACCAGGCTGAAAGGGCCAGAACCAGCGCAATCTTGGCAAATTCGGACGGTTGGATCTGCATGCCGCCGATAATCAGCCAGCGTTCCGCCCCTTTGCCCACATGGCCCATGTGCAGCACCGCCAGCAACAGCACAATGGATAGGGCATAGAGGGGGCCTGCCGCCATAACCAGTATGCGCGGGGGCAGCATGGCGACGGTAATCATCATCACCAGCCCGATGGCAAAGCGGATGGCCTGCGGGGTGGCAAAGGGGTAGGGCATGCCCCCCGCTGCGGAATAGAGTGTCACGTAACCCACGCCCGCCAGCGCACAGACCAGCAACACATACAGCCAGCTTATGCGCCACAGCTTGGCCAGCAGTCGAAAGCTGGGTTCGGCCCGGAGCAGGCGTTTGTGAAACCGGATGCGGCTATTCAATGGAATCCCCCGCATCCGCCACACTTTCGGGTGGCGGTGTGGTGTGGTTGACCGGGTCACGCAACAGGGTGTCGCGCATGATGTCGCGCGCCAGCGGGGCTGCGGCATCGGCCCCTGTGTTCCCATGTTCGATCACGACAGCGGCCGCGTAGCGTGGGGCATCATAAGGGGCAAAGCAGATAAACAGCGCATGGGGCCGGTATTCCCACGGCAGATTGGCGGAGTTGAAGTGCCCGCTCTCACGCAGCGCGCGAGAGACATGACGCACCTGGGCCGACCCGGTCTTGCCCGCCATAGCTATGTCGGGCAGGTCCAGCTTGGCTTTGGGGGCCGTGCCGTGCTGCTCGTTCACAACAGCAAACATGCCCTCACGCAGGGCTTTCAGATACGGCTCTGGCATGTTCAGGTCCGGCCAGTGTTCGGCACTGGCCATGGGGCTGACTTCACCATTGATGGCGCGCATCAGGTGCGGCTCTACCGCGCGGCCTGTAGCAATACGGGCCGTATAGGTGGCCAGTTGCAGCGGTGTGACCTGCACAAACCCCTGCCCAATGCCGCTGACAATGGTGTCCCCCCCATTCCAGTGGTGGTTATGGGCACGGCGCCAGGCCGGGGTGGGGATAAGACCCGTGCGGGTATGGGGCAGCTCGATATCCAGCGGCACGCCAAGGCCAAAGCGATTGGCGGTCTGGGCGATCCGGTCCATGCCAATCCGGCGGGCGATTTCATAGAAATAGACGTCGCAGGAGTATTTGAGCGCGAGGTGCAGGTCCACCGAGCCATGACCCCAGCGCGACCAGCAGTGAAAGCGTGTGCCGCCCACATCCAGATGGCCAGGGCAGAATACCCTGTCAGTGGCGGAAAACAGGCCCGATTCCAGCGCTGCCATGGCCACGGCGGGCTTAAAGGTTGAACCCGGCGGGTACACTCCGGCCACCGCCTTGTTGATCAGGGGCGTGCGCTGGTTGTTGGTCCATTCGATCCACTGGGCGTGGCTGACCCCACTATCAAATAGCGACGGGTCGAACGATGGCGTGCTGACCATGGCCAGCACTTCCCCATTATGGCAGTCCAGCACCACGGCGGAGGCTGTCTGGTCGCCAATGTGGTTGAGCACTTTCTGTTGCAGGCCACGGTCGATGGTCAGGCTTATTTCTTCGCCCGGCACACCTTCAAGACGGTTCAGCTCGGACATGACCCGGCCGACTGCGTTGACCTCCATCTCGACCGAACCTGCGGTGCCCCGCAACTGTTCGTCCTGGCTCTGCTCTATGCCCGAGCGGCCCACCCGCATGCCGGGCAGTGCCAGCAGGGTGGAATGGGCTACGTCCTCCTCATTCGGGGGGGCCACGTAGCCGATGATATGGGCCAGCAGTTCGCCCTCTGGGTACACGCGGCGTGTGCCCACATCAATCAGCACACCGGGGAGGGAGGGGGCGTTGAGCTCAATCCGCGCCATTTCATCCCACGACAGAAAGTCGCGCAGCATGACAGGCACAAAGCGGCGCTGGTGGCGCATTTCCCGCGCAATGCGGCTGCGGTCGCGGTCATCCAGCGGTATAATGGCGGAAAAACGCTCGATGGTGCCGGGGATGTCCGTCGTTTCCTCGGGCAGCAGCAGGGCGCGCCAGTTTTCCTTGTTGTTGGCCAGCGCCATGCCATAGCGGTCCACAATCCGGCCGCGTGGCGGGGCAAGCAGCCGCTTGCTGACACGGTTGTTGGCCGCCATGCGGGCGTAATGGTCACCATCGTTGATCTGGAGGTGGTACAGCCTCCGCCCCAGTTCCCCCAAGGCAGCAACCTGCACAGCCATGAACAGCAGCGCACGGCGTGTGAATACACCGCGTGCGGGGTCTTTCTGGTCGCGTACGGGCATAAGGCGGCGGTTTTCGCGCTTGCGCCCTTTGAGCTTCAGTCGGTTTTTCAGCGACATGGGCAGCCTGGCCATACGGTCATGGCGCGTTCTTCTCATCCAAGACGCGCAGGAACCACGAACAGGTGGCGGAGAGCAACGGATAGACCCCTATGCACAGCAAAGCTTCGAAAAATGCGGGTGCCGGATCAAGCAGGTTCAGCCGGAACACACAGGCCAATGCCCATTGCATGGCCGCCGCCGCCGCTCCTACCAGCCCCAGCACACACCATACCACCAAAAAGTTCATCCGCATCAGCCCAAAGCGGATATAGCTGGCCGTGCCATGCACCAGAAGCAGGATAAACGCGCTGACCCCCAGTGGCGTAAAGCCTACCAGGTCCATGAACAGCCCGAGCAGGAAAACATTGAGTGCGGGCATGCCTGATGGCCGCCAGACAGACCAGAAAAACACGGTGCTGATAATAATGGCGGGCAGCAGCTCGGCCGAGCCGGGAATGGCCAGCGGAGCGGAGAAGACAATCGTGGCAAACAGCGCAAACAGGGTGGGCAGCAGATGGCGTGCCGCCCTGTCGAGTCGCTGCCGCAGGGTGGCCTGCGGGCCTGTATCTGGGTCCCAGTCGGGCAGGGCGGGGGATGGCATGGGCTATCCTTCCTGCCCGGGGGCCAGCAGGGTTCTGAACGGCAGGGCCAGCGGCCGGTGCGGGTGGGTCAGCGGCACATGGCCGGGGGCTTCTGGCGGTTCGATCTCGGACTGGCGGAAGTCAAACACGCGCAGCACAGTCGGGTGTTCAAGCTGGGCAAAAGGCTGCACCACCGGCTGGCCTGGGTGCAGGTAATGCACGGTGCCAATGGGAATACCCGCAGGGAATGCCCCGGTCTGGTCGCCAGTCACCACGCGTTCCCCCTCAATCGGGCGGGCGTCCTGCGGGTAGTAGAGCAGGCGTGGCAGGGGTGTGTTGTCGCCCACCATAATGGCCGAGGCATGGCTTGATTCAAGCTGCACCGGCAGGCGGCTGGCTACATCGGTGATGAGCAGGATCCGGGCCGCATGTGCGCCGACTTCCGTTACCCGCCCGGCAAGCCCGCTGGCGGCCAGGGCCACATTGCCCACATGCACACCACTTTCCGAGCCGACAACCAGCAGCACAGCGCGCGCGTAAATACCCCCGCTGTCGGCAACAACGCGGCCTGTGACAAAGGAGGGCGTGGGTTCCGGCACCCAGCGCAGTTCGGTTTTGAGGGTATCGTTCTCCCGCGCGAGGGAGACAGCAACATCATACCAGCGGCGCAGATTGGCGTTTTCGTCCTGTAGGCGGCGGTTTTCTTCTGCTAGGTGGCGCGCTTCGCTCAACCCGCTGGCCAGCGTGTCCATGCTGGACTGGGTGTGGGAGATCAGGCTCCACAACGGGGCCAGCCCATCGGCCACACCCATGCGCAACTGGTCCGCCAGCCGCTTGTCCACCTGCCCGGCAATAATAATCCCGACAGACAGGAGCAGCAGGGCTGGGAGTACCAGCTTGCTCAGAGCCTGTCTCATCTGGATGGAAACCGGGAGCATGAAACCGCGGGTCCTTTCTGGCGGTGGCAGAGGCGGTGGTGGGTGGGTTATGCCCCCCGCGCCGCTTGCCGTGCGGGCCTATCAGTACATTGTGGTCAGCACATTGCGCAGGCGGTTCATTTCCTCCAGGGCCCGACCGGTGCCCAGGGCCACGCAGGACAGGGCATCTTCCGCCACTGTAACGGGCAGGCCAGTGGCCAGACGCAGCACATCGGCCAGACGGAACAGCAGCGCCCCGCCGCCGGTCAGCACAATGCCCTTGTCCACAATATCAGCCGCCAGTTCGGGCGGTGTGTTTTCAAGAGCCGTGGTGACGGCGTCAATAATCTGGCTGACAGGTTCCATCAGGCTTTCGGCAATCTGCGCCTGGGACACCTGGACTTCACGCGGGACACCGTTGATGAGGTCACGGCCTTTGACATCCTGCCAGGGGCCGGTTTCATCCGCGTCCTCCGGGATCATGGCAGAGCCGATGCTGATCTTGATCCGTTCGGCCGAGCTTTCGCCAATCAGCAGGTTATAGGTGCGGCGGATGTAGGAGATAATCGCCTCATCCATCTTGTCGCCGCCCACGCGCACGGAGCGGGCATAAACGATACCACCTAGCGAGATCACGGCCACTTCCGTCGTGCCACCGCCGATATCGACAATCATGCTGCCCGAAGGCTCGGTCACAGGCAGGCCCGCGCCAATGGCGGCGGCCATGGGTTCCTCGATCAGGAACACGCGGCGCGCACCAGCACTTTCCGCGCTTTCCTGAATGGCGCGACGTTCCACCGCAGTGGAGCCAGAGGGCACGCACACAATAATCTGGGGGCTGACAAAGGCGCGGCGGTTATGAACCTTGCGGATGAAATGCTTGATCATTTCTTCCGCCACGTCAAAATCGGCAATCACGCCGTCCCGCATGGGGCGGATGGCCGTAATGTTGCCCGGGGTACGCCCGACCATCAGCTTGGCTTCCTCGCCCACGGCCAGAAGCTGCTTCTTGCCACGGATATCCGCAATGGCGACAACGGAAGGCTCGTTAAGTACAATACCGCGCCCCTTGGCATAGACAAGGGTATTGGCAGTACCCAGGTCGATGGCCATGTCAGCGGACATGAGGCCGAGCAGACGAGAAAACATCCAGGACTCCTGGTTCAGACGGGGCGATGCAGGACAGGGCGGACAGACACCTGCGGCGAGTCATCGGGGAATTACGTGCACGGATTACCGGCGCGCGGGCAGGCAGACAAGACCCTCGTGCAAGAAACTCGTGCACAAGGCCGCACTGCGGCAGCCCCGCCCCCCCGGTCAGGGGGCGGAGTGCTGTCTTTCAGGCGTTCAGGGCTTCCGGTTCGGTGCGGGCGCGCTTGACCAGCAGCTTGTTCAGCGCATGCACATAGGCGCGCACGGCTGAGACAACGGTATCGGCATCAGCGCCCTGACCGTCGACCAGCTTGCCTGCTTCTTCCAGCCTGACGGTAGTGCGGGCCTGGGCGTCGGTGCCTTCTGTCACGGCGGCGACCGAGAACAGCGCCAGCTTGGCGTCATGCGCGAAAGCGCGGCGCAGGGCGTTGAAGGCAGCATCCACCGGGCCGTTGCCCGTGGCGGTGGCGTGGGTGTCGTGCCCATCGACCGACAGGGTCAGCTGCACTTCCGACGGCTGGCCCGATACGGAGCTGACACTCATGTTCACAAAACGGATATGATCATGGTCGCGGGCTTCATCATCCACCAGGGCCACGATGTCGTCGTCGTAAACAACCTTTTTGCGGTCAGCCAGATCCTTGAAGCGGGTAAAGGCGTCATTCAGGCGGGCGTCGTCCATGTCCTCATAACCCAGAGCCTTCAGCTTGTCGCGGAAGGCGGCCCGGCCGGAATGCTTGCCCATCACCAGGGATGAGCGCGACCAGCCAACACTTTCGGGGGTCATGATTTCATAGGTGGCGGCGTTTTTCAGCACGCCATCCTGGTGGATACCGCTTTCATGGGCAAAGGCGTTGCGCCCGACAATGGCCTTGTTGGGCTGGACGTCAAAGCTGGTGATGGTGGCCAGCATGCGCGACACTTTCAGCAGCCCCTGGGTGTGGATACCCGTGGTGTAGGGGTACTGGTCGTGGCGGGTACGCAGCGCCATGACAATTTCTTCCAGCGCCGCATTGCCTGCGCGCTCGCCAATGCCGTTGATGGTGCATTCCACCTGCCGCGCCCCACCCCGGATGGAGGCCAGCGTGTTGGCCACGCCCAGCCCCAGGTCGTTATGGTTATGCGCCGAAAAAATGACCCGGTCCGCACCCGGCACGCGGGCGCGCAGCATGGAGAAAATCTGCTCCATATCTTCTGGCGTGGCATAGCCCACCGTGTCGGGAATGTTGATGGTGGTGGCACCGGCCTTGATGGCGGCCTCCACACAGCGGCACAGGAAGTCAGGCTCGGTGCGCGACCCGTCCTCGGCCGACCATTCCACGTCGTCCGTCAGGTTGCGGGCGGCGGTGTTCCCGGCGGTAATCAGGTCCAGAACGGTTTCCGGCTCCATCCGCAGCTTGTATTTCATGTGCAGCGGGGAGGTGGAGATGAAGTTGTGAATACGCTTGCGTTCCGCAGGGGCCAGTGCCTCACCCGCGGCGGCAATGTCCTTGGCCCCGCCGCTGCGCGCCAGCGCGCAGATGACAGCCCCACGGGTGTTGCGGGCAATCTGGTTGACGGATTCAAAGTCACCCTTCGAGGCCACGGGAAAACCCGCCTCGATCACATCCACACCCAGCGTTGCCAGGGCTTCGGCCATGCGCAGCTTTTCGGCCAGGTTCATGGAAAAACCGGGCGACTGCTCCCCATCACGCAGGGTGGTGTCGAAGATGATAATGCGTTCAGGCGTCATGACGCCAAAGGACGGATGGGTAAAGCTGGTCTGGTCAGCAGACATGGGAGTATTCCTGGATCATTCTGGTCCGGCACGGCGTGTGGGGTGGCCGTGCCATGGTCTGCCTGCCCCAAGGGGCGGGCGCTCTTTCATTGTCTTCCCCTGGGCGCAACGGCATAAGGCCGCCCGGATCGCTCAGGGGCAGGTAAGTCGAAGGAGAAGGTCCAGACGAAAGGCAACGCCGCCCACCAGCGCGGCTGTGCGGCGCGTTCTGGACTCGGGTGTTGCAGGGCGGCATATCATGCGCGGCATCATACAATCCTGACAGGCAAAGGCAACCACAAAACCGGCAGGCGTGAGGGGTAGCCCTGCCGTGGGGCGGAGTGCGGGGCATGGCCGCCACGGTGGGGCTTGGGCGTTTTCAGTCCGGGCTGTGCCGGGGGGTGCGCAGGCAGTGCAGCACATACAGCATGCAGCCCAGCAGCACGGCGGCAAAGGTTTGGTGGATGGCCCCGGCCCAGACAGGCACAACCAGCAGCAGCGTTGTAATGCCCAGTGCGTACTGGATAGCCACTGCCCAGCCCAGTAGCAGCAGAGCGTTACGGGCCTGCTCGCCCAGCCCGCGTGCGCGCAGGCCCACCAGTAGCACGGCACCAACGGACAGCACTGTCAGCGTGGCCAGCAGGCGGTGGTCAAACTGCACGGCGGCCCGGTTGGCAACCCAGTTCAGCCAGAACGGGGTCATGCGGGCATAGTCGGCAGGGATCAGCCGCCCATCCATCAGCGGGAAGGTATTGAACAGGAAGCCTGCGTGGGTGCCCGCCGTAAAGCCCCCGGCAATAATGGTCAGGCACAAAAGCCCCACAGCCACCCGCGCCAGCGGGCGCACCAGCCGTGTGGCCGCCGGGGCCGAGGCCACAGGGGTGGGCCAGCGGATGGAGAACGCAGTCCACAGGATGGCGGCATAGAGGGCAAGGGCAGCGCTCAGGTGCAGCACCAGCCGCACAGGCTCAACCGCCGTGCTGTTGGGCCGGAAGCCCGAGGCAACCATGAACCAGCCAATGGCCCCCTGTAGTGCGCCCAGCACAAAAAAGGCAAACAGCCGCACAGCCAGCGCACGGGTGATCATACCGCGCACGACAAACCACAGCAGGGGCACCAGCAGTACAAGGCCCATTAACCGACCCCAGAAGCGGTGGGTCCATTCCGCCCAGAAAATCCGCTGGAAGCCTTCCAGTCCAAAGCCTTCATGCTGGAGATGGTACTGGGGAATGGTCTGGTAGAGGGCAAACAGTCGCTCCCACTCCGCATGGGTCAGGGGGGGGATAATCCCGCTGACAGGCTGCCAGTCCATAATGGACAGGCCAGAGCCTGTCAGGCGCGTGACACCGCCAATGGCGATCATGCCCAGCAGCATGAAGCACAGCACAAACAGCCATGTTGAAATCAGGCGGCGGTGTGCGGGGGTCATGGAGGTATCGGGGGTAGGGGCTGGGGGCATGGCGGCCTTCTGGTCTTCCTGGGGTGGTGGCACGGGTTTACAGCCAGCTTGCCGGGCGCGGCAAGAAGATGGTACCAGCGCAGGGGATGGAACCTGCTTTTTCCCGCTATGCCCGCACTGCAACGGTGCTGATCCGCCCCCTGCTCATGCTGCTGGTGCTGGTGTTGGGCGCGCTATGGCTGCGCCATGTTCCTGCCCTGCAGCATGTGCTCGATGGTGCGGCAGAGGGGCGGCAGGGGTTTGCAGGCTGCATGCTCTTTCTGGCGGGGGCGACACTGTGGTGCGCCTTTGGTCTGCCCCGGCAGGTGGCCGGGTTTGCCGCAGGGCTTGCCTATGGTGTGCTGGGTGGGCTGGGGCTGATTACGGTGGCCTCCACACTCGGGTGTCTGGCGGGTTTTCTATGGGCCAGATGGGGTGGCCGAGACTGGGCGCAGCGGCAGTTGGGGGCACGTTTTGCCCGGTTGGATGGTTTTATGACTGCCCAGCCTTTTCTGAGTATTCTCACCCTGCGGTTGCTACCGGTGGGGTCTGCATTGTTGCTGAACTTGCTGGGCGGCCTGTCGGGCATGCGTGTGGCACCGTTTGTGATTGCTACCATCGTGGGCGCGCTGCCCCAGAACGCTATGACAGTATTGCTGGGTTCGGGCGTGCAGGTTGGTGCTGCGTGGCAGTATGTTCTGGGAGCCGGGTTGTTTGTGGTCTCTGGCGTGCTGGGCCTGTGGCTGTGGCGGCATGCCCGTATTGCCGCTGTGGCCGATCAGCCCCGTTAGAAACGGGGGGCGGGCAGGAGCTGGCGCTCTTGCGCGCCGTGGTGCAGGGGCTATCCTGCAGGTGACGCTGGCAGGGGGCCGTACCGGGTGGTAGGGCAGGTTCGGCTTATGGACCACGCGCGGCACGACCCCGCGTGGCGGATGGAAAAGGAGCGTGCCTGATATGCCACGGCATCCCGCAAGACGGGCCCATGTGCTGGCCCTTATCGGCGCAGGCCTGCTGATTGTGACCTTTGGTGCCATGGGCATCGAACTGGGTAATGAAATGGTCCGCCATGGTGATCTGGACCGCCAGAGCACGGCGGCAGGCAGTTACCTGCGTGGGCTGCACCATGCCACCAGCGATGCCCGCATATGCCACTATGCCTGGCTTGCACACCAGCAGAAGCCCGATGCCGCGTGCTATACGGAGGCCATCCACCAGCTTTCGGAAAGTCTGAGCGGGTTTGAGGCATTCCGCTCAGTGCAGATGCGTGAAAGCGGCGGGCGGGTTGAGCCTTTGGCCAATGTCCGCAAGCAGCTTGAAACCATAAGTGCCTGGCCGGTTGCTGTTGAGGGCATGCCTGACGGGGGCGAGCAGGTTCTGGCCAGTCTGGACCAGAACCTGTCCATGCTCAGCCGTGCCAGCACGATTGATCAGGCAGACCGCGTGGCCAACATGCTGCGTAATACAAGCTGGCAGCGCAGGCTTGGCCTGTTGGGGATTTTGACAGGTGTGTTCAGCCTTGTTTCGGCAGGCTGGGTGCTTGACCGGTCCTCCCTTGCCGCAGCACGGGCCGAGACCTCATCGCGCGATCTGGCCTTGCGACTGCGCGCCACACTGGACAGCCTGAGCCTTGGGGTTGCGGTGTTCGGGGCGGATGGCCGCCTGTGGCACTGGAACGAGCAACTGACTGCCGTGCTGGGGCTGGAAAAGAATTTCCTGCGTACAGGCCTGCCTTACAATGCCCTGAGTGCCGTGCTGGTGGTGGATGGCATGCCCATGCTGGAACCGCTGGAACATGTTGAGGCCAGCCTGGCCCGCCAGCAGCCCGACCCGCCCGTGGTGGTGGAATGCAAGGGCACCAACGGGGCTGATCTGGAACTGTGCCGCACGGTCTTTTTTGCCCCCGATGGTGCCGCCGAGCAGCGGGGCTTTGTGCTGACAGCGGCCGATATTACCATGCGCCTGCGCAGTGAGCGCGCGCTGGGTGAGGCGCAGAAGCTGCGCGCTCTGGGCCAGTTGACCGCAGGGATCGCGCATGACTTTAAAAACCTGCTGACGGTTATTCTGGGTAATCTTGAACTGGCAGCAGAGCATGACCAGCCCGAACAGGTGGCCCAGCGGCAGGATTATCTGTCCGCTGCCGCCCATGCGGGCCATCGGTCCGAGGCGCTGACAGGGCAGTTGCTGTCCTTTATGCGCCGGCAGAGTGGGGAGCCGGGTTGCCTGCGCCTGTCCGACCTGTTCTCCTTCCTCGGCGGGTTGCTGGGCCGTGTGATCGGCCCGCGCATTGTGGTGGATTGCGAATCCGTAGGGGAGGTCTGGCCTGTCCGGGCAGACCCGGCACAGCTTGAAAGTGCGGTGCTCAATCTGGCCATTAATGCGCGTGACGCCATGCCGTCGGGCGGGCGGCTGCGGATCACGGCGCGCAATGTCACCTTTTCCGTCAATGCGGATCTGATGAGCCTGCCGGTGGAGGAAGGGCGCGCCATGCGTGTGGTGTCCGACCCGGCCCCTCTGCCTGCGGGGGACTGGGTGCGGCTGGATGTCATAGACAGCGGCAGCGGCATGACGCGGGACGTGCTGGCCCGCCTGTTTGAGCCGTTTTTTACCACCAAGCGGGAAGGGGCAGGCACAGGGCTGGGCATGGCCATGGTGCTGGCGTTTTCTCAACAGGTGCAGGGGCGTGTTGTGGTGGCCACGGGCCGGGCCAGCGGGACGGAAGTCTCCCTATGGCTCCCCCGTGCTGCGGCCGAGGCCAGGGTGGAAACCCCGGCCCTTGCGGTGCCGACACGGCAGGAGGCCCCCACCCCGCCCCGCAAACCGCACGAGCGCAGTTTGCAGGTGCTGGTGGTGGAGGATGACGCTGCCATCCGCGATATCGTTGTGACCATTCTGAGCATGAGCGGCCACAAGGTGCTGGAGGCAGGAGATGGTGAACAGGCCTTTGACGTGGCCGCCGGGATGGAAGGTACGCTGGATCTGCTGGTGACCGATATCCAGCTTCCCGGCCCGCTGGACGGCATAACCCTGTCGCGTGTGGTGCTTGAGCGTTATCCGGGTGCGGCTGTGGTCTATATGTCGGGTGATCTAACAGCGGATTCCCAGCCACCTCCGGGCAGTGTGGCCAATGCCTGCCTGCTGGCCAAGCCCTTCCGCCGTGATGGGTTGATGGAGGCTGTCACCATGGCCCTTGGTGCGCGGGCGGCGAGCTAAGGGGTGCAGTTTTCAAAAAACGGTCAAGTCCGCCGGGTGGGGTGTCCGAGAGGCACGTTTTGCCCTGTAAGCTGGCCATAATGCTGGTTTTTTCTGTTGCATCCGGGGGCGGGCACAGTCCCCTTGCCAAAGGGGCAGCCCTTGCGGAACCTGCACGCGCGGGATAGAGCGGGCCGTTTGCCAAGCCAACAGGCATGTTTTCCGGCAGGACAAAGGGTGCGGGGGAACGAACGGCAAGGGTGCAACATGTCCGCCAGCAGGCGGCGCAGACAGAAGGACCGCGCAGGCCATGACGGCACGCCAGGAGATCGACCTCAAGCATTACATCCGCCACATTCCCGACTTTCCCAAGCCGGGTATTCTTTTTTACGATATTTCCACACTGATGCGGAACCCGGATGCCTGGCAGATGGCCATGGGGCGTCTGGCCCGGCAGGTAGCCCCCTTCAAGCCCGATATTCTGGCAGCGGTGGAATCACGCGGGTTTCTGACAGCCGCCCCTCTGGCTGACCGGCTGGGCTGCGGCATGCTGATGCTGCGTAAGCGTGGCAAGCTACCGGGCAAGACCGTGTCCCACACCTATGATCTGGAATACGGCTCCGATACGCTGGAAATCCAGCATGATGCGGTGCAGCCCGGCCAGCGCGTGGTGATTATGGATGACCTGCTGGCAACCGGCGGCACTCTGGCTGCCTCTGCCACCCTGTTGCAGAAGGCCGGGGCCGACGTTGTTGCAGCCTCTGTTCTGGTGGAACTGACCGGCCTTGGCGGCCGCGCCCGCCTGGGCGATATCCCCGTCACCACCCTGCTGTCCTACGACGAGTAAGCCCATCCTTCTGGCCTGTGTCTGCCCAAGTGGGCACAGGCCAGAACGCAGGACAGCTTGTACAAGCTGTGAATACGCTTTTCCGATCCCATAGGGTAAGAAAAACGGCATGGCAGCATTACCGAACAGCACAGTCACGCAGGGTGCGGCATGAAAAGCGCCGCGGTGTCCACCCGCAGGCTTTTTCAGTCCATCGGGGAAATTATCCGACAGGCCCTGATGGGCGAAGGCCCGCCCCGCCAGATGGACCATTTGCGCTGGCTGTTTGCCCCAGGGCTTCTGCCCTTCGGATATGCGCTGCGGACAACCATTTCCTCGCTTATTGCCCTTGGGATCGCCCTGTGGTGGCAGCTCGGCAGCCCGCAGTGGGCCGCGCTGACAGTGTGGATGGTGGCGCAGGGTACGCGGGGCAAATCCATCGCCAAGGCGCGGTGGCATATGTTTGGCATGGTGGTGGGGACAATCTGTGCCCTTGTGCTGGTGGGCACCATGCCACAGTCGCCCCTGCTGTATATTTTCTGGGTGGCGGCCGGTATCGGCTTTTTCTGCTTTGTAGGTACGCTGCTGCCCGGCCCGGCGGCCATGACCAATTACCGTATTCACGGCATGCGAGCATCGGGGTTTACCTATGTCATCATCGCGCTGGATGGTGCGGCCGCTCCGGACAATATTTTCCAGATTGCCATGGCACGCGCCACCTACATCACGCTTGGGATTGTGGTGGAAACAACCGTGTCCTCCCTGTTCCAGTACCAGTTGGGTGCCCGGGCACGGGGGCGGTTGTCCACCAATTTTGTGCAGGCTCTGAGGGGGGCCATTCCTGCACTGACACGCCTGCTGTCGGGGGACAGGGAGGCCATAGCCTCGTCCCCCACCGTGTTTTCCACCATTGTGGCGCTGAGCGACCAGGTGGAATTTGCCGAAATTGAAATGGGGCAGCGCCAGCACGAAGGCGATCACGCCCGTGCCGCCCTTGCGGCCATAACGGTGCTGATGTCACGCGGGCTGGACCTTGGCGCATTGGTGGATGTGCCCCAGAGTCATGGCCCGGAGTATGAAAACATAGCCGGACAGGTCAAAGCCTTTTTGCAAACCCTACCTGCCCGGCTGGAGGGGGACAGCCCAGTTGCCCCGGTTCTGGCTGACCTGACCAGCCTGCGCGCCACCTGTCGGCAGTTTGCCGCCACCTGCCTGGAGCAGGAGATGGTGCTGGCCACCAGCCCGCCGGTTGATCTGACGCAGGAGGCTATTATTTCCCGGCAGGGGCAGATCCTGCACAAGCTTGTCGGCCTGCTGGACGAATTGCAGCAGGCCATTGACCAGTTTGAAATGAGCCGTAACCCCCAGCCCCATGATTCCTTTCGCTATCCCATGCGTTCGTACCGGGACTGGCGACTGGCGTTTCTCAACAGCTTGCGGGCTTCGGTTACCATTTTCTTCGCCGGGGTTATCTGGATCACGACAGGCTGGCCCGACGGGCTGACCTTCATGATGTTTGCCTCCATTGTCTGCGCGCTGTTTTCCACGCTGGATCAGCCCGCCTTGGCCACACAGGCGTTTCTGCGCGGGACAGTGTGGTGCATTGGCGTGTGCTGTGTGTTTGACCTGTGGGTGGTGGCAAACCCCACGGTTTATGAAATGCTGGCCCTCTGTTTAAGCCTGCCCATGCTGGTGGGTGGGCTGGCCTTTGCCTGGCCACCACTGGCCCTGGCGGCGGTGGCGTATAACCTGTTTATGCCCATTCTGATCGGTCCGGATAATCAGGCCCGGATGAATGAGCTCATGTTCTTCAACACCGCCATGCCGCTCTTTCTGGCCATGGTGTTCTGTGTGTGGATGTATCGGGTTTTCCTGCCCAATGACCCCGCGGCTCTGCGGTGGGACATCCGCGTGGATATTCTGCGCCGCCTGCGCCTGCTGGCCCGGCAGCACAGGTTGCCCCCCATGTCCGATGTGATTGGTCGTAACGTGGAAGGCTTTGTGCGCCTGACCACCATGGCGGGGGATACAGCCGACACCCATGTTCTGACCCAGTATCTGGTCGGGGTGCTGTCGGGCATGACGATAGAGATTAACCTGCTGCGGCTGCGCGATATTCTGGCCAGAGGCGTCCTGCCTGACGAGGCCGAGCGTGCTGTCTGGGCCATGATGCACCGCATGCAGCGGTTTACCGGGCGTTATGGCGGGCAGTATGGGCGCACTGCCCGCGCAACGGGCTTGGCCGTGCAGCATCTGGCATTGCTGGAAGGGACAGAAACCAACCTGTCCGTGCGTGAGGAAATGCTGCGGGCGCTGGCAAGCCTGCGGGTGATCGAGGCAGAACTGAACGGCAACCGGGCTTTCTTTGACGCGTCCTCCCCCTATCTCGACAAAGCCTTCTCCTGACGGAGGGGGCTGATGTCAAAGTCAGTCGGTTTTGAAGCCACACAGGTTTACAGCGTATGGGCGATGGCCTGCGGTGTTATTGGCCTACCCAGCGCGGTTGCGACTGCCTGCCGCAGGGCGGGAAGAACAGTCTGCCCGAATTCTGGCGTATGCCGCTCCCACTGTCCGGTCCGCCAGGAGGGATGGGGGAGGGGAAAATACCCCTGAGGCAGAAAATCCTGAAAATGTAGAGTGCGTTCAAACACGCTGCATTTGCCCAGCACATGGTTCTGGGAATAGGAGCCGACCAGCAGCGTCAGCCTGATGTCGGGCATATGGGCCAGCAGCGTCCTGCGCCATAGCCGGGCACAGAGTGGCGGCGGTGGCCTGTCGCCCCCTTTGGGCAGCACGCCAGGATAGCAGAAGGCCATGGGCACCAGCGCGACAAGTCCTGAATCGTAGAATGTTGCGTGGTCCATGCCCAGCCAGCCTCGCAGGCGCTCGCCCGAGGCATCGTTGAAGGAAATGCCGGTTTCATGCACGCGCCGTCCGGGGGCCTGGCCTGCAATAAGCAGCCGTGCCTGTGGGAAGGCATGCACAACAGGCCGTGGCCCTAAGGGCAGCTTTGCGGCGCAGGCCGTACAGGCCCCAATAGCGGCCAGCGTATCCGGCAGCGTGTTGTGTGCGGTCTGGGCTGTGTCCAGCGCCAGAGAGGGTTGAGGGGTCAGCAGAGGCATATCACCCAGTGATATGAGGAGCCGGGCTCCCCATCGCAATGCCTTGGCATGTGGGCCATAGGGCGGCGGGTTATGCCCGGCGGGTTTGTATGCGCCCAAGCCGCGTTCATCAGGGTGCAGGAGGGTATAAAAAAAGCACCGCAGCGATATACGCCACGGTGCTTTTTCGTGAGGGTGACCCTTCCCCGAAGGGAAGGGCCGGAGCAGGAAGAGGCAGGCTCTTACTGTTCGCTATCAACCCCGGTGTGGGTCTGCGGTGCAAACGTCCAGCCAGCGCCGTAAGGCTGCGGCCCAAACAGGCCCCAGGTTGCGGTCTGGGCGGTCGGGTTGTTCCAGCCAGCCACGGGGATCGGGTTGTGATCCAGGCGGAGCTTCTGGATGTCAGCAGCCGTTACGTTAGCCGGAGCCTTGTTACCCCAGGAGGTGCGGATGAAGTTGACAACATCCGCAATCTGCTGGTCGGACAGAGCTGTCTTGTAACCCGGCATGGCCACAGCGGACTGTGCCCAGTTGGTCGGCGGCAGGATGCCACCTTCGACAACAATGTGCGCGACAGAGGTCGCATTGTCGGTCACGACAACCGAGTTACCAGCCAGCGGCGGGAACATACGGCCCACGCCACCACCATCGTTACGGTGGCACATGGCGCACTGTTCAACATACACCTTGGCGCCCGGGTTGCCCGAGAAGTTGCCAGCATCCAGCGCCTGAGCGGTGGAGGCATCGTAGGTGTAGTCACCGCGTGAGGGCGGCACCGGCGGCAGAGCCTTCAGGTACTTGGAGATGGCGCGCAGGTCGTCATCCGTAAAGTACTGGGTGCTCCAGCCCACAACGTCGGCCATTGCGCCAAAGACGGCGGAGTGGTCGGTACGGCCGGACTTGAGGAAGTAGAACAGGTCATCTTCAGACCAGCGGCCGATACCTGCAACGGGGTCGTTGCGCAGGCTCGGGGCCACCCAGTTGTCGATGACACCGCCACCACCAAGGAAGTCAGGCCCGCCAGCGGCGTCCATGGCTTTTTCCTGCATGGCAAAGCCGCGCGGTGTATGGCACGCGCCGCAATGGCCAAGTCCTGTCACCAGGTATTCACCACGGGCGATCTCGGCATCGGTGCCGGGGGCCGGGGTAAAGGCCTTGGGTGCCGGTGCAAACAGCGAGCGCCAGATGGACAGCGGCCAACGCATGGACAGCGGCCAGGTGATGTCTTCAGCCCGGTTCTTTTCCGCCACCGGCTTCACGCCGTGCATGAAATACGCATACAGGGCTTTGGTATCTTCTGGCGTCATGCGCGAGAAGGCCGGGTAAGGCATGGCCGGATACAGCGAGCTGCCGTCCTTGCGAACCCCGCGACGCACTGCGTCGTCAAATTCCTGGAGCGTATAGGTCCCGATCCCGTAGGTGGGGTCGGGGGTGATGTTGGTCGAGTAGATGGTGCCGATCGGGGTCTTGATCGACAGGCCACCTGCAAATTTCTGACCGTTCAGGGCTGTGTGGCAGGCCACGCAGTCACCCAGACGCGCGATGTATTCACCGCGCTTGATCAGATCCTCTTCCGTTCCCTGGGCATGGGCCAGGGACGTGCCTGCCAGAAGCCCGACAGTGACCGCCCCGAGGGCGGCTTTTAGTCTTTTCATCATCATTTTTACCACTGTATCGCTTGTGTGCCGAATGACGTCATGACTGCCGGATTACTGCGGCGTGAGGCCAATGGTCGGGTTAGCCGGAATTTCAGAGCTGTTTTTCCGGGCGTCCACTTCGCGCTGGTAGGTTTCGTTAGCCCGTTTCAGAATGAACTGGCGGATATCTTCGATCTGCTTGGGGTTCATGCTGGTGTCGAAGCGGTCCATACCATAGGCGGTCAGCGCGCCACGGCCAGCAACGTTGTAGAACGCATCCTGATGGCGGATAGCGCCACTCCAGCGCAGGTCGGGCAGCACGCCAGCACCTTCAGCGTTGTCGCCATGGCAGGCGGCGCAGTAGGTCTGGAACAGGAAGTAACCGTTGTCGGTCACCTTGGTGTCATAGTTTGCGGGCGGCTTGACGGGCAGGAAGCCCTTGTCGTTCTGCGGGGGCAGAACAGCCTTGCCGTCGAGCGAGAACGCAATCACGCGGGAGTGGTTGACTGTCCAGCCAGACGTACGGGCAATACCACCGAGGAAGAACGGATAAATGCCACCCCAGCCCACTTCGACCGCGACATACTGCTTGCCGTTGGCCTTGTAGGTGATCGGCGGTGCAATGATACCGCTCTGGGCGTCGAACTTGAACAGGTCGGCACCGTTGGTTGCGTCGTAGGCGTGGAATTCACCATTGGCCAGCCCCTGGAACAGCAGGTCACCGCCGGTTGCCACAAGCCCACCATTCCACGGACCTTTGTGGTCCACGGTCCAGGCAGCCTGCTGCTTTTCAGGATCCCAGGCCACGATCATGCCCTTGAGGTCCTTCATGAAAGCCGTGCGGGCTTCAGCATTGTCGGGCAGGCCGACCTTGTTCATGTCCAGACCCAGGTTCCAGGAATCCGGGTGGGGTTTGAAGCCGCCAACCTGGTTCTTGTAAACAAAGGGAACCTGCTGGGCAGGAATGTAAACCAGGCCAGTCTTGGGGCTGTAAGCCATGGCAGCAAAGTTATGGCCACCCAGGTCACCCGGGATACCGTACCATTCCTTGCCGGTCAGCGGCCACAGGGCTTCAGGCTTGTAGATCGGGCGGCCTGACAGCGGATCCAGGCCATCGGCCCAGTTCATGTAGACGTAGTTCTTGCCCGAAATGAATTCGCCGGTCTTGGCGTCCAGAACGTAGAAGAAGCCGTTCTTGGGAGCATGGACGATCACGTGGCGCTTTTCACCGTTGACCGGCAGGTCAAGCGTCATGATCTGCTGGACGGAGGTGTAATCCCACTCGTCCATCGGGGTTTCCTGGAAGTGCCACACATATTCGCCGGTTTCGGGCTTCAGTGCGACAATGCTGCCAAGGAACAGGTTGCTGCCCATGCCGTCGGAGCGGTACTTGTAGTTCCAGGGGGAGCCGTTACCCACTGCCAGGTAAACCAGATCGGCCACCGGGTCATAGACGAGGGAGTCCCACACGGTACCGCCGCCGCCCTGACGCACCCATGCGCCATCGGGGCTCCAGGTCCGGTAGGCCTTGGTCATCAGCGCCTTGTCGGACGCAGCATGATCAGGCTCGTTCTTGCTGTTGGGGACGGTGTAGAAGCGCCATTTCAGCTTGCCGGTTTCCGCATCGAAGGCAGAAACAAAGCCGCGGGCACCAAATTCTGCACCGCCGTTGCCGATCATGACCATACCCTTGGCCACGCGCACAGCGCCGTCCACGGTATAGGACCGCTGCTTGCCCAGCGAGGCTTCGGCCGGAATGGTGTTAACTTCCCAGACCTTCTTGCCGGTCTTGGCGTCCAGCGCCACAAGGCGGCCGTCAAACGTGCCGAAGAAGACCTTGCCGTTCCAGTAGCCCGGACCACGGTTGACCGTGTCACAGCAGCCCTTGTCGGCAATGTTGCCCGGTACCTTGGGGTCATATTCCCACAGCAGCTTGCCGGTTGCTGCGTCCAGGGCTTTCATCTTGGACCAGTTGGTCGTGGCGTAGAGGATGCCGTCCACCACCAGGGGCGTGCCTTCCTGGCCACGGTTGGTATCCAGGTCGAAATACCAGGCCAGCTTCAGGTTGCCGACGTTGGAGCGGTTGATCTCATCCAGCGGGCTGTAGCGCTGTTCCGTATAGGTGCGACCGTATGAGAGCCAGTTTTCGGAGTGCTCATCCGCGTGGATGATGGCGTCTCCCGTGTCACCCTGGCTGGCGGCATGGGCAGAGACTGCCATGTACGGCGAAGCAGCAGCGCAGATGGTTCCAGCCGCGAGAATTCCTAGCAGCGAATGTCTCTTGGCGGAGGCGGGGCGGGTCATGCGTTCATGTCCTCGACTAGTATTTGGTGAGGAAAGGATAGAGCCGGCGGGCCGGTTTCCTCACACATGAGCCAAGGCCCGCGCAGGATGTCAATCACGTCGCATGAATAGCAGTTGCCTTCTACGTGGATAATTTGCAGTTCTTACAGCGTGATAGTGGGGGCGTATGACCTCACGAAACCGCGCGCACGGAGCTTTCCGGTCAGGTCTGGAAGGGGTCTTCCAGAGGGGGTGGAACCGCCGTGAAAGGGTATTCTGCCTCGACCCTCAGGGGGTGCGTGTCACGGTTTTTTCCAGCACTGAACACGGTGAATGCGTAGACTTCTTCCGTTTGCCGGTAGCCCTGATGGTGGATGTTCAACCACAGGCTGACCTCCTCCGGGGGGGCGTCCGATACCTCTGCCAGAGGGATGCCAAAGGGGGGGGAGGGGCGTGTGGGGGACAGTCCGGCACGCTGTGCCGCATGGTAGATTTTCACGGAAAGGTGATCCATCCCCGGGGCGTCAACCACGGCCTGGAGAAAGATTCGGTGCCGATGTTCAACGATATCGTACCCACGCTGGCGGATCTCAACAGGTCCGGGCAGGTGGATGGACTGGAACATCTGGTCCATTTCCTCCAGCTCCCCTGAAGTGGGAACATTTCCCAGCGAGACAAGGGGCAAATGCAGAGATGGCACCGGATGCCACGATCGGGTGGGAAACAGCCCGGTCGTTGTCTGATAGAAGGCGAGCATGTCGGGCGGGAGGGAAATGCCGGCAATCAGGAACATGGTGGTGTATCCGGTTCTGGCATGCGGGGCGGGAAAACGGGTGCCCGGGGCGGGCCTGCTGGGGCGCCATGGGGCCTGTATGCATGTCATGAGTGCTGATCACCCTTGACGGAACGGCAGGGCAACCACAAATATGATCATAAGCAAAGCCGGACAGTCCGGACAAGGAGAGTAAAAACATGTCGTTTAGTCGCGACTACCGTTCCCCTACAGCCGCGACAGGCTGGGACGAACAGGCGCGTATCGACGCCGGATTGCGCGCCTATATGCTGCGTGTTTACAACTGGATGGCGTCTGGCTTGCTGCTGACAGGCATTGTTGCCTATGTCATTGCCAATACAAGCCTGAGCGGCCTGTTCTTTCAGGTTATCGCGACTGCGGCTGGCCCGGTGCCACGGCCCACGCTGCTGGGCGATGTGGCTATGCTGTCCCCGCTGGCTTTTGTGCTTGTCATGTCCTTTGGTATTAACCGGCTCTCGCTTCAGGGGGCGCAGGCTCTGTTCTGGGCGTTCTGCGCGGCCATGGGCAGCAGCCTTGCCAGCATCTTTGTGGTGTATACTGGCACTTCCATTTTCCGCGTGTTTCTGGTCACGGCCTGCATGTTCGCAGCGACATCGCTCTGGGGTTATGTGACCAAAGCTAACCTGATGCGCTTTAGCTCCTTCCTGACCATGGGCCTGTTCGGGCTTGTGATCGCCGGGGTTGTAAACCTCTTTCTCAAGAGCGAAGCCGTCTATTATGTGTACAGCATTGTCGGTGTTGTCATCTTTACGGCATTCAGTGCCTTCGACGCCCAGCGTATCCGCGTGACCTATGCCCAGCTTGCTGCGTATGAAGGCCCGGAGATGACCGCCAAGCGCAGTGTTTACGATGCGCTGAGCCTGTATCTGAACTTCATCAACCTGTTTCAGTTTCTCATGCAGTTCATGGGTGTGCGCAGCTCCAGCGACTGAGTCCCGCACCTCTGACATCATCTGCCTCAGACCGGTTAGAACCCCGGCCCGCAAGGGTCGGGTTTTTTTGCGTTCAAGGTATGTGCTGGATGAATGATGGCATGCTTGATCAGAATGGGGAGCAAAAAAGTCCTGATGGACATTTTTACCCTGTGATCACGGATATATGAACACGCCAATTGCGCCTAACGATATGGAAATAAAGGCAGAAATTGGGCATGGCTGCCGTTTTTGAAATATCCTGTTACATTTCGTTACAAAGGTGAGGGGGAGGGCAGGCCCGCGTGTGGAGCCTGTCAAGCCATGTAACCGATTGTGACGAAAGGCAGATGGAACTTTTCTGGCGTTTGAGAATCTCCCCGTTGGGAATAGAGTGGCGCCACTGTGTCTCCAGCAAGACCAGGAGGCCGCTGCTGCGCAGACAGTCCCCTGATTTCCTGTCGGGACAACGGTCCGCGGGGCGTGTTCGGACAGGTACGGTCGCATTGGGGGCTGGGGCGCGGTTTTTCTTGCTGTTGCTGTATGTCTATGGCAGCACGGCAGGAGTCTTGTGAGGCTTATGAGACTAGTTTGATGTCAGAACCAAGAGGCGTGCGATGAAAAACAAGTTACTGGCGAGATCGGCGCGATTGGGCGGCCTATCGTCAGCGTTGCTGCTTGCAGGGTGTGAACTCGATGTTCTCGACCCCAAAGGCCCGGTGGGGGAGGGTGTCAAATCCCTGATTACCACCTCCACGATCGCAATGCTGATTGTTGTGGTTCCGACCATCCTGCTGACGCTGGTGTTTGCCTGGCAGTACCGCCAGTCCAACACGAGCGCCGAATACCTGCCGAAATGGGACCACTCCAACAAGATTGAAGTGGTGATCTGGGGCGTGCCCACGCTGATCATCCTGTTTCTGGCAGTCATCACCTACCAGACGTGTCATACACTGGACCCCTACCGGAAGCTGACGGCCGACGCCAATACAAAGCCGCTGCATGTTCAGGTTGTGGCATTGGACTGGAAGTGGCTGTTCATTTACCCGGAACAGGGCATTGCCGTGGTCAACCAGATGGCCATGCCGGTCAACACACCGGTTGACTTCGACATTACCTCGGATTCCGTGATGAACGCGTTCTTCATCCCGCGCCTCGGTTCCATGATCTATGCCATGGCAGGCATGCAAACCCAGCTTCATCTGCTCGCAAGCGAAGCCGGTGATTACATGGGTGAGTCCTCCAACTACAGCGGTCGTGGCTTCTCGGACATGAAATTCCGGGCCCTGGCAATGAGCGGGGATGAATTCAATGCATGGGTTGAGAAGGTGCGTTCTTCCTCCGAGCAGCTGGATGGGCAGACCTATCCGAAGCTGGCCGCTCCGAGTGAAGCAAACCCCGTCGAATACTTCGCGCATGTTGAACCCGGCATGTTCGACACGATCGTTGCCAAATACAATAACGGCATGGTCATGGACAAAAGCACTGGCAAAATGATCCAGGTGCAGCAGTCCGCGATGTCCGACATGAATATGAAGGAATAGGATCTATGCTAGGGAGACTATCGTTTTCGGCCATCCCGTTGGATGTGCCGATCCTGGTAGGGACGTTCATCGGCGTTGCTATTGTCGGTGTCGCGGTACTGGGGCTTATTACTTACTACGGCAAGTGGGGCTACCTCTGGAAAGAGTGGTTTACCACTGTTGATCACAAGCGCTTGGCTGTCATGTACATTGTACTGGCGCTGGTTGCTCTGTTCCGCGGCTTCGCGGATGCTATCATGATGCGTACCCAGCTTGCTCTGGCGTATGCAAGTAACCCCGGTTACCTGCCACCGCATCACTACGACCAGATCTTTTCGGCCCACGGCACGATCATGATCTTCTTCCTGGCCATGGCGTTCATGACCGGTCTGTTCAACTTCATTGTGCCGCTGCAGATTGGCGCGCGTGACGTTGCTTTCCCGTTCCTGAACAACCTGAGCTTCTGGATGACGGCCGTCGCGTTTATCCTGGTGAACGTTTCTCTGTTCATTGGTGAATTCTCGCAGTGCGGCTGGCTGGCGTATCCGCCGCTGTCCGAAAATCAGTTCAGCCCTGGCGTGGGTGTTGACTACTATATCTGGGCGATCCAGATCTCGGGTGTCGGCACGCTTCTGACAGGTGTGAACTTCTTCGTGACCATCGTGAAGATGCGCGCACCGGGCATGAGCTGGCTGAAAATGCCGGTCTTTACCTGGACTGCGTTCTGCTCTTCCATCCTGATCATGGTGTCCTTCCCCGTTCTGACGGTTGCTGTGGCCCTGCTGGGTCTGGACCGTTACTTCGGCATGCACTTCTTCACCAATGACGGTGGGGGTAATCAGATGATGTACCTCAACCTCATCTGGGCGTGGGGTCATCCGGAAGTTTACATTCTTGTTATTCCTGCCTTTGGTGTGTTCTCCGAAGTGGTTCCGGCATTCTCCGGCAAGCCGCTGTTCGGGTACAAGACCATGGTTTATGCAACCTGCTCCATCATGGTGCTGTCCTTCCTTGTGTGGGTGCATCACTTCTTCACCATGGGTGCTGGTCCGGACGTGAATGCCTTCTTCGGCATTGCGACCATGATTATCTCCATCCCGACCGGTGTTAAGCTCTTCAACTGGCTTTTCACCATGTATAAGGGCCGCATTCAGTACCATGCCTGCATGTACTGGGCTGTTGGCTTTATGGTGATCTTCACCATCGGTGGTATGACCGGTGTGATGATGGCCATTCCCGGGGCTGACTTTGTTCTGCACAACAGCCTGTTCCTGATTGCCCACTTCCATAACGTGATTATCGGTGGTGTGTATTTCGGCTACATCTGCGGCATGAACTTCTGGTTCCCGAAAGTTATGGGCTTCAAGCTCAGCGAAAGCTGGAGCAAGCGCGCTTTCTGGTTCTGGTCTGTTGGCTTCTTCTTTGCATTCGTGCCCCTGTATGTCCTGGGTTTCGAAGGCATGACCCGCCGCCTCAACCACTATGACAACCCGGCCTGGCATCCCTGGATGCTGATCGCAGAAGTGGGCGCTGTGCTCATTCTGTTTGGGATTGTCTGCCAGCTCGTGCAGCTGTACGTGTCCATCCGTGACCGTAACCTGCCCGAAAACCGCGACGTGACGGGTGACCCCTGGAACGGCCGTACGCTGGAATGGTCCACCTCCTCCCCGCCGCCCGTGTATAACTTTGCCATTGTCCCGCATGTCCATTCTCTGGATGCGTATATGCATGACAAGGAAAACGGCATCGACACGCGTCAGGCTGGTGCACAGTACGCCCCGATCCACATGCCCAAGAACACGGCTGCTGGCTTCCTGGTTGGTGCATTCTCCCTGATCCTCGGGTTTGCCGCGATCTGGTACATTTGGTGGCTGGCTGCTCTGGGTCTGGTTGGTGTGATCGGTACGGTTATTGCCCGTAGCGCTAACAAGGATATTGATTTCTATATCCCGGCTGAAGAAGTTGCCCGCATCGAGAATGAGCACACCCGTAAACTGATGGCACAGGCAGCTGAATAATGGCACAGAATACAACTGTTCAGACCGCGGGCCACGACGAACACCATCACGAATCTCCGGTGGTGTTCGGGTTCTGGGTCTATCTGATGACGGACTGCATCATCTTTGGCACGCTGTTTGCCACGTTTGCAGTTCTTCGGGATCAGTTCAATGGTGGCCCGACCGGGCGTGAGCTGTTCGAAATTGGTGGGCTTGGGCTGGAAACAGCCCTCCTGCTGATCTCGTCCATCACGTACGGGTTTGGCATGCTGGCTGCTTACAAGCAGCAGATCAGCAAGGTCATCATGTGGCTTGGTGTCACCTTCCTGCTCGGCCTCGGCTTTGTCGGTCTGGAAGTGAACGAGTTTGCCCACCTTATCGCTGAAGGTGCTGGCCCGGATCGCAGTGCGTTCCTGTCCGCGTTCTTCACGCTGGTGTCCACGCATGGTCTGCACGTAACCTGCGGCCTGATCTGGATTGTGACCCTGATCGTTCAGCTGATGGGCACGACCGAGATCCCTGAGCGCATGATGAACAAGCTCTCCTGCCTGAGCCTGTTCTGGCACTTCCTGGATATCGTCTGGATCTGCGTTTTCACCTATGTCTATCTGGGGAGCATGATGTGATGAGCACTCCGCATACAACCTCCTCGGGCGAAAGCCATGGCAGCGCTGCATCTTACCTGATCGGGTTTGTGTTTGCTGTTATCCTCACGGTTCTGTCCTTCGGGATCGTGTTGACCCATAGCCTTTCCCCGGCTGGCACTCTGGCGGCTCTGTCCATTCTGGCCCTGATTCAGGTTCTGGTGCATCTGCGCTACTTCCTGCACATGGGTGGGGATTCCGAGCACCGCTGGAACAACATCTGCTTTATCTTTACCATTGCCTTTGTGACGATTCTGCTGGTTGGCACGGTCTTCATCATGACCAACACCGCCGCGCATATGATGTCCCGCTAATAAAGGCTTCTGGCAGGCCACCCTTTCGGGGGTGGGCTGTTGAAGGTAGCAAAAAGCCCCGGAACGTTCCGTTCCGGGGCTTTTTTGTTGGGTGCAGGTTTTGTGCCGCGGGGCATGGGTGAGGGTGGAAACCCCTACCGGCTTGTCTTGGAAAAGCTAGAGCGCTGCTACGCGCTTTCCTTAAGAAAGAGAGCAGGCCTGTGGGAGCCGCTCCATCAGGCACCATGAGCCTTCATGGTATTGGGACAAGGCTGAAAGAGCAGCCTATGTCGCTTTAAGCGGTGCAGGAAGCGGGATCTTACCCACTGCGATGTTGGACGGCCAAAGCGGCATACCCAGACTGTTTTTGCGGCCTCAATGCTCAGGGATAATCCCGGCAGATGAACTCAGAAGGCCAAAAAAAAATGGCACCTCCAGGGGTGCCATTTTAGTCGGGCTTGCATGCCGGTACCGGGCGCAGGCCCGGTCACTGACAGGTCGATCAGCCCTCGTGCGGGTTGGGGGACAGCAGCGCCGTTTTGTCGGGGCGGTCCTTCCAGTCCTCAGCATCGGCAGGGGGCGTGCCCTTGCGGGTGATGTTGGGCCACTGGGCTGCGTATTTGGTGTTTATTTCCGCCCATGCAGTCGCGCGGTCATCACTGTCGGGGAAAATGGCTTCAGCCGGGCATTCCGGTTCGCACACACCGCAGTCAATGCACTCGTCAGGGTTGATAACAAGAAAGTTCTCGCCAGCGTAGAAGCAGTCAACGGGGCAGACTTCCACACAGTCCATGAATTTGCAGCGGATGCAGTTTTCAGTGACCACGTAGGTCATTGCCATCTCCGAAAGTTATCTGGCGGCCAAAAAAGTGCCAGCCGGGTGAGGATGAGGACGGTACTGGCACCATACAAGGGCCACCCCGCTTTGGGATGGCGCATGATATGGGGGGGTTTTGGCCTCATGGCAACCCGCCTGTACGCACAGGAGCCCAAGACTGTTGCCTGTGGGTCTCAGAGATGTCCGCGCAGGCTGGCCAGAATGGCAAAAGGGCTATCCTGGGTACGGATTCCCGGCTTGGGGCGGTCGGGTGTGAAAGCCCGCGCCTTTTTCTGCTTTTTTACCGGGGGCGGGGGCAAAATCATGCACGGTGCAGGCGGGCCGGGCTGCGTGCGGGGCAGGCTGGTGGCCAACCGTAGGGGAACACCCAGCGCCAGCAGCACAGAGGGCAGGTTTTTTTTTGAAACCCCCAGACGTGACGGCAGGGCCACAGGCAGGGGGCGCGGGCCTTGGCGGGCATAGTCGCGCAGTTCCTGCCGAATGGTTGTGGCAATATCGAGTCGGAGCAGGGCTGGACCAGCGCAGACCCACCCCATAGCCAGCAAGGCCTGCCTCTGGGGGCGGTCGGGTGGTGCAGGCAGGGGGGTAGAGACCGTGCCAGCAGGAGGCAGGGCGGGCATATCCTGCCCATGGGCCAGCCCCAGGAGCAGGCGGCGCAGCGCCATGGCCTGTGGGCGGAACAGCCGCGTGCAGAACAGGGCCGTCGTATCGTGCTGAATATGCAGGCGTGACAGCAAAGCCTGCTGCGCGCGCGACAGAGGGGGCAGCACGGGGCAGGGGGCAACCCCGCCGTGTTCCATCAGAATATGAACCAGCCCACGCAGGGCCGGGTGTTCCGCCACGGCTGCTTCGGCCTCGTACAGCGGGGCCAGATCGTGCCGGATATGTGCCTGTATGAAAGCGGCCAACCGCTGGTGGACCTTGTCCTTCTGGCTGCTGTCCAGAAATTCGGCATCCCTGACATGGACTATAGGGGTCACGACATTCGGGCCCGGGCGCAAGAGTCCGACCTGTGCCTCCTGCCAGAGGATATGGCCGTTCTGGGTGTCCAGTTCCAGCTCTGTATCCGGGGCGTGCAGGAAGCGGGCGACCAGCCGTGGCAGTTCGCTCCGGGCTGCCCGGCGGGCCGCACGCAGGATCAGCGGTTGGTCTGCCTGCGCGGTTTCGGGGTCGGGTTGGAAGGCAAAGCCATGCATGCGCCCGACGGGGTGGCCCTCCACGCTGATTTCCCCCGCCCGGTTCATGGCGGACAGCAGGGGTTTGCTATCGGCTTCCTCCAGACGGCGCGCCAGACTTGCGGCGCGCCTGTCCACAAAGCGGGTGGTCAGCCGCTCGTGCAGGGCATCGGACAGGGTGTCTTCCAGCATGCGGGTGTGGCGCTGCCATTCCTCGGCCTGCTCCACCCAGCCGGGGCGGGCCGCTACGTAGGACCAGATGCGGATACCCATCAGCCGCTGCATCAGGGCTTCCATATCGCCCTGTGTCTGGTCCAGCCCGTGCAGGCGGGCCTTGAACCAGTCGGCTGGCAGGCGGCCCTTGCGGGCAAGCAGGGTAAAGATCTGCTCGCACTGGCGGATATGGCTGTCCTCTCCCAGTTTGCGAAAATCGGGGATCTGGCACACTTCCCACAACAGGCGTGTTTTCTCCCGGCCCTGCGCCAGAGCGCGCAGGGTGGAGTCACGCAGGAACGTGTGCAGCATCAGCAGGTCTGTCGCCGGTTCCGCCGGGCGCAAGCTGGGATGGGGAGATTTGGCGCAGAGGCTGGCGTAAAGTGCATCGACCGATGAGAAGTCGAGCGTGCTGTTGCGCCACCAGAGGAATGGCAGGGGGTCAAAGCGGTGTTCCTCCACTGCGTCTACCAACCCGTCGGGAAAGGGTGGGCACTCCCCTGTGGTGCCAAAAGTGCCGTCCCGCGCACCACGTCCCGCACGGCCAGCAATCTGTGCCACTTCCGCCGGGCGCAGCAGGCGGTGCTGCTGGCCGTCAAACTTGGCCAGACCCGCAAAGGCGACATGGTGAATATCCATGTTCAGCCCCATGCCTATGGCATCGGTGGCCACAAGGTAGTCCACCTCACGGTTCTGGTACAGGGCAACCTGGGCGTTGCGGGTGCGGGGGGAAAGTTGCCCCATGACAACCGCACACCCCCCGCGTTTGCGGCGGATCAGCTCGGCAATGGCGTACACCTCCCCGACCGAGAAGGCGACAATGGCCGAACGGGCAGGCAGGCGTGACAGGCGGTTATGGCCGGTGCAGGTCAGGTTGGACAGGCGGGGCCGGGTTTCTATCTCAACCCCTTTGATCAGGGTCTTCATCAGCGGGGCAATGGTGTCCGCACCCAGGAACAGCGTTTCGGCCTGTCCGCGGGCGTTGAGCAGCCGGTCGGTAAAAATATGTCCGCGCTCGGGGTCGGCGCAGAGCTGGATCTCATCGACCGCCATAAAGTCCACCGGCCGGTCCATGGGCATGGCCTCAACCGTGCAGGAAAACCAGCGGGCCTGAGGGGGGACAATTTTTTCCTCCCCCGTAATCAGCGCCACGGCCCGCACACCTTTAAGGCGTACCATGCGCTCGTAGTTTTCCCGCGCGAGCAGGCGGAGCGGAAAGCCGATCATGCCCGAGGCATGGGCCAGCATGCGCTCCAGCGCCAGATGGGTCTTGCCGGTGTTGGTGGGGCCGAGGATGGCACGCACAGGGGCGTCTGGGGTGGAGTCCTGACCTGGGGACCGTGCGGGGCTCTGGCGTGCGGAAGCCTTCATGCCCGCATGCTCATCCGCCCTGCCCGGAAAAGCAAGCCACCGGGGCCATATTTTGCGCCCGTTGCATCACTGCACGGATACGCGCACTGTGCGGCCAGAGGGAGGGAACCGAAATGTCCATGCGTGAACCAGACTGCCTGAGTATAGGAAGCCGCCGCCAGCCGCAGCATGTTGCATATGCCGTGCGCGCCTCGGAACGTGAGACATTGGTGACATGGGTGGGCGAGAAAGCGGCTGCCTTTGCCGATGCCTGCGGCTTTGTTGCCCGGCCCGGACAGACCCTGCTGTTGCCCGCTGAGAATGGACAGGTGCAGGCCCTGCTCGGTATTCCCGAAAAACCTGTGCGCGACCCTTATGTCTTTGGGGCGCTGGCCCGTGCCCTGCCTGCGGGGGACTGGCGTGTGGATGCGCCCGATGATGTGCTCCGGCAGGATATCATTCTGGGTTTTTGCCTTGGGGCTTATGCCTATTCGCTCAAGTCTGTGTCGAAGGCGGTCGGGCCTAAGCTGCTTGTCAGCAAGAAGGAAAAGAGCGGTCTGGCGCTGGAAATGGCCCGCTCCATCTGGCTGGCGCGCGATCTGGTGAATATGCCTGCCAACCTTCTTGGCCCGTCGGAACTGGCACAGGCGGCCCGCCTGACGTTGGAACCGCTGGGGGCCGAGGTGGACATTATCAAAGGTGCCGCTCTGGCGAAGGCTTATCCGCTGGTGGCGCATGTGGGGCAGGGGTCGGAGCGTGCGCCTAGGGTGGTGGTGGCCCGCTGGCGCGGGACCGGGGCGGGTAAGGATGCCCCGCTGCTGTCGCTGGTAGGCAAGGGCGTGTGCTTTGACAGCGGGGGGTATGACCTCAAACCCTCGTCGGGCATGCTGCGGATGAAAAAGGACATGGGCGGCGCGGCCACGGTGCTGGGGCTGGCCCGGCTGATCATAACGCAGAACCTGCCGATACGGTTGGAGGTGCGGCTGGGCTGTGTGGAAAACAGTGTGTCAGGCGGGGCCATGCGCCCGCTGGATGTGGTTAAAAGCCGCGCCGGTCTGACAGTGGAAATTGGCAACACCGATGCCGAGGGGCGGCTTGTCCTGTGCGATCTGCTGCATGAGGCGGGTGAGCAGTCTCCCGCCCTGCTGCTTGATGTGGCGACCCTGACAGGGGCGGCCCGTGTGGCTCTGGGGCCGGACCTGCCCGCCTTGTTCTGTCAGGATGATCAGACCGCCACGGCCTTTATTGAAGCCTCTAGGCAGGAAGCCGATCCCCTGTGGCGGCTGCCCCTGTGGGCCGGGTATGATGACTGGCTGAACAGCAAGGTTGCGGACATCAGCAATATTTCCGCACGACCCATGGCAGGGGCTATTACTGCCGGATTGTTTCTTGGGCGTTTTGTAAAACCAGACCAGCGTTGGGTGCATATCGACAGCTATGCGTGGAATGATTCCAGCCGCCCCGGTCGCCCGGAAGGCGGAGATTCTCCCGGAATTCGGGCAATGTTCGAAGCTGTGCGGACTCTTTTTGACGGGGCGGATGAGAACGTTGTCTTAAAGAAGTCACAAACACAGGGGAAATAATTCTCTACTACGCCTTTAAATGGTCATTTCGATTCCTATATAAACTAGGTCATGACGCTGCGTGGTGCAGCCCACGTGGCCGGTAAAAGACAGCCTGTTTTGTAAAAGGCCTGGAAGACAAGAGGAAAGTGTTATGGTTCAGACTGCAGAAAAGTCAGAGGATCTGGTCAAGACCCTGCGGGATACCATCGTATCGCTCGTACGTGGGGAAGGCCCGGACCTGTCCGCCCGCCAGCTTGCCGTGTTCCTGACCTGTTATCTGGACGAAAGCGGGCAGACCGTGCGTGGGCTGGCAGCCAGCCTGAACGTGTCCAAGCCCGCTATTACCCGTGCGCTCGACCGCTTGGGTGAGCTTGATCTGGCCCGCCGTAAGGTGGACCCGCTCGACCGTCGTTCCGTTCTGGTGCAGCGCACGCCCAAGGGTGCCGCGTATCTGAAGGAAATCCGCAAGGTCATGGGTGATGCCGTGCAGACCCCTGCGCGCAAGACCCATGCTGAAGATAAAACGGCTACGGTTCGCCGCCTGCGTCGGGTTGTGGCGGCCTGAGGCCACCTGGCGTTCCAAACCGCCGGGGCAGCGTCTGACCTGCTGCCCCGGCGGTCGGTATAAACCCCATGGTCCCTGCGCTACCTTGTGTGGCTACCAGGGGCCTATGGGGTTTTTTTGTGCCCGCACGATAGCCAGAGCCGTCCAGCCAAGCTGCGGCACCAGCACCAGTACCAGCAGGGTCGCAAGGGGCAGGGCTTCTGGGCCAGGGAGTGTGGCTGTGGCACAGGCTATGCCGCCACCCCATGCTGTCAGCCCCCATTCGGCCATGGAGACTGTCCTGACGGTCAGGCCACTGCGGTAAAGCACTTGGTACAGGTGGCCCCTGTGGGCCTGCATCAGCCGTTGGTGCGCCAGACTACGGCGTATCAGGGTAAAGGTGACATCGTAGAGCAACGGGGCCAGCACGGCAGGGCCGAACAGCCAGCCGGATGGGGTCGTGGCATGTTGCGCTCCGTACAGCGTTGCCATGCCCGCCAGCAGGCCACAGCCCTGACTGCCCACATCCCCCATGAAAATACGGGCCTGTGGAAAGTTGAAGGGTAGAAACCCCGCAAGGCAGGCCGCCAGCAATGCCGCAGGCCAGCGTAATTCGGGCACACCCAAAGAGGGCGCAGCCCCGGCCAGCAGCAGGCAGCCCACCAGCAAGCAGCCTGAAACCAGACCGTTCAGCCCGTCCATGAAGTTGATGGCATTGGTGCAAAAAATCAGCCACAGCACGGCAAGCCCCATGCCGGGCAGAGTATTGGCGGTGCCAGCCCCCGCCACGACCAGCACCGCCGCCCCGCATTGGGCGGCAAGCTTGATGCCCGCTGGCCATTGGCGCAGGTCATCCAACCAGGAAACCCCACATAAAATGCCCAGTGCGATAACTGCCAGCAGGCTGGTGCGGGGCATGGGCTGGGGGGCAAAGAGCAGCAGCAGCGGCCAGACGGTGGCAAAAGCCAGCATAATGCCAATGCCCCCGCCCTTGGGGGTTGGGTGGTTGTGCGCGCTGCGGTGGTCGGGGTGGTCAAGCACCGCAAGCCCGATCATGGCACGGACAAGCCCGGCGGAGAGCAGGGTTGCGCCCGCCAGACAGAAAAACACGCGCACAGGGGTGTCGAAAAAGATCATACCGCCGTTATTCTGGCTGTACAGCGTCCGCTAGGCTATAGGGACAAAGAGAATGGCATTACCCCGCGCCCTGCCCCTGTCCTGCATCCTTCGGTGGCGACCGTTGAACTGGATGGCGGTCAATGTCCTGCTTGATGGCATGCTGGCGGCCCTGTCTGCCCCAGTGGCGCGGTGGTTGGCAGCCCCGCAGGACGGCCTGCTGCATCCGCTGTGGTTTCTGGCAGGGGGGGGCATTACGCTGCTGGTCAGCGGGTTGCCGTTTCGCATACCGCAACAGCACTGGCGGTTTGCCGGGGTGTCAGACCTGTTGGGCATTGCCTGTGCCTCTGTTGCCAGTTCTGTCCTGTTTTCCCTTGGGTTGTTGGCAACGGGTGTGCCGCTGCCAAGCCCCGCTTTTCCCATGATTTATGTGCTGGTGCTTGTTGTTGCGCTGGGGGGCGGGCGGCTTGCTTATCGGCTGGGTTCTCTCCGGGCTGGTTACACGGCCCTTGGGCACCAGCAGGTTGTGCTGGTGGGGGGGGACGAGGCCTCGGACCTGTATATGCGTGCCTTTGAGCGCGGCTCCGATCAGGCCATGCGTGTGACAGGGATTGTCGTGGCAGGGGCGGGGCAGGCGGGCCGCCGTATCCGTAACGTGCCTATTCTGGGCCATGTGCAGGATATGGCACTGATCCTCCAGACACTGGGGGACAGGCATCGCCTGCCGCATGCCCTTGTGATTGCCGACCCGGCTTTTCGGGGGTGGCGGCTGACAGCCTTGCTGAATGCGGCGGCCAGGCACGATGTTGCGGTATTGCGTGCTCCAGCCCTGACAGCCCTGACCCCGGCCCGGCAGGTGTGCTTTCAGCCCGTGCGGCTGGAGGATTTGCTGAACAGGCCGCAGATCGCGCTGGACCGCAAGGGTATGGAACATCTGGTGCGTGGGCAGGTGGTGCTGGTTACAGGGGCGGGGGGCACGATCGGGGCCGAACTGGCCCGCCAGATTGCCCGGCTTAACCCGCAGCGGCTGGTGCTGCTGGACCATGGGGAGTTCGCCCTGTGGCAGAGTGATATTGATCTGGCCGAACACGCCCCCCAGACCCCGCGTGACATTGTTGTAGCCGATGTGCGTGACCAGGCGCGTATCAACGCGGTTATGGCCCATTATCGCCCAGGGCTGGTGTTTCATGCAGCAGCCCTCAAGCATGTGCCTATGGTCGAGGCCAACCCGACAGAGGGGCTGCTGACCAACGTGCATGGCACTCGGGTTGTGGCTGATGCCGCGGCGCGCCATGGGGCGCGGGCCTTAATTCTGATCTCCACCGACAAGGCGGTTAATCCCTCTGGTCTTATGGGGGCGTCCAAACGGGCGGCGGAAATGTACTGTCAGGCGCTGGACATCCGCGCCAGAGCCGCCGGGGCGGGGCAGATGCGTTGCATCACGGTGCGGTTTGGCAATGTGCTGGGGTCCACCGGGTCTGTTGTGCCGCTGTTTCGCCACCAGATCGAGCGCGGTGGGCCGCTGACAGTGACCCACCCCGATATGCACCGGTATTTCATGACCGTGTCCGAGGCTGTCAGCCTTGTTCTCCAGGCCAGTGTCCGCGGCACACAGGGTCTGGAAGGCACGCAGACCGACACGCTGCTGGGTCATGGCGGTATTTTTGTGCTCGATATGGGGGAGCCGGTGCGTATTCTTGATCTGGCGCGCCAGATGATCCGGCTTGCCGGGCTGCGTCCGGAGGAGGATGTTGCCATCCACTTCACCGGCCTGCGACCGGGGGAAAAACTGCATGAGGAACTGTTCCATGGGCGCGAAGCCCTGGTGCCGACCGACGCCGCAGGCCTGCTGATGGCCACCCCCCGCACGGTTGACCTGACAATGGTGGCCGATGTGGTGGAGCAGATGACACAGGCCGCCCGCCAGGGTGACAGGAAGGCAGCCCTGCATATTCTGTCATTGCTGGTGCCCGAGTTCGATCATAACCGGGAAGGCGGCGTGTATGCCCCAGGTGGTTCACACATGGACATGGGGGCCGCAACCGGGCAGGAAGACTGCACGCAGGCGGATGAAGGAGCGTGGCGTAGCGCCGCGCGGTAATGGCATGAAATCGGGTGAGGGAATGAAGAGTTCAGACACAAGGCCCATCGCGTTTCTTGATCTGGCAGCCCAGCAGAAGCGGCTTGGCCCGGCCCTGCGCCAGCGGCTGGATACCGTGCTGGCGCATTGCCGCTTTGTCATGGGGCCGGAAGTGGAGGAGCTGGAAGGCCGTCTGGCCCAGTGGTGCGGCGCGCGTGAGTGCGTGGGCGTGTCCTCTGGCACGGATGCCTTGCAGATTGTGATGATGGCGGAAGGCATAGGCCGGGGCGACGCCGTGTTTCTGCCCGCCTTTACCTACACCGCCACGGCGGAGGTGCCGCTGGTGCTGGGGGCAACCCCGGTGTTTGTGGATGTGGACCCCGACACGTTCCAGATCGACCCGGACCACCTGCGGGCGCGTATTCGTGCCGTGCGTGCCCAGGGTACGCTGCGCCCACGGGCCATTGTGGGGGTGGACCTGTTTGGCCAGCCAGCCCCCTGGGCCGCCCTGCGTGCCATTGCGGAGGAGGAAGGGCTGTTCCTGTTGTCTGACTGTGCCCAGTCCTTTGGTGCAGTGCAGGCAGGCCAGCCGCTGGGGCGGGAGGCCACAGCCACAACCCTGTCGTTTTTCCCCTCCAAACCACTGGGTGGGTATGGGGATGGCGGGGCGATCCTGACGGATGACCCCGAGCGGGCTGCACTCTACCGCTCGCTGCGGACCCATGGGGAAGGCACTACCCGTTACGAAGTGCTGCGTACAGGCATGAACGGGCGGCTGGACACCTTGCAGGCGGCTGTGCTGCTGGCCAAGCTGGATGGCTTTCAGGCCGAGCTTGACCGGCGTGAGGCCATTGCCTGCGCGTATGACAGCGGGCTTGCGGGCAGTGTGCAGGTGCCTGTACGCGTGCCAGACAGCCGCAGCGCCTGGGCGATTTACGCAATCCTGCTCAAGGACACGGCCGAGCGCACGGCCCTGCAGGACAGGCTGAAGGTGCAGGGTGTGCCATCGGCCATCTATTACCCGTTGCCGCTGCACTGGCAGCCTGCCTACCGTCCGCACCATGACGGCACGACCCTGCCTGTGTCGGAAGACCTAGCCGGGCGTATTCTGGCGCTGCCCATCCACCCGGAACTGACGGATGAGGACGTAGCGCGTGTTATTGCTGCGGTGCGGGGCTAGGAGAGCATTATGCGTAAGGAAACCGCCTTTATTATCGGCTTTCTGATTTTTACCATGACAACAGCGGCACTGATCTGGTGGGTGGCGCTGCCCAACTTCAAACCTGTTGTTCTGCCAGAAGTGGCCAGCGGCACGATTGAGGTCGGCCCCATGCGGCGCAACCATGTGCTCGATGCCGAGGATATTCATACCCTGAACGACTGGCTGAAGGCTCATAAGTCAGGCTGGGGGCCTGTCAGCCGCACGCCGCCGTCATCGGGCGATGCGCGCTTTGTCCTCAAGGACGCCAATGGGGTGGATGTGCTGGCCATAACGCTGTGGACAGGCATTAGTGCCGCGGACTGGAACGATACGGTGTTTGTCGAATCCCCCGATGGCACACAGGTGCATATGCAGAATTTCTCGACCAAGGAATTCGCGCCGCTGCGGATGATAGTGGACGGGTTTCCCTTCCGTCACTCCGCTTTCCCCTAAGCGGTCAACAAAAACCCCCGCGGGCCGGAGCCACGCGGGGGTTTTTGTTTGGAGCCTCTGGCCGGTGTGCCCTCAGGAGGCAGGGCGGTCGGTTGAATCAAAACGGAAAGGCTCACCCACAGCCTTGTCGGCCAGCGTGCCTTCCCACATGACCTGATGGCCACGGATAATCGTGCCAACCGGCTTGCCGGTTACCGTTTCCCCCGTAAAGGGCGACCAGCCACAGCGCGAGGCCAGCCAGTCTTCTTTGATGGTCCACTGGGCCTTGAGGTCCACGATTGTAAAGTCGGCATCATAGCCCACGGCAATGCGGCCTTTGCGGACCAGCCCGAACAGTCTTTGCGGGCCAGCCGATGTTAGGTCCACCAGGCGGCGCAGGCTCAGCCTGTGGTGGGCAACGTGGTTGAGCATGAGCGGCAGCAGGGTCTGCACACCCGGCATGCCGGAGGGGGAGGCCGGATAGGGCTTGGCCTTGGCCTCGCGGCTGTGGGGGGCATGGTCGGAGCCAATAACATCGGGCAGGCCCTGCCCAACCCAGTGCCACAGCCCGTCACGATGGGCGGCGGAGCGGATGGGCGGGTTCATCTGGGCAAAGGTGCCAAGGCGGGGGTAGGCCTCCTCAGCAGCCAGTGTCAGGTGCTGGGGGGTCAGTTCACAACTTGCAATGTCGCGGTTGCGGGCAATCAGTTCCAGCTCGGCCGGGGTGGTCACATGCAGGATATGCACCCGGCGGCCGGTCTTGCGGGCCAGGTCCAGCACGCGCTGGGTGGCACGCAGCGCGGTTGTGTCGTCACGCCAGACCGGGTGGGAGGAGGGGTCGTTATCAACGCGCTCCCCCATACGGTCTTTCAGGCGGGCTTCGTCCTCGGCATGGATGGCCACGCGGCGCTGGCCGGAGCGCAGGACACGCTCCAGCATGGAATCTTCCGAAACCAGCAGGTTCCCGGTCGAAGAGCCCATGAACACCTTGATACCCGCCGTGCCGGGCAGTTTTTCCAGCGCACCGCACTCGTCCGCATTGTCGATGGTGGCGCCGACGTAAAAGGCGTGTTCGCACCACATGCGGTTGCGCGCCCGCGCCAGCTTGTCGGCCACGGCCTGCGGGGTGGAGGTGGTGGGCTTGGTGTTGGGCATTTCAAAAACGCCGGTCACACCCCCCAGCACCGCCGAGCGGCTGCCGGTTTCAAGGTCTTCGTTTTCTTCCGCGCCGGGTTCCCGGAAATGGACCTGCGTGTCAATCACGCCGGGCAGAATGGTCAGGCCTGTACAATCCACCACGCGGGCGGCGGGGGCTTCCCCCCCGATGGCGCTGACCATGCCGTCACGCACATAAACAGTCGTCTGCACCGTGCCATCTGGCAGCACGACCGAACCGTTTTTAAGCGCCAGATCATGGCTGCCTGTTATCGGGTGGGTGGTACGGTCGGAAGAGGCCACGGCTGTTGTCCTTGCTGTTATGTCGGGTCGCGGTATCTGGGCGGCGTATCAGGGTGTATGCGGGGTCTCACGCGTACGGGTACGCAGTGTCACCAGCTCTTCCGCCGAGGTGGGGTGGATGCCAATGGTGCGGTCAAAATCCGCCTTGGTCAGCCCGGCGGTGACGGCAATGGCCACGGCCTGAAGCATCTCCGGGGCATCATCCCCCAGAATATGCACGCCCACCACTTTCTGGCTGTCCTGCGCGACCACCAGTTTCATGACGGTCTTGCGGTCCTTGCGGCCACCCAGCGTGTGGCGCATGGGGGTAAAGCGGGTCATGTAGACATCAACAGCGCCAGTCTGCGCGGCTTCCGCCTCTGTCAGCCCTACAGTGGCCAGAGGGGGCGAGAAGAAGACAGCCTTGGGTGTTGTGTTAAACGACCACTGCCGTGGGGGCGCGCTGCCAAACAGGCTGTCGGCCAGGATGTGCCCTTCGGCAATGGCCACGGGGGTCAGGTTGATGCGGTCTGTCACATCCCCAATGGCGTAAACGCCGGGCTGGGTGGTCTGGCTGTGGGCATCAACCACGATCCGGCCAGAGTCGGCTGTGGTGATGGTGGTATTTTCCAGCCCCAGCCCGTCAATCTTGGGGCGGCGGCCCGTTGCCAGAAAAACGCAGTCCGCCCGCAGGGTCTGACCGTTATCGAGGGTGACAGCATACTCTGCCCCCTCCTGCGTGATCCGGGTCGGGTTGGCATGGGCGTGCTGGGTAATGCCGCGCGTTGTAATGGCCTCGGCCAGTGCTGTGCGCATGTCCTCATCAAACCCACGCAGGGGCAGGTCGCGGCGATAGATCAGGTCTACCTTGGACCCCAGCCCGGCAAAAATGCCGGCAAATTCGATCCCGATATAACCACTGCCTACAATGACGACCCGCTCGGGGCGCTGGGGCAGGTGGAAGGCCTCGTCCGAGGTAATGGCCAGTTCCGCACCGGGGATGTCGGGCCGGACCGGGGTGGAGCCGGTGGCAATAACAATGCGCTCGGCTGTGACCGTGCGCGGCGTGGCGTCGGGGTCCAGCGCCGCGGGGTCTATGCGCAGGGTGTGGCTGTCCACAAAGCGGGCATGGCCAGTCAGCAGTGTGACTCCTGCTTTTTCCAGCATGGAGACATAAATGCCGTTCAGCCGTGTGATTTCACGGTCCTTGGCGGCAATCAGGCTGGGCCAGTCGTGGGTGCCGGGCTGGGTGTTCCAGCCAAAGCCGTGGCTGTCACGGGCAATATCACCAAATTCACTGGCCTGTACAAACAGCTTTTTGGGCACGCAGCCCAGGTTGACACAGGTGCCACCCCAGTGGCGGCTTTCGGCCACCGCTACGCGTGCCCCATAGCTTGCCGCTATGCGTGCACACCGCACACCACCGGACCCCGCCCCGATGACAAGAAGATCAAAATCATAGGCCATGGCGCGTGGCTCCTGTGTTGTGCTGGTGTGTGTCTGGCTGGGTTTTAGCGTTCGGCGAAAGCCTTTTCCACCACATACGCGCCAGGGGTGGTCATGTTGCCTTCGTCAAAGCCACGGGCTTCCAGCAGGGCTTCGGTGTCGGCCAGCATTTCAGGCGACCCGCAGATCATCACCCGGTCATGCTCGGGGTCGAGCTCGGGGATGTTCAGGTCGGTGAAGATCTTGCCGGATTCGATCAGCTTGGTAATGCGCTCGGTCACGGCAAAGTCTTCACGCGTGACGGCGGGGTAATACAGCAGCTTGGCTGCGATATCTTCCCCCAGGAACTCATGCTGCGGCAGTTCGTGGCGGATGTGGTTGGCGTAAGCCAGTTCACCCGACACGCGCACCGTATGGGTCAGGATCACGCGGTCATAACGCTCATAGCATTCCGGGTCCTTGATCAGGCTCATGAACGGGGCAAGCCCGGTGCCAGTGGACAGGAAATACAGGTTACGGCCGGGGCGCAGGTTGTCCAGCAGCAGCGTGCCAGTGGGCTTGCGGCCGATCAGCACGGTGTCACCCACCTTGACGTGGCGCAGGCGCGAGGTCAGCGGGCCATCGGGCACGGCAATGGAGAGAAACTCCATTTCGTCAGCATAGTTGGGCGAGGCAATGGAGTAGGCGCGCAGCAGCGGTTTGCCGTCCACCTCAATGCCGATCATGGCAAACTGCCCGTTTTCGAAGCGCAGGCCCGGATCACGCGTGGTGGTGAAGCTGAACAGCCTGTCGGTCCAGTGGTGCACGGTCAGCACCTTGGCGGGGTAAAGGTGGCCGTATTCCTTGGTGGGGGGGGCAAGGCGCCACACACCCTCCTGGCCGTCAACAGGCAGCAGGCCACTGGGGGCTTCGGATTCGGATACCTTGGGAAGAACGGCGTTTGCGGCAATGGTTTCGGACATGGACTGCTTTGTACTCCGCATGCAGCAGGTCAGGACAGGCGTGCTCCGCCCGGCCGGGGTATGGTCTGGCGCGGGAGGCATCGCAATGCTTTGGTGGCGGTTTTATGGGAAAGGGCGCGGGCTGTAACGGGTGTCCATGCCACACAAGGGCGTAAGCACATGTGGCACGGCACACCACACCACCGCCCAGGCCGGAAGCCATATTTCTCGCCACCGGCGCGCAGAATGGACACAGGATCGGCTTTATAGCAAGGCCCAAGTGCGCTGTGGTCCAGTGCCGCGGGTGCAGGGCCGCTTGAAATTTTTCTTTCAGGCCGGGGTGGAGCATTGTTCCCGCGTCCGTCCTGACGCAAGAGTAGCGCATGACATCAGACCATTCAGCCTCCCCCGCGCGTGACGCGCTTGCCCAGGTCATGCGCCGTACCGGCCTTGCCCCCGAAGCCAAGGAAGAACACGAGGTCCTGCGCAGGCTGGCCCGCGCCCTGGCCCCTGGCGCGCGGGATGTGCCCGACGACACTTACCGCCATGTGCTGTGCCTTGTGCGGCGGCGCAAATGGGTGTCGCGCCTGCTGGACCGCACCCGCCGCAGCGGGCGGATCTGGATCACGCGGGAGGAGATGGAGGAAGCCGCGGCAACGGTGACAAACCCGGAGCCCGACGACCAGACATTGGAAAACGCTCTGGCCCCTGTGGCCATGGCCCGATTGCGCGGATACGGCGCAACCCCGCGTGCCGCCTTTGAAAGTGTGCGGGCTGACCTGGTGGACACCGGGCGCGTGCCATCGCCTGCCCAGACCGAACTGCTGCTTATGGCAGTGGCCGTCGCCTTTGGCCTGCCTGAGGGTGATCCCTTTCTGGATACCCTGCTGAGCGAGGAGCGCCAGCGCCAGCACACCGCGACAACCATTGAGCAGACCGGCCGCGAACGCCGCGAGCAGGAAGAAGAGCAGCTTCGCGCGTGGGAAGAAAGCCTGGTACCTTTTAGCGAGGTACCGCGCCTGCTGCATTGCTCCGGCCGGGAAGCCCTGCGCTGGATTGCGGAAAACCGTCTGCCCGTAGCCCGCAAGCTGCGTGAGGCCGGTGGGCGCGAGAAGTGGGAATTCGACCCGATCCAGCTTGTGGCCCTGCGCGGCAAGCTGGTGGAATGGCGGCGCGACAGCAAGGGCGACGATACGCCCCCCAGTGTCGGGCATGTGGCCCCGGATATGGGCCGCAAGGTGGCCAACGCCGTGATTGCCCGTGTGGCTGCGCTGGACCGTTACGCCGCGCATTTCCGGACTGCGCGGGCCTTGAACCGGCGGATTACGCTGGTGACGGGGCCAACCAACTCCGGCAAGTCCTATACGGCGCTGAATGCGCTGGCCCAGGCCGAAAGTGGGCTGGCCCTGGCCCCGTTGCGGCTGCTGGCGCATGAATTCCGCGAGGCGCTGGCCGCGCGCGGGGTTGAGGCATCGCTGGCAACAGGGGAGGAGCGTATTCTTGTGCCCGGCAGCCGCCATCTGGCGGCCACGGTCGAGATGTGCCCCTTCTACAACCCCGTCGATGTTGCCATTATTGACGAAGCACAAATGCTCTTCGACACCGACCGAGGGGCCGCGTGGACAGCCGCCATCATGGGGGTGCCAGCCCGGCACCTGTATGTTCTGGGCGCACCTGACTGTATTCCCATGGTGCGGCGCATTGCCGAACTCTGCGGCGACCCGCTGGATGAAATTTCGCTCGAACGCAAAAGCCCCCTGCATGCTGCCAGCCAGAGTGTGCGCCTGACGGAACTGAGCCAGGGTGATGCGCTGATCGCTTTCTCCCGCCGGGAGGTGCTGGACCTGCGCGCAGCCCTTATGCAGCATGGCCGCCGGGTTGCGGTTGTGTACGGTGCGCTCAGCCCCGAAGTGCGCCGGGCGGAGGCCCAGCGGTTTAACAGTGGGCAGGCTGATATTCTGGTGGCGACCGATGCCATTGGCATGGGGCTTAACCTGTCCATCAAGCGGGTGGTGTTTGCATCACTCCGCAAATACGATGGCCGCGAAACGCGTGATCTGAGCGTGCAGGAAGTCAAGCAGATTGGCGGGCGTGCAGGGCGTTTTGGCAAGCACGAGGCCGGTGTGGTGGCGGTACTGTCCGGTGCGGGCAGCCCCACTTTTGTGCGCCGCCAGCTTGAGGCGGATGCAGAAATACCGGAAGACCTGCGCCCCTTCGTGCAGCCGGACGTGGATATTGTGAAGGCTGTGGCGTCGGAAATCGGGTCGCAGAGCCTGTATGGCGTTCTGTCCCGTATTCGCCGCGCCGTGCTGCGTAAGGATGACCCCAACTACCGTCTGGCGGATATGGAGCAGGCCTTTGCCATTGCCTCCGCGCTGGAAGGGGTGGAGACGCTAGACCTTGCTACGCGCTGGTCTTACGCCATGTGCCCGGTGGATGACCGGGACAATGGCATCCGCCGCCTTGTGGGCTGGGCTGCCGACCATGCCGCCGGGCGGCGTGTGCCCCCACCGGGCACCGGGCGCCTGCCTGCGGCCGACCGTGCGGGGCGTGAGGAGCTGGAACGGGCTGAAAAGCGCCACAAGCGCCTTGTGGCCTGGCGCTGGCTGGCACTGCGTTTTCCCGAGTTCTATCCCGATCGGGAGGAGGCCGAGGACACAACCCGCCAGTTGAATGACTGGATTGAAAGTGTCCTGCGGCAGCAGAGCCGCGCACGCCGCAGCACCCAGAAATCCTGATAACCCGGAGGGAGTGTGTCAGAACGTCTTTGTCAGGCGCTCGGACACATCCCACAGCCGTATGGCGGTGCTGGTTTTAAGCGCCGCTGGCGGCACATGGGCCGGGCCGGGGGCACCATGCCGTTCGCCCTTGCCTTGCGGGCCGTAGTAGTCGCCATCCCGCGCAGTGGGGCACAGGGCGGCATACAGCAGGGGCTCGGCCCCATGCGCTGCGGACTGCCCAAACACACGGAGCACAGCCCCGCCTAAGGCCTGCTCCACCCGGCCCAGAGGGGCAGGCAGGCTGGCGGCCTGTCCGTTGCGCAGGATCGAGGTTGCCGCCCAGCCGGGGTGTGCCGCGCGGGAATGCAGGTTCCACCCGTTCTCACCCGCCCTGCGTGCCAGCTCGCGCGCAAACAGCAGGTTGGCCAGCTTGCTGCGCTGGTAGGCCCCAAACGGGCTGTAGTGGTGGCGGCTTTGCAGATCATCAAAATGCAGGGTGTTTTTGGCGGCGGCCAGACTGGCCACAGTCACAACCGTGCCCCCTTGCGGGGAGGCCTCCAGCAGAGGGCGCAGGTGGGCGGTCAGGGCAAAATGGGCCAGGTGGTTGACCCCAAACTGCACCTCAAACCCGTCCTGCGTTTCCAGCCTGTGGACAGGGGCCATGATACCTGCGTTGTTGACCAGAATATCCAGCCGGCCCGTCAGGCGCGCAACCTCGTCAGCCCCGGACTGTATGGAGGTGAGTGAGGCCAGATCCATTGGTATCAGCGCCACATCCGCGTCTGGGTGCTGGGCGCGCAGCCTGTCCAGAGCGGCCTGTCCGCGCGCCGGGTTACGCACGGGCAGCAGCAGGCGGGCACCGCGCCGGGCAAGCCCCAGGGCCACCTGTAAACCAAGGCCGCTGGTGGCCCCGGTGACAACAGCGGTCTGGCCGAGCAGGCTGGGGGTGGAATGTTCAACACGCCACTGGCGGTCGCGGCTCACGAGGTCTGTTCCCGCAGGCGTTCGTCGTTCTGTGCGGCTTTCATGGCTTCCTCCGTCAGGCGTTTCTCGTTGTGCTTGAAGAAGATGAGCAGGGCCAGAATCACGATCAGCGCCGCCACCCCAAAGGCCACGGCCAGCCAGCCGGACAGGCGCTCTATTTCCTTACCCAGCAGATAGGCACATGTGGCGTATCCCCCGGCCCAGAACACACCTCCAAGCGCGTTGTAGAACAGGAACGTATGCCACGGCATACGGTTCGCCCCGGCCAGAATGGCCACGAACATGCGCAGGATGGCAATAAAGCGCCCGAAGAAAACAACAGGCCCGCCGTGTTTGAGAAACACATAACGGCCCAGCAGAAGCCGCTTTTCCGTCAGCCCTATTTTTGGTCCATGCCGGTGTAGCATACGCATGCCCAGAGCATGGCCCAGCAGGTAGCCCAGGTTATCCCCCATGATGGCACCGGTTATGCCCGCAATGACCACACCCTGAATGTGCAGCTTGTGGGTGGTGGCGCAGAACAGCGCACCCGTTATCAGCAGGCTTTCCGCAGGCAGGGGCAGGCCCATGCTTTCAAGCATGACCACAACGCCGATGACGCCATAGCCATAATGGGTGAACAGGCCGGTCAGATACTCGGGCGAAAAGAAATTATCCAGAATGTGTAACAGAGTGGAAAATCCTGTGCGGGGGAAAATAGCAAAGACAGCGCAGGAGGGGAGAAGCGTGTCGTATCCCGCCTTGTCAAGCCCGAGAGCCGGAGCGGCCATGTCTAGCATGGAATAGGGTTGGACACATGCCTTTCCGTTTCAGGGGGTTTGAATGCTAGACTGGTACCCATGACAGATCAGCCCACACCCCAGACAGACCAGCGCCAACCCCTGCCGTGCGGCGCGTGGCCCTCCCCCGTGACAGCCGCGTTGGTTGCCGGAAAAACCCTGACACTTTCCGAAGTTGGCACAGACGGCCAGGCCGTTTTCTGGCTTGAACGCCGCCCTGCCGAAAATGGTCGCACCGTGCTGATGCGCTGGACCCAGACCCAGGGTGTGCAGGAGGCTGCACCCGCCGGGGCTGATGTCGGCACCCGCGTGCAGGAATATGGCGGTGGTGCTTACGCGGTGGATGCGCGCGGGCTGGTCTATTCCGAACGCAGCACCGGTGCGGTGTGGCGTGTGCCCAATGGTCAGCCCGCCAGTGTGGTGGGGGAAGGTGGCGGACTGCGCTACGCCGATCTGCGGCTGGACCCCCATAGCGATATGATTCTGGCCGTGCGGGAAGACCATCGCCAGCCGGGTGAAGCCCAGACTGCTCTGGTGGCCCTGGGCGGAGCTGCGGACAGTTCTGGTCTGGTGCTGGTGGAGGGGGCTGATTTTTACATGTCCCCCAGCCTATCGCCCGATGGCAGCCTGATGGCCTGGGTGGAATGGACCCACCCCGACATGCCGTGGGATGCTACGCGCCTGTGCATCGCCCATGTGCAGAGGAGTTCGGACAACCAGATTCGCGGTCTTGAAATCCGGCGTGTGCTGGCCGGGGCTGACGGGCATGAATCCTTGGGGGAACCACGCTGGACGGATGACGGGCGGTTGCTTGTTGTGACCGACCGGGACGGCCAGTGGCGCGTGTGGGAAGTGCCTGTGCATGACGAAAATGCAGGCTTCAAGCCCTATCCGGCGGCAGAGGGTGAGATAGGCCAGCCTGCCTGGGTGTTCGGGCAACGCAGTTACCAACCCCTGCCGGATGGTGCCTGCCTGTTCCTGTCCGTGCGGGAGGGCGAATCCTTTTGCACGCTCCATGCAGCAGATGGTTCCAGCAAGCCTTTTCCCGGCAGGCCGGAACAATGCCCTGTGCCGTTGGCAGATGGTCGCTTTGCCTGGCTGGATGCGCGTTTTGACAGCATGCCCTGCATTATGGTGGGCGATACAGCCGCGCACGCCATGCAGAGCGTGCAGCAGGCGGCCCCGGCAGTGTTGGATGCGGCTGACATCTCCTGCCCCGAATCGGTCTGGTTCCCGGTGGGGGAAGGGCTGTGCGGGCATGCGTTCTTTTACCCGCCCACCAATGCGCGTGCCCGTGTCCCACAGGACAGCCTGCCCCCCATGATCGTGCAGGTGCACGGGGGGCCGACGGCGCGGGCGCAGGACAGTTTTTCCTTCAAGGTGCAGTGGTGGACGTCGCGCGGTTTCGCGGTGCTGGATGTCAATTACGGGGGGTCTACCGGATTCGGCCGCGCCTGGCGGAACCGGCTGAAAGGGCAGTGGGGTGTGGTTGATGTGGCCGACTGCATTGCTGCCTGCGATCATATGAGCCGTACAGGCCGTATTGACCCCAAGCGCATTGCCATTCGTGGCTCCAGTGCCGGGGGGATGACGGTTCTGCTGGCGTTGGCCGAATCCAATCTGTTTGCCGCCGGGGTCAGCCTGTATGGCGTTACGGACCTGCGGGCTCTGGCGCAGGAGACTCATAAGTTCGAGTCGCATTATCTCGAAGGGCTGATCGGCCCGTGGCCACAGGCCGAATCGACATATACTGCCCGCTCGCCCTTGAATGTTGCCAGCCGGATTCGCGCCCCCATCCTGCTGTTGCAGGGGGCGGAGGACAAAGTGGTACCCCCCGAGCAGGCCCGCAGCATGGCGCAGGCTTTGCATGCTGAGGGCACGTTATGCGTCCTGCGTGAGTTCCCCAATGAAGGCCATGGTTTCCGCCGCGAGGCCACCATCCGTGTGGCGCTGGATGAGGAGCTACGCTTTTACGGCCATGTTTTCGGCTTTACGGCCCGCGTTTCCGATATCTGACCACCGGGTGAAGGGCTGGCCCGGCAGAATCGGGCCAGCCGTGAGAGCCTGTCAGTCCGTGTACTGCGGGCTGTACAGCATGCTCTCGATCCAGGCGCGTATATCCTGCGGTCGTTCCACCGTGGCCATGCCCTGATCGAAAATATAGTCCGCAATCCGGCAGGCCGAGGTGATGGACACCTCCAGAATATCCGTCTGCGGTGGAAACAGACGGCCCCGTGCCCGGCCTGACGGGTCAACCTGATCCGCCAGCGCATGGGCCGCCTGGATGACCAGCGCATCGGTGACCAGCTTGGGGCAGGTGGCGTAAACAGCCAGCCCGAGGGCCGGGAAAATATAGAAATTATTGGCCTGACCGGGGTAGAACGTGCGCCCGTTCAGTGTGACCTCGGGGTATTGCAGCCCGGCAGCAAATAGTGCCTTGCCGTTTGACCATTCATAGGCCTGCTCGGCTGTGCATTCAGCATTGCTTTCGGGCAGGGAGAGCGGGAGGATAATAGGCTGTGCGTTCAGGCTGCTCATGGCCTTCACCACATCCTGTGTAAACGCACCACCTGATGTGGACACACCGACCAGAACGCTAGGCCGTACGGTCGTGATGACATCCAGCAGGGAGTCGGTGGCCGGGCTGTCCTTGGCATAGCGCTGCTGTTGGGTGGACAGGTCAGTGCGGCTGGTTTCCAGCAGGCCGTTGACATCCATCAGAGTAATGCGGGCAATGGCTTCCTGCTCCGACAGGCCATCCTGCACCAGAGCTGACACCAGCATGTCAGCCGTTCCCAGCCCTGATGAACCGGCACCAAAAAACAGAAAGCGCTGTTCGGTCAGGGCTTCGTCCTTGATTTTCAGGGCAGTGATCAGCCCGGCCAGTGTCACGGCGGCCGTACCCTGAATGTCGTCATTGTAGCACAGAACCTGCGAGCGATATTTTTCCAGGTAGTGCAGGGCGTCGGTGCCCTTCCAGTCCTCAAAATGCAGACAGCACTGGGGGAAAACGCGCTGCACGGCCTGCACAAATTCATCCACAAAGGCGTCAAGTTCTTCCCCGGCAGGGGGCTCGCGGCGCAGGCCAAGGTAGAGCGGGTCGGCCCGCAGGGCGCTGTTGGTGGTGCCGATATCAAGCTGGATAGGTAGCAGCACATCAGGCGGGACCGCGCCGCAGGCGGTGTAAAGGTCGAGCTTGCCGATGGGAATGCCCATGCCATTCACCCCGATGTCACCCAGACCCAGAATACGCCCGCCTGTAGTGACGCAAATAAAGCGGACGGTGCTGACAGGCCAGTTCCGCAGCACGTCCTCAATTCGTCCGCGCATATCCAGGCTGATGTACATGCCTCTGGGGCGGCGGTAGATATGGCTGAACTGCTGGCACACGGCGGCCAGTGTGGGAGCATAGACAATGGGTACAAAGCGGGCCGGGTTGGACATGAGCACCCGGTAGAACAGGGTCTCGTTCTGGTCGCGCAGGCCGCTGAGGTAGATGTAACGCTCCAGATTGCTGGGTTTGGCCTCCAGATGGCGCTGGATGCGTTCAACCTGCCGGTCGAGTGTTTCCACCTGCGTGGGCAGCAGCCCTTCCAGCCCGTACTGGCGTCGTTCTTCCTGCGTGAACGCGGTGCCCTTGTTGCTATGGGCGTTGTTGATCAGGGCAAGGCCCGTAAGCTGGGGGGAAGGTGACATGGCGGCTGCTCCTTGTCAGGCAGGCCCGGCCCATGGGGGGCATGGGGCATGCGGTGTCCCACAATGACCGTGCGCCGCAAAGGAGAGACAGCGCCAGCCCGGTGGGGGGAAAGTCAGAGCATGCCAATAAAAAAAGGCGGCATGAAGCCGCCTTGTCAGGAAGGGAGCCATGACCCCAGGGGGTCAGAGCTTCTCCACCTGATTGAATTCCAGGTCCACCGGGGTAGAGCGGCCAAAAATGGACACGCTGACCTTGAGGCGGTTTTTTTCTTCATCCACTTCCTCAATGACACCATTGAAGGAGGTGAACGGCCCGTCTGCCACGCGAATCTGCTCGCCAACCTCAAAGGTAACAGCGGAGCGGGGGTGCTGCACGCCTTCTTCCGACTGGCGGATGATGCGTTCAGCCTCGGCGGCGGAAATGGGGGTCGGACGGTTTCTGGTGCCCAGAAAGCCAGTCACCTTGGGTGAATCCTTCACCAGATGCCAGCTTTCGTCCGTCATTTCCATTTTGATCAGCACGTAACCGGGAAAGAACTTCCGCTCTGTGCTGACCTTCTGGCCACGACGCACCTCAATGACTTCCTCGGATGGTACAAGGATTTCATCGATATGGTCGCTCAGACCCTTCTGTTCCGCTTCTTCACGGATGTACTGGGCGATCTTTTTCTCGAAGCCCGAATAGACGTGGACCACATACCAGCGTTTGGCCATGTCGCTTTCTCAGCCTCCCAGCCCGAACAGTTGACGCAGGCCGAGACCGATCAACTGGTCAACCACAAAAAAGAAGATGGACGCCGTGCTTGCCATGGCCAGAACTGCGCCAGTAGTGACAAGTGTCGCCCTGCGGGTGGGCCATGTGACCCGTTCCGCCTCGGCACGTACGTCATGAAGGAACTTACCGGGACTGAACGACACGAACTACCCTCTTTCCATCGCCTGGCTCCGTATGAATTACGGGAGGCAGCGCCTGAAATTTTGCCCCGGTGTCGCTGGGGAAAATCACGTTGTCAAGAAATATGAGAACGGCATTTTCCTGTGCGACGCCAGAAAAACTGGCAGGGGTGGAGGGTCTCGAACCCCCAACCTCCGGTTTTGGAGACCGGCGCTCTAGCCAATTGAGCTACACCCCTGCAGCGTGTCCGCCGTGGCAGGCCAGTCATAACGGAAACCCGTCTGTCTGACCAGACACTTGGAAGCGTCCATCGCAGGTAGCGCAAGAAAGTATGTTGCGACCCTAAAGTCAAGGGGGCAAAAACAGGTTTCGTGCATGTCCGGCGGTGTGCGGGGGCAGGCTGGCAAAAACTCCAGCCCACATGCCTTGCGCCGGATACAGTTTTGGGCGTATGGTTCTGCCCCAAGGCACAGCGCGGGCATAGCATAGTGGTAATGCAGTAGCCTTCCAAGCTACCGAGGAGGGTTCGATTCCCTCTGTCCGCTCCAGCTTTCAGCATAAAATTGCAGGCGTGTTCATGCTCTCCCTGTTCCGGGTGGGGCGGTGGGTGTCTGCCGTGCCGGGTATTGGGTCGTTTCCTGCGCGAAATGCTTGGGATAAGACCCGGTAAGTAAGGGCGGGACAAGATTTGCCCCGATGTGCCGGTTGCGTGGGCGTGGCGGGCATGCTAGAGGCCGCGCCGGTGGATGTCATCAGGCAGCCGGAGTCAGTCCGGGGTCTGGGTGGTGTCAGTTCAGTGTGAAATGCCGGCGCGCACAGAAGGAAAGAACCAAAGAGTGGTGGCCTCGGGCGTAACGACAGCACAACCGGTTGCCTTTGCTGCCAACGGTCTGGAAGGCCGGTATGCAACGGCGCTCTATGATCTTGCTGCTGAGCAGAAGCAGCTTGATTCAGTGCTTGAACAAGGTGCCGCACTTGCGCGCCTGATTGATGAGAGTGCGCCTTTGCGCACGGTTCTGGAAGACCGGCGGCTTGATGTCCTGGTGTCTCGCAAGGCTCTTGCAGCCGTGCTGGAGGCGCAGGGTTTCGGGCAGACCATCCAGAATTTTGTTGGTGTTGTGGCGGATAACCGCCGCCTGCCGGTATTGCGGCGGGTTCTGGCAGCACTTGAGGCGCTGGCCGTTTCCCGACGGGGCGAAGTCCTGGCCGAAGTGGTCAGTGCAGCGCCTCTGTCTGCTGAACAGCGTGCACAGCTTCAGGCCCGTCTGGCCGAAGCCGGGTACAGCCGTCTGAATATTCGTGAGCGTGTCGATTCCTCCCTGCTCGGCGGCCTTGTCGTGCGTGTAGGGGCGAAGCTGTATGACGCAAGCCTCAAAACCCGCCTGTTTCGTTTGCATTACGCCATGAAGGGAGCCGCGTGATGGAAATCCGTCCCGCAGAGATTTCGGATATCCTCAAGCAGCAGATTGCCTCGTTCGACAAGGAATCTGATGTTGTCGAAACCGGCACAGTTCTGTCTGTCGGAGACGGCATTGCCCGCGTTTTCGGCCTGCAGAATGTGATGGCGGGTGAACTGGTCGATTTCCCGTCCGTCGGTCAGAAGGGCATGGCCCTCAACCTGGAAAGCGACAACGTCGGTATCGTTATCTTCGGTGACGACACCAACATCCGCGAAGGTGACACCGTCACCCGTTCCGGTATGGTTGTCAGCGTTCCCGTTGGTAAGGGCCTGCTGGGCCGCGTTGTCGACGGTCTGGGTAACCCGATTGACGGCAAAGGCCCGCTGGTTGATGTCGAAATGCGCCGTGCCGAAGTCAAGGCACCGGGCATTATGCCGCGTCAGTCCGTGCATGAGCCTATGCAGACCGGTATCAAGGCTATCGACGCCCTGGTTCCCGTCGGCCGTGGCCAGCGCGAACTGGTGATCGGTGACCGCCAGACCGGCAAGACCACGATCCTGACCGACACCATTCTCGCCCAGAAGAGCGTGAATGAACTCGGCGACGACAAGAAGTCCCTGTACTGCATCTATGTTGCAGTCGGGCAGAAGCGTTCCACAGTGGCGCAGCTTGTGCGTCTGCTGGAAGAAAAAGGCGCGCTGAAGTATTCCATCATTGTGGCTGCAACCGCGTCCGATCCGGCGCCTCTGCAGTACCTGGCCCCCTACGCGGCCTGCGCAATGGGTGAATTCTTCCGTGACAATGGCATGCACGCCCTGATCTGCTACGACGATCTGTCCAAGCAGGCTGTGGCTTACCGTCAGATGTCCCTGCTGCTGCGCCGCCCGCCGGGCCGTGAAGCTTATCCGGGTGACGTGTTCTTCCTGCATTCCCGTCTGCTGGAACGCGCTGCGAAGATGTCCGACGCCCATGGCGCTGGCTCCCTCACGGCTCTGCCGGTTATTGAAACCCAGGCAGGTGACGTCGCGGCCTACATCCCGACCAACGTCATTTCCATCACCGACGGTCAGATATTCCTTGAGACGGATCTGTTCTACAAGGGTATCCGCCCTGCCGTTAACGTCGGTGGTTCGGTCTCCCGCGTTGGCTCCGCCGCCCAGATCAAGGCGATGAAGCAGGTCGCAGGTAAAATCAAACTGGAGCTGGCTCAGTATCGTGAAATGGCTGCGTTCTCGCAGTTCGCTTCCGACCTGGACCCCGCAACCCAGAAGATGCTTGCCCGTGGCGCCCGTCTGGTGGAACTGCTCAAGCAGCCCCAGGCTTCCCCCCTGCGGGTGGAAGAACAGGTTGTCCTGCTGTTTGCTGGCACCCGTGGTTTCCTTGACGGTATTGCAACCAACAAGGTTGTGGCTTGGGAGCGTGACCTGCTGGGTGACCTGCGCAGCGCTGGCAAAGACATTCTGGATACGCTGACCAAGGAACAGGCTCTGTCCAAGGACCTGGAAGCACGGCTGGCGGAATACCTGACCACGTTCAACCGCCGCTTCGCGGGCTGAGAGGGCAGAAGCGTCCATGGCTTCCCTTAAGGAACTTCGCGCCCGGATCGGAAGTATCAAGTCGACACGGAAGATCACGAGCGCCATGAAAATGGTGGCGGCTGCAAAGCTGCGGCGTGCACAGGCCAGCGCGGAAGCCGCGCGGCCGTACGCCAAGGCCATGCGCCGCATGCTGGGTGAACTGGCTGCCGCGACCTCGGGGGAAGAGGGCGCTCCGCGTCTTCTTGCCGGCACGGGACAGGATAAGGTGCATTTGCTTGTGCCCCTGACCAGTGACCGTGGGCTGTGCGGTGGGTTTAACTCCAACGTCCACAGGCTGACCCTGCAGACCATCCGCCGCCTTCAGTCCGAAGGCAAGACGGTCCGCCTGCTGCCTGTTGGCCGTCGTGCGCTCAACTTCTTCATGCGTGAGCATGCCGACCTGATCGTCGATCATGTTATTGGTGTCAGCGGGAAGGAAATTCCTTTCTCCATCGCCAGTGACCTGGGTGACAAAATCAATACCCTGATTGAGGGTGGCGATGTTGATGTCTGCACGCTTGTGTTCAACAGGTTCCACAACGCGATGACGCAGGTTCCCCTGTGTCAGCAGCTTGTGCCGATGGTGATGGAAGAAGGCAGTGGCGACGCCACCCTTTCTGACGATGCCGCCAGCTACGAGTTTGAGCCGGATGAAGCAACGCTTCTGGCCATGCTGCTGCCGCGTAACCTCCAGGTTCAGATTTACGCCGCGCTGCTGGAAACAGCCGCAGGTGAAAACGGAGCCCGGATGACGGCCATGGACAACGCCACGCGTAACGCAGGCCGGTCCATCGACAGTCTGACACAGGTCTATAACCGGACCCGCCAGACCAATATTACTAACGAACTGATCGAAATCATTTCGGGCGCACAGGCTGTCTGAGCCCGCTCGTTTGCCCCGCAGGAGCTGACCCCATGTCGGATACCACAACCCAGACCCAGGCCCCTGCGGCCACGAAGACCAATGCTGTTGGCCGCATTACCGAAATCCGGGGCCCGGTTGTCGACGTGCAGTTCGAAGGTGAACTGCCGAACATTCTGAACGCGCTGCACGTCAAGCTGGACGGGCAGGTTCTTGTGCTGGAAGTGGCGCAGGAAATTGGCGAACACGAAGTCCGCTGCATTGCCATGGACTCGACCGATGGCCTGGTGCGTGGCACCGAGGTGGTTGACACTGGCGCGCAGATTTCCGTTCCGGTTGGCCCCGAAACTCTGGGCCGTATCCTGAACGTGATCGGTGAACCGATCGACGAAAAAGGCCCCGTTCGCACCAGCCGTCGCGCTACCATCCACCGCGATGCTCCGGCATTTGAAGATCAGGCCGCTGCGTCTGAAATCCTCATGACCGGGATCAAGGTTGTTGACCTGCTGTGCCCCTACCTCAAGGGCGGTAAGATCGGCCTGTTCGGTGGCGCCGGTGTGGGCAAGACCGTTATTATTCAGGAACTGATCAACAACATCGCCAAGGCGCATGGTGGCGTGTCCGTGTTTGCTGGTGTGGGTGAACGTACCCGTGAAGGGAACGACCTGTACTACGAAATGCAGGACGCAGGCGTTATCAAGCTGGCTGAAGACGGTGCGACAGACGGCTCCAAGGTGTCTCTGGTGTTCGGCCAGATGAACGAACCGCCGGGTGCCCGTGCCCGCGTTGCGCTGACCGGTCTGACCATGGCGGAATACTTCCGCGATGAAGAAAACCAGGACGTGCTGTTCTTCGTGGACAACATCTTCCGCTTCACGCAGGCTGGTTCCGAAGTGTCGGCTCTGCTGGGCCGTATCCCGTCCGCAGTGGGCTACCAGCCTACTCTGGCCACGGAAATGGGTGCCCTGCAGGAACGTATTACCTCCACCAAGAAGGGGTCCATCACCTCGGTGCAGGCTGTTTACGTTCCGGCTGACGATCTGACCGACCCGGCCCCGGCTGCAACTTTCGCGCATCTTGACGCCACGACGGTGCTTAACCGCTCCATCGCGGAAATGGGCATCTACCCGGCTGTTGACCCGCTGGACTCCACCTCTCGCGCGCTGGACCCCCAGATCGTGGGTGAGGAGCACTATGAGGTCGCTTGCGAAGTGCAGCGTATTCTGCAGACCTACAAGTCCCTGCAGGACATCATTGCCATCCTGGGCATGGATGAACTGTCCGAGGACGACAAGCTGATCGTGGCGCGTGCCCGCCGCATCCAGCGCTTCCTGTCCCAGCCGTTCCACGTGGCAGAAGTGTTCACGGGTGCACCGGGCAAGCTGGTGTCGGTCACGGATACGGTCCGGTCCTTCAAGGCCATCTGTGCTGGTGAATATGACGATCTGCCGGAAGCTGCCTTCTACATGGTCGGCTCCATTGAAGAAGCTATCGCCAAAGCAGAGAAACTGAGGGAGTCGGCCTAACAGCCGGCTTCTGGAAGGAGCATCATTCATGCCGGTCCAGATTGAGATCATCAGCCCTGAAAAGGTTCTGGTATCGCGTCAGGTAGACATGGCCGTTCTGCCCGGTATGGAAGGTGATATCGCCGCCATGCCGGAACACGCGCCCATGATGCTGCTGCTCCGTGGTGGTGTTGTTGCCCTTTATGAGGGTGAGACAGTAACCGATCGGTATTTTGTGGGTGGCGGCTTTGCTGACATCACGCCCGATCGGTGCACTGTTCTGGCCGACAGGGCTGTGCCTGTCAGCGATATTTCCATTGATAATGCGACAGCCCAGCTCGAAGCTCTGTCCGAAGCATGGGACAAGGCTGACAAGACAGATACCACCCGCCTGGGTGTTCTGCAGGACCAGATTCTGGCCGTGCGGGCGGAAATTGAGGCAGGTACAGGTACTCTCTGAAGTCTGCTGATAGAACTGCGTAGAAAAAAGCCACCCCAAGGGGTGGCTTTTTTTGTGTCGGCCTAACCGCGGCCCCGGTAGTTGGGTACGTTCTGGTCAGCAATCCAGACCCCTTTGGGGGGTTCATCGGTCTGCCAGAAGACATCAATCGGCATGCCACCGCGTGGGTACCAGTAAGCCCCGATCCGCAACCATACGGGGGAGAGCAGATCGACCAGAGTTGTCGCAATCTGTAGGGAGCAGGCCTCGTGGAATGAGCCGTGGTTACGAAAGCTCGTCAGATAGAGCTTGAGCGACTTGCTTTCGACAATCCATTCGCCGGGCACATAGTCAATCACGATATGGGCAAAGTCGGGCTGCCCCGTAATCGGGCAGAGCGATGTAAATTCCGGAGCGGTAAAGCGCACCATATACAGCCTGCCCTGATAGGGGCTGGGCACCCGTTCTAGGGTTGCGTCTTCCGGGTTTGCGGGCTGGGCAACCTGGCGGCCAAGCTGGGTCAGGCTTGTGCTGCCATCATCTGGTCTGGTCATGTGTCATGCCTCCTGACTACTTCTGGCTCAGGTGTTCCGGCATGTGGGGATTCTGTCAAGTTTCACGGCTGCCCCTGGGTGTGGGGCTGTTGTCGCTCCTGTCTGGCGTGGTGTATGTAGGGGCATGGCCAGATCATCCTCCCCTGTTTTCCCCGCTCCGCGTCTTGTTGTCTCCACTCAGGACCTGGAAGAAGCGCTCGCTCCCCTTCATCAGGAGCGTTATGTCACGGTTGATACCGAGTTCATGCGGGAGCGGACCTATTGGCCCGAACTGTGCCTTGTCCAGATCGGGGGCGAGAAGGATGTCATCCTGATTGACGCCCAGGCCGAAGGGCTTGATCTGGCACCGCTTGCAGCCCTGATGGCGGATGCCGGGGTGCTTAAGGTTTTCCATGCCGCCCGGCAGGATCTGGAAATTTTCCTGCACCTGTTTGACGCGCTGCCGACACCTGTTTTTGATACGCAGGTTGCCGCCATGGTGGCAGGCTTTGGTGATCAGGTCGGTTATGACAGCCTTGTTGGGTCGCTGACGGGGTCGAGCATTGATAAAAGCCACCGCTTTACGGACTGGTCTGTCCGGCCTTTGTCAGAAGCACAGCTTACCTACGCAGCGGGGGATGTGACGTGGCTGCGGGTTGTGTACGAAAAACTGGCCAGAAAGCTGGAGCAGGACGGTCGGCTGGAGTGGGTGGCTGCCGAAATGGCGGAACTGGAAGAGCCCTCGACCTTCCTGCCTGATCCGGAGCGCCAGTGGGAGCGCCTGCGTGCCCGCACGGGTAACAGGCGGATGCTTGGTATTCTGCGCGCTGTTGCGGCCCTGCGTGAGCGCGAGGCCCAGCGGTTGGATGTGCCGCGCCAACGCCTGATCCGGGATGAAAGCCTGCTGGAAATTGCGGCAACCGTGCCCACAACGCTGGAGGCCTTGGCGCGGGTGCGGGGTGTAACCCGTGGTCTGGCGGAAGGGCGGACAGGTCAGGCATTGCTGGACGCTGTGCGTCAGGCACAGGCTTTGCCGGATTCTCAATTACCTCGTCTGCCCAAGGGGCGTGGCAAGGACGGGCCAAAGGCCTCATCATCTCTGGTGGCCATGTTCAAGGTGCTGCTGGCGGCCTGTTGTGAGGAGCATGATGTGGCTCCCAAACTTGTGGCATCGCAGGATGATCTGGAAGCCTTGGCCATTGATCCGTCACAGGCAGGTGCCGTGCTGACAGGGTGGCGCGCTCGGGTTTTTGGTAATGCGGCCGTGGCTCTGCGTGATGGGCGGGTTGCACTGGTGGTGCGTGATGGCCGTGTTGTCAGCCTGCCCGTAGGAGAGACCGCCGAGCAAGAGGTAGGCTGATCTCTCTACAGGCGATTTTTATCAGGGTATTTCAAACATTGGGTTTGGAAATGCCCTGTAAAATCTAAAACACTTTAAGAAATGTCGCCTTTTATCAAAAAGGCGACATCCTAGCGTTTCTTAGAAGCCCATTTCCTGCCAGAGGTTGGACAGAGGCCGTGCACCGTAGTGGGAAATGATTTCCGACGCGGCCATGGAGGCCAGACGGCCACATTCCGGCAGCGTGCGGCCTGATGTCAGCCCGGCCATAAAGCCTGCGGCGTACGCATCGCCCGCACCTGTGCTGTCCACGACCTGTGTGGGAATGGGCGCAACCTTGGTCAACTGGCCATCATGCACGATCACGCTGCCCAAGGCAGAACGTGTCAGTGCGGCGAAGGTGGTGTCCTGCGCGGTGCGCTGGGCGGCTTCATCAAAGTTTTCGGTTTCGTACAGGGCGCAGATTTCATCCTCGTTGGCGAACAGGATGTCGATGTGCCCTTTGACCAGATCAAGGAATGCAGCCCGGTGGCGGCCGACGCAGAACGGGTCGGACAGGGACAGTGCCACCTGACGGCCATTCTTGTGGGCGATGGAGGCCGCACGGCGGAATGCTTCCTGAGCGTGCGGGGGGTCAAACAGATAGCCTTCAAGATAGACAATGCTTGATGCCGCAATGGCGTCAGACAGGACATCATCCGGGGTAAAGCAACTGCATGCGCCCAGATAGGTGGCCATTGTCCGCTGACCGTCGGGAGTGATCATGACAATGCAGCGGGCTGTGGGCAGGTTATCAAAAAGCTGTGTGTTCAGCGGCTGGGATGGAAAGGCAACGCCGTTGCTTTGCATGTCATGGGCAAATTTCTGCCCGGCATCATCCCGTGCCACCTTGCCCAGATACGCGACGCGCGCGCCAAACTGTGCGGCCACAACACAGGTGTTGGCAACCGACCCGCCACCCATAATGTGTTCAGGCGTCAATGCGGCTTCCAGCGCGCTGGCACGGTTGGCATCAACCAGCGTCATGCTGCCCGGTGTCAGACCCTGCTGCTCCAGAAAGGACGGCTCCACCTTGGCGAGAATATCGGTAATGGCATTGCCAATGCCCAGAATGTCGTATTTTGTGTCCAAGTCTGTCATGACGTTAAAAGATTTTCCTGAAAAAATGATCTGTCGGGATATTTGGCTAGCGCGCTGCCATAAAAAGGGCAACTCTGTGACGTATAGCGCCTTTGCCGTGAATGCGGCGGATCGTATAAAAATTGCGGCGGCTGCCTCGATTTCGGTTACAGACCGGGGGTAGTCTGTCCGATGTGAGGCTGCAGCCTCAACGCCAGGCGAGCCAGAACGGCGGGGGGAAATTCTTGTTCAGAAGACGCAAACCTGAAGACAAAAAGGCACCAGAGCAGGCAAGTCCTGCCAGCCAGCCTGTTCCCGCAGTTACAGGCGGTGTTTCAAAACCCACACTCAACCCTGACACAGTAAAGGAAACTCCGACCATGGGTCGTCCGCCAATGCCTCCAGGCTCTCCCCTTCCTTCCGGTGCTGGCATTCCGCCCATGCCTGGTGCTGCGCGCGGCCTGCCCCAGCAGATTCCTGGCCGCCGGGAAGCGCCCGAGCAGCGCACTCTGGTTGTCGGCCATGGCATTAGTGTGCAGGGCACGGTGCAGGATGCTGAACGCCTTGTGGTGGAAGGCACCGTGGAATCAGACATGATCCGCGCCAAAGAGCTGGTGGTTATGCCCGGTGGCCTGTTCCGTGGCAGTGTTGAAGTCGAGAATGCCGAAATTGCAGGCACGGTCGATGGTTCGCTGCTGGCGCGTGGCAGCCTGAGCGTGCGTGGCACTGGCCGCCTGATGGGCAAGGCCGCATGTCATCGCCTCAAGGTGGATGATGGGGGCCAGATTACCGGCCAGTTGGAAATGCTGGGTGAGAGCAAGCCCGAACCCACACCGTCTGCGGCTTCTGCTCCAGTAGCCCCTGCTGCGGTGGAAGGGCCAAGCCCGACTGCGTAATGCGGGGCAACGCCTGAGGGTATGAAAAAAGCCCCGGTCCCGATTGGCAGCGCCTTATGGCGTGTCGGTCGGGGCCGGGGCTTTTTGGTGTGGAAGCCTTGGCATGGGCTGGAAGGGGGCAAAGGCTGCGGTAAAACAGCCTTTCAATCCCTATAAAAGTTTTCTTAAAAACTTTTTGAATTTTCAGAGTGTTTTTCGGACACTCCTTTAAACACTCTTTCAGGCCATGGTGTCGCGGCGGTCGCGCAGGCGCACATAGGCGATCTGGGCGTGTTCCTCGCAATAGGGTTTGCCGGGCAGGGGCTGCGCACCACAAAAATGAAAGCCCGGTGTGCCGGGGTCGCCAATCGGCCAGCAGCAGGACGGGCCACGCCGCTTTTGGGGTTCCGGGTCGGAAATGGTGCTGAAGGTAGCCTTGCTCTTGGGGGCAGGCCGGGGGCTTGCGACAATTTTTTCCTTGCGGACAAGTTTGTCGTCCACCACCGGTTCGGGGGTCGCTTCTGCCTTGGGCGTGATGGCAGGGGTGACCGCGGCCACCACGGCAGCAGGGGGCGTGCCAGGCTGGGCAACGGCTACGACCGGGGGGGCTGCCGGGGTTTGCGGTTGTGCGGCGTCCACCGTCGTCGGGCTGGGGGCCTTGTCCGCGACCGCGGGTTTGGCCTTGCCGTCACGCCGGATGGGAGACGGGCGGGCGGGTAGCCCCAGTCGGTGCGCCTTGCCAACAACAGCATTTTTGGTGATGGAGAGACGTCGACCGATTTCCGCCGTCGAAAGACCCTCAGCCCATAAGTCTTTCAACTGGGCGATTATTTCTTCGGTCCACTCCATTCACAGGCACCTTTTTGAGCATTGCATGGCTTGCTGGCAACATGCCAGCGCGTCAGAACGAGGCATATTACGGTGATGCCGGTTGCTTCTCAAGCGGAAAGCCTCACGGACTGGTCTTGAGCCCATGGGCCAGGGGCATGGCAGGAGGGTATGGAGGCCTCGGGCAGACCGTGTGTGCGGGTGCTTTTTGCCATTGGGTCAGGGCTTTGGTTGCGAGACAGGGGACATGATTGTATAACCGATACTCATCCTCTGCGGCTGAGCGGATGGCTGCATGGCCTTGCAGAGCGGAGTGCAGGTTTTGACAAGGACGCGAATGTTGCGGGCGCGTTTGCATTCTGAAAAACCTGTTTCAAAACCAGAAAATTATTCCTGAGACGCGATTTATGCCTGACACTTCAAAAGACATGCTGTGGAAGGGGCGGGACCTTCCGCCGCTTGACCTGCCTATCGAAGGCTTCATCGACGCGGTTTCCAACATCGATAGCGGTCATGGGAAACGGGTTGGTATTCTCTCTGGCGTTATTGCTGATCTGGCTGGGATCAACAGCTTTGACCGTGCGCAGCTCAAGCTTGCGGGCGAGATGCATGACACCGGAAAAGTCATGATCCCATCTGATATTCTTTATGCTCCGCGTGCTCTGACGCTGGAGGAAAAGGAAGTCATTAAAAAGCACCCGCTGCTGGGCATTGCCGTGATCCAGTATTATCGGCAGCACTTTTCCCAAGACGTGCTGGATGCCGTGCTGATGCACCATGAACGCTGGGACGGCAACGGGTATGGGCTGGGTCTGAAGGGCGAGCAGATCCCGTTGATGACACGTGTGATCTCGCTGGCCGATACGATTGACGCCTGTCATTCCCGCCGGAAATACAAGGCTCCGTGGACGACCAGCTTCATCCGTGAGCTGCTGGAGCAGGAATGTGGCACCAATTTTGACCCTGACCTGGCCAGAATCTGCATAGATAATCTTGAGACCATTCTCGGGGCGCTGGAAACGCCCGCCACAGCGGCAGCGCCCCCTATTATTGTGGCCAAGCCTGGGTGGGAGAACCCCTGATACGGCTTTTACCAAACTGGCCGCAGGGGCAGGGGTTATAGTTCAGCCCATTGACGGATGAGGTTGTGGTAGGTGGCGGTCAGGCCCAGCACAGCCGGATGGTCATCGGACATGCTCTGACGGACCTGAATGATCGAGCGGTCAAAATTGTACAGCAGGGTCCGGTTGGTGTCGTCCTTGACCATGGACTGACTCCAGAAGAAAGACGCCCACCGGCTGCCACGCGTGACAGGGGCAACGCTGTGGATACTGCTGGAGGGATATAGCACCAGATCTCCCGCCGGGAGTTTGACGCTCTGGGTGCCATAGGTGTCTTCTATGAGCAGTTCCCCACCGTCATATTCCTCGGGTTCGCTCAGGAAAAGGGTGGAGGACACATCGGTGCGGATCCGAAAGCCAGCACCCGGCAGGGGGCGGATGGCGTTGTCCACATGGGCACGGAACTCCATACCAGCATCGTACCGGTTGAACAGGGGCGGGAACACCCGCATGGGCAGGGCTGCGCTGTTAAAGGTCGGGTTACGGCCCAGAGCGCGCAGGATCAGGTCGGACAGCGAGCGGCTTACTTCTGAATCCTGGGGAATTTGCAGGTTGTATTTTGCCTTGGCCGACTGCTCGCCCGCCGTGACCTTTCCATCCACCCATTCCGACTGTTCAAGGGTCTGGCGGCAATGGGCCAGTTCCGCCGGGGTCAGCAGACCCGGAATATGGACGAGCATGGGTGATCCTTTGCTAAAGATCGTTTAGAGACGGTGCGGATGCATATCATGCGCAGGGTGATGGGTCACGCAATACATGCAACTCATTATCAACTTCCCTGCGGGGTGTGATTTTATGGAACTGTCATATCCGACAGGAAACAAGCGGCAGTACAGTCGGCTGCTTATTCTTGTGCCGGGATGTTAAAAGGAATGTCAGGGTCAATGCTCCGCGCTACCGTGTTTTCTCTGGGTGTTGTTCTCATGGCCTGTGGGGGTGTGGCCCATGCGGCCGATGCCCCTTTGCCTGACGGAAGGGTCTTTCTGCCCCCGCCACCTGCCGCCGGGTCTCTGGCGCAGCAGGACGATGAGCGCGATTTTGCCCGGACACGTACACAGGTGGGAACCCCGCGCTGGGCTCTGGCTCAGAACGATGCCAATCTGGCTGCCGACCATCTGGTGCGTGATTTTTCCTGCGCTGCGGGTTTTAGCCTGGACCCGGCGCATCTGCCCAGGCTGGTGGCGCTGATCGAGCGCGTTGGCAAAGACATAGAACCCCGCGTGACGGAGCAAAAAGCGTATTGGAAGCGCCTGCGTCCGTTTGTGGGGGGGCAGGCTGCTATTTGCACGCCTGACAGGGCGCATCTTGAGCAGAGCTATGCCTATCCCTCGGGCCATACCACGTATGGCTGGCTGGTGGCCTCCCTTCTGGCTGACCTGCTGCCCGACAGGGCCACGCCCATTCTGGAACGTGGCCGTGTGTTTGGTGAAAGCAGGATTGTCTGCGGGGTGCATTGGAAAAGCGATGTGCAGGCGGGCTTTATGAACGGGGCTGGTCTGTTTGCCGCCTTGCAGGGGCAGAGTTGGTTTGTGCAGGCCATGGCGCAGGCCCGCGCGGAGCTACAGGCTGCCCGGCAGCAGGCCGGGGCACCCGATGGAGCACGTTGCACAACAGAGCATCAGGCGGCTACCGCGTCCGTTCTGTAAGTTCGGCCTGAAGAGGGTGTTTGACGTGAAACATCATCATGCCATCGGCCCCCGACACCTGCCTTTTGGCCTGCCGTGCGCAGGCCGGGAGGGAGGCATGTTGCGAGGGTAGAGGCATAATTTAAAAGAAGATGACTGTCAGGATGAGAGCGTGATATTAGCGCAATGAGAACTGTAGAAAAATAATGGTATCCTCAAGCACGGATACTGTGCGGGATATGGAACTGGTGTGAAAGCTTTTTTTCCTTCTCTTTTCCCGACCAGATCCAGGCGTCCACAAGGCCGTGTCAGGTTGTCGCTGTGGTACGGCGTGTCCCTCGGGGCCTTGCTGCTGTGTGGCAGTGTCATTGAGTACCATGATTATCGCCATGTTGCGTCTGTTGTGGAGGCGGAAGCCCAGCGTGATGGGGAGGCTTATGCCAACCTGATTGCTGGCCGCCTGAACGTGCGCTTTACAGAGCTGGAGGTGGCATCCGTTGCCCTTCTGGGCCGCAATGATGATGCGGCGTCCCCCTTGCCGGAGGCCCAGCAGTCGCTGCGGCGCTACCTGCTGTCGCGCACGGCCCCCGATGTTTTCAATGTCTTTGCTGAGGATGGGGAGAGGATTCAGTGGTCCGTTATGCCGCAGGGTGCGGATAGTGATGGCACTGAGGATACATTTTTCCCCGTTGGTAACACGTCGGAACACAAGATAGGCCAGATCCGCACTGGTGAAGATACAGGCCTGCCCGTGCTGCCCATCCGGGTGCATGGTGCGACCGAGTATCACGAGGGGTATTACCTCAACACCCTGTACAGCATCGTGCGGCTTCTGGACCAGGCCGGTCTGGCTGATGGCCAGCGGGACTGGACGTTTGATGTCATGGATACCCGCAATGGCGCGTTGATCCGCCACGGGCTTGGGCAGGATAGCGAGACATCGGCGACAGCCGCCCAGGACAGGCTGATTATGGTGCCGGTTGCCGGTTATCCTTTCAGCGTGCGCGTACATGTGCCCAAGCATGGTATCTGGCGTGCTTATAGAAAGCAGGCCTCAACACGCTGGGCCATGGAAGCACTGATGGTTCTGCTGATCCTTGGCGCAGGCGGGTTGCTGATCCGTCGGCGTGATAAGGAGCAGATGCGCCATCTGCAACGGTTGACCGAGTTCAATGCCTTTATGGCGCAGATCAACCAGTGCATTGGCCAGGTCGAGCACGAAACAGACCTGTTGCAGGAAGTCTGCGACATGGCCATCCATTACGCGCATCTCAAGATAGCCGTTATCTGCCGCCCTGATGAGCATAACAATATTTCCCTGCTGGCATTAAGCGGTCCTGCCCACTGCATGGATGGCATTAATGTCTCCATCACGCCCAGTCAGGCGGATGAATGCAGCAACCTTGGCCGTGTCTGGACCGAGGGCGAGGCTATTTTTGATGGAGCATTTGAAACCACCAATCTGAACGACCAGTGCAAGCTGTGGGCGCAGAAATACGGTGTGCGTTCCAACGCAGTCCTGCCCATTTACCGGGATGGAAAAATATGGGCCATGCTCAGTGTTTATCACGAGCAGGCCAATATTTTTGATGATCAGCTCAAAGCCCTGCTGGATGAAATTGTTACCGATATTTCACGCGGGCTGGCCGGGTTGTACAGCCGCCACCTCCAGAACGCGCTTTTGGACAATTCCGTTGTGGGTATCCTGCTGATCAAGAACATGGTCATCCAGCTTTCCAACACCCATGCGGCGCAGATGCTGGGCCTGCCTCCGGGTGGGCTGCTCAACCGACCTGCGGAAATCCTGTATCCTGACAAGCAGGAATACGGACGCATGAAAGCAGCCTACGAGCATTTGTGGGACAAGGGGCGGGTGCGGGTGCCTGGTGTGCGCCTTGCCCGATCCGATGGTCATATCATGATTGCGGATTTTTCAGGCGTGTGCCTGCGTGATCTGAGCGGTGATGTGTCGGTCTGGACCATGGAGGATGTGACCAGCCGTGATCTGGCGCAGCGTCTTTATCACGCGCTGCTGAATACCGCCGATGCGGTCTTGCAGGCGACGACGGAGCAGGAAACCTGCGACAGAACATGCGCCGACCTTGTGCATGATACCCTCTTTCATGCCGTATGGATCGGCAAGCCGGACGAGGCGGGTACTCTGCATGTTGTCTCCCACGCGGGGGAAGGCACGGATGGTATTGAGGAGCTTGATTTTACAATCCGGCCCGATGCTCCGTTCCAGCCGGTTTCGGCCCGGGCCTGGGTCAAGGCCGAGGTCGTGTATAGCAATGACGAACTGGCCGAGCAGGGTGGCGCATCGTGGAATGCCTTTGCGCAGCGTAATCGCTGGCGGGCCATTCTGGCGGCCCCCATCTGGCGGGGTGGCAAGGTCTGGGCTGTTATTACCTTTGTGTCGCCCCACCCCCAGGTGTTTGACGAGCAGAGCGTGGCCATGTGCCAGCGTGTGGCCGATCTTCTGGGCCATGCGCTCGATAAGCTGGATGCCAAGCGCCATATTGAGCGCATGCAGGAGCAGGAAGCTGAACGTGCCCGGCACGACCCGCTGACCGGCCTGCCCAACCGCCTGGCGCTGGAAGAATATATGCCTCAGGCTCTGGCCCGTGCGCGCCGATACGGCACGACGGTGGCTGTGGGTATGCTGGACCTGGATGACTTCAAACAGGTGAACGACACATATGGGCACGAGGCAGGCGACAGGCTGCTGCAGGAACTGGCCCAACGCATCCGTCAGGACCTGCGTGAGACAGACTATGTTGTCCGCCTGGGTGGGGATGAATTTGTTGTCGTGCTGGAAGGGCTGGATGCCCTGCTCCCTGCCGAGCAGGCTATTCGGGCGCTCGACCATTTGCATACCGTGGTGGAAACTCCCTTCCGGGTGAAGGGTGATGCCACGGCTATGGTGGGCATGACACTGGGGCTGGCCTTCTTCCCGATGGATGGGGATGATGTTGATACATTGCTGCGCCGTGCGGATGCCGCCATGTATCAGTCCAAGGACAGCAAGGCGACCCGCAAGAACTGGTGGTGTCTGGCCAGTGCATCAACCGGCAAGAGCGATGCCGATGAAGGCCCGCCAGAAGGCCTGCCGTTTGATGCCTATGGCCCGCAGGCACAGGAAATTCTGGTGCGGGCCAAGGGTTTTCTGGGGCAGTTGCGCCAGAACTTCATTGAACGCTTCTATGAAGCCGTTTCGGAAATCAAAGGCTGGGACAAGGTCCTTGCGGCACTGACGCCAGAGGAGCTGGAACGGCTCAAGCAACGTCAGGGCGAACATCTGGACTTTCTGCTGGCCCCGGAAACAACGCGGAATGATATTGAGCGTGTTGCCGTGCGCCAGGGTGTCATGCACGCCCTGTCGGGGGTGGATGCCGTGTTGCTGACAGAGGCTTACAGCCTCTATCGTCGCCTGCTGATAGACAGTCTGGACAAGGCCATGTTGCGGGCCTGCGACCGCTACCAGATCCTGCTGACAACCGAGATCCGCCTGCAGGACGACAAGGGGGCACAGCTTGAGGTTGGTCAGGCGGCGGAACAGGAATATTTTTCCCTGCTGTCCGACCCCTTGCCGGATGTAAGCTGCGTCTGGCCCGATGCCAGCGGGCAGGCGTTGCAGGCACTGGGCCATTTGCCCGGTATTCAGGCAGCGCTGCTGTTTCGGATGAATGCAGCGGGTGATCTGGTGGTGGAGAGCAGTGGCGGCCCACGGGGGCAGCAGTTGCTTGATGCCTTGGTGGCGCAGGACCTGCGGCCCAGGCTTAACCCCAGCCTGCCCACAGGCCGCTCCATTACCGCCCTGGCCTGGAGAACCCGGCAGATACAAAGCTGTGCGTCATGCGCTCTGGCTCCTGATCTGGTGGTGTGGAGTGAAATTGCAGACCGCACGGGGGCTGCGTCTATCATGAGCCTGCCTATCCGGCAGGAAAACGGGCATGTCGTGGCGGTGCTGACCCTGTATGGCGTATGCCCCAGCCAGTTTGAGTCCCTGATGATGCAGCAGTTTGCCAGAGGGCTGCAGCAACGGTGGGAACAGATATGGCAGCGCTGCTATACCCGGCAGGCTCCGGTTGTAACCGAGGAGCGCTCCCGCCATCTGCGTGAATGTCTGTTTTCGGGCGGGCTGCGGATGTTTATGCAGCCGATTGTTGACCTGCGTAGTGGCGAACTGCTGGAAGTCGAAGCACTGGCGCGGCTTAGGGAGGCCGATGGCACAATCGTCTCTCCTGCGGTGTTCCTGCCCCTGCTTGGGCGCGAGGAACTGGACAGGCTGTTCCAGCTTGGGTTGGAGCAGGGGCTGGACTGGTTGTCCCGTTGGGATGCTCAGGGCCTGAGCATTAACCTGTCCATCAATATGCCCCCGTCCTGCCTGCTTGATGCCGATGGCCCGACAAAGATGGAAGAGGCTCTGCGCCAGCATGGGATTGCCCCGCAGCGGCTGACTGTTGAACTGCTGGAAATGCAGGGGATTGACCCGTCTGTGCAAAGCACGGTCATACGGCGTTACAAAGCCATGGGCGTGCAGATGGCGATTGATGATCTGGGTTCGGGTTATAGCAGCCTGCTGCGCCTGTCGTCCTTGCCGTTTGACATCATCAAGGTGGATCAGGGCGTTCTGAGCCACATTCACGAAACTCCGTTGCAGATTTTCAGTGTTGTCAAATCTGTTCTGGATATGGGGGCGGACTTCCATAGCCGGGTTGTGGTGGAAGGTCTGGAAGACGCCGGCATGATCGAGGCCATGTACTATCTGGGCAGCCGCTATGGGCAGGGGTATGGCATCGCCCGGCCCATGCCGCCAGAAAGCTTTATGGACTGGCATAACAGCTACAAGGGTGTCAGCACGGCGACAGGCGTTGTCACCACTCCGCTGGGTGCGTTGGCGTGCCATTGGATGAGGATCCGCAGCGGTCAGGCCACCGCACCGGATGTGAGTGAAGGATGCCCTGTGGCACAGTGGCTGGATACATCCGGCCTGAGCGACCACGAGGCTGCCCGGTGGCATGCCTGCTCCCACGACAGGGATGCTTACCCTGATGAGGCGCGCAAGTTTACAGACTGGCTGCTGGAGCAGGTAACACAGGCGGCCAACGCAAAAAAACGCAGGGGTTGAGGGGGTTAGCCTGATACTCCCTGCGGTTTGCAGGGTGGTCTTTGTCACCATAAATTCAAATATGTTGAGAGGTGTTTACTCTATTAACGATTGTCCCTTCAGGCTGAAGGATAATTGTAAGGTTTTGAAATTATGGTGTTACGGGACTCCATGACGTCCACCCCCAGAGGTAGGTATGACTAGTCGTTCCGTACAGCGGAGAATGCGCGATATTGCCATTCACGCCCGGCCGGTCGCCCCTGATATGCGGGGCGAGAATATTATTGAATTATTTAACGAAAATCCCGAAATAACCGAAATACCTGTTGTGAATGACGCAGGTATTCCGGTGGGTATTATTGTAAAATCGTCTTTTCTGTTACGGGTTGGGCATCGCTTTGGCTACGAGGTGTATGCAAAACGCCCGGTATCGTTGCTGATGGACCAGAACCCCATTCTGGTTGATGGTAATGAATATGTCTCTGATTTTGTAAACACGTTGCTGAACACACCCGGCCATGCCCAGCTAAGCTGTTTTATAGTCACGGATAATGAGCAGTATTGCGGCGTGGGTTCCAGCTTCAGCCTGACGCAGGCGTTGCACCAGCAGGCCGTGCGCACCATTCAGGAACTCAGCACAACCACGGCTGAACTGCGGACTGCAAACCGCACAATTTTGCAAGACAAGCTTTTCATCTCGAGCATTATTGAAAATATTCCCACCGCCATTGAAGTGCAGGATCTGGAAGCCCGGTCAATCGTGCTCCAGAACAGGGCAGCAAAGGAAATCCATTCCTATGTCCGCCCCGCATCCGAGCAGGTATCGGGCGTGGAGCGTATGGTGGAAGCCTCTGGTGTGCTGGTGGACGCAGCCGCAGACCGCTGTGAGGAAACCTTGCTGGATAAGGGAGGGGACGCCCATATCCTGTCCCGGCGGTGTGTTTTCATCAAAGATACGGAAGAGCAGGATCGGTGGGAACTGTGCGTTACCGACGATATTACCGAATATCGGGAAGCCCAGCATAGTATTGAACGACTGGCCCATTATGACAGCCTGACCAAACTGCCTAACAGAAACTGCTTCAACATGAAGCTGAACAGTCTGGCCAGCAGTACGGAACACAGTTTTGTTCTGCTCTATATCGATCTGGACTATTTCAAATCTATCAATGACATGTATGGCCACGGGGCTGGGGATGCGCTGCTGCGTAACGCCGCGCAACGCCTGCAGGACGCCTGCCGTAAGGACGACTTTGTGGCCCGCCTTGGCGGGGATGAGTTTGCAGTCATCTGGCCGCATGTAGACCCGCTGCATGATCTGGAAGGCCGACTGGCTGAATTGGTAAAGTGCCTGAGCAAACCCTACCCTATTGAGGGCACGGAGGCTTTGTCGGGTGCAAGCATCGGGGCTGCTCTGTTCCCCCAGAATGCGCAGGATTCCACAACTCTTTTGCAATATGCGGATATGGCACTGTACCGCGCAAAGGCACTGGGGCGGAACCAGTACAGGCTGTTTGACCGGGAGCTGAGCCACGAAATTCGCGAACGGGCCGCCTTGGTGGCTGGCCTGCACAGTCTGGTCAGGGGCGAGGGGCTGAGCCTGCATTACCAGCCCATTTTTTGCCTAAAACAGAACCGCATAAAATCCTACGAGGCCCTTGCCCGCTGGAATTACCCTGGAAAAGGGCCAATACCGCCAGATGTTTTTATTAAACTGGCGGAGGAGTCCGGCCTGATCCACCAGCTTGGGGAAAAAATACTCTGGATGGCCTGTCAGGCAGCCAGTAACTGGCCGGAAGATGTGTCTGTTGCAGTCAATGTGTCCCCCTTGCAGCTCAAGGACCGGAAATTCTCGGATACAATCAAAAAAATCCTTGATGAAGTAGGGCTGGATGCAAGCAGGCTGGATATTGAGATTACTGAAAGCATTCTGATAGATGAAAACGGCTACAAAATATCAGTCCTGAACGAGATCAGGCGTCTGGGGTGCCGGATTAATATTGATGATTTTGGCACAGGGTATTCGTCCCTGAGTTATCTTTGGAAAATTCCTTTTGATAAAATAAAAATTGACAGGAGCTTTGTGCAGGCCCTGCCAGACCCGACCGCGCGTGAAATTATTCAGGCGATTGTAGGGATTGCCAGCATCCGCACCACAACTGTGGTGGTGGAAGGGGTGGAGACATCGCAGCAACTCGATATGGTGCGGAATATGGGCTGTGCCGAGGCGCAAGGGTATTTCCTCGGCAAGCCAAGTCCTATCATGCTTGTGGCGCAGGGGCAGGCCTGCTCCTGAGTGGTGCGCCCAGCAGGCTGGCCGGTCCGATAAGCGACACCGTGGATTCCTGATGTTTGTCAGCAGTCCACGGTGTTCTGCGTTTTCCTGAAAAATTGGCATTGTGAGGCGTGCTGCGGAACTTTTGCAAGAACGGCAACGTTGCGCAGGTGCGTTGGCTGTGAAGCACCCATACCCGCATTTGAGTGGCTCAGTATCCTGTAAAACGTAGGAGGTAGGTCCGAGCCGTTGATGCGAGAGGGTTCTGAGTTCGTCTTAAATAAACTATATAAAATAGTTAAATATGAAAAACACAAAATAAAGTTTGATATGAATTGACTCTGTGAAATTTTCCACGTTATAGAAGTGAGAGAAACAAGAACGGGAAGGGACGATCCATGCCGCGCATGTCTGGTCGAATGTGCCGACCCAGCCGATGTTTTTACGCGGCTGTGCAGGCGTTTACTCTATAACCGGGCGGTAGTGCGGGGCGTGGCCCCAACAAGGCCGCCCACTCTGGCATAGCCAGGCAAGACGGGTGGTCTATCATGATTGAATCGAGCATTATTGAAGTCGAAGGCACCTTTTTAGGTGCAGTTATTCTGGACGCAGGGCATCAGGGCCGGCGCTTTTATGCAGCCCATGACAGTGTACGCCGCTACCATTTGCAGTCCTTTTCCAATACAGAGGAACTGTTCCGCTCTGTTTCGGCAGGGTATCGGTCTGCGGCGCTCAGCCGGGCTGTGTCTTTAGGGTAAAGCTGTTCGCTTTCAAATTATTCAAAAAAACCTCGGTCCAGATCAGGGCCGGGGTCGCTTTATAGTGTAGTGGTAAGGCCATATCATGACCCCGTTTTTCCGTTCAGGTATCGTTGCTTTTGGCGCGGTATCTTCTGTCATGCTGTCATGCGGGACAGCCATGGCAGCCGATTCCTCCTCTGCTGAGGTCCTGGCCCTGCGACGGGAAATGGACGCCATGCGGCGTGAAATGCTGGGGGAAATCCGGCACCTGAAGGCGCAGATCGGCCAGAACGCCCATGTCGCCAGCCAGGACCATGCCGCCCACAAACACGGCCCGCGCAGGCTGATTGCGGCTGATCCGACCGATCCCCAGCCCACATTCAGGGAGGTGCAGCCCCCCAGCCACGGCCCGCGCACCGTAGCGGACAGCCGCATTGCCCTGCCTGAAGGCCCGGCCCAGTCCTGGCGGGAGTTCAAGGCTGCCAGTGCCAAGGAAGAAACGGTTGATATCGGTGGGATGAAGATCGGCTTCCCCAAAGGTCGCCCGACCATTTCCTCCGACGATCATGCCTATGCCTTCTCCGTCGGTTTGCTGGCGCAGGAAGATATTGGTGGCTTCATGGGGGTTGGCCCCAGAGCGGGCGAGGGCAAGGGGAACTTTAACCCGCTGACGCAGAACGCCCGCCGTCTGCGGCTCTATTTTTCATGGCGCTACAAGGACTGGGTGGTTAACGTCACACCGGACTTTGGTTCCAGCAAATACGATGGTTCGGTTTCCCTGTTTGAAGCCAATCTGAACTATACTGGCCTGCGGAATACGACGCTGACAGTTGGCTACTTCCAGCCGCGTATGGAAGAAGAAAGCGCTGAACGCTCGGGTGCGTTCGAATTTCTCGAACGTCCCACTATTGTTGACCTTGTCCGTAATCTTGCAGGTGGTGTTGGCCGTTTCAGCATTGGTGGCGAACATTACGAAAAGCGCTGGCTGGTTGCCGGGTATTTTACAGGCCAGAAATATGGTGACCGCGGCAGCGACAACACCATTGTGGACAGCCAGACCGGCGCTGTGGTGCGTGCCGCAGGGCGGCCCTATGTCAGCAAGAATATAGATGTGTTTGTGGGGGCAGGTGCCACCACGGCCTTCAAGGTGAATGAGAACAGCAAGGGCCGACAGATCACTTTCAGCGACAATATGGAAGTGCCGCTGGGTGAAACCAACCTGCTGACATCAGGCGCATTGACCAATATTGCCCAGATCTGGGCTGCGGGGCCGCAGGCTGCCTTCCGTTGGAAACAGTTTTTGCTCAAGGGTGAATACTACCACATTGGCGTCCAGCGTTCGCACAATGTGGGTGCATCCACCCTGCCATCGCTTGGGTTTGACGGCTGGTATGTCTCGGCCAACTATACACTGCTGGGCCATGGCCGTGCGTTTAACCCCAAGATTGCCGCCTTTACGGCGCCGGGCGTGGATTATGATTTTGATCCCCGTAACAACCACTGGGGCGCGCTGGAACTGAGCGGCCGCTGGAGCGTGACCGATCTGGCTGATGTTGAGAACCAGGGCGGCACAGGCATTAATGGCAACAAGCAGACAGTCTGGATGGGTGGGGTGAACTGGTACCCCAACCAGCACGTCAGGGTGATGCTGGACTACGCGTATTTTACTGTCTCACGCTCCAAGGGTGTGAGCGGGAATGTCAACCTGTTCGGTCGTAACGGCAATGCCGTTGTCGGGCGCTTTCAGGTTTCTTTCTGAGAGAGACTATTGAAGGATGGATAACATGACAGGCACAACATTGCGTGCACGCCGTGCACTTCTTAAAGGGCTAGCTCTGCTGGGCTTTGCCGCATTTGGGGTGGTGGCGGTGCCACACGCCCATGCCCAGGGTGGCTCGTTGCTCAACGTGTCCTACGACCCTACGCGTGAGCTTTATGCTGACATCAACAAGACCTTTGCTGCCGACTGGAATGGCAAGCATCCGCAGGATACGGTGCGCGTGCGTACATCCCACGGTGGGTCAGCGGCTCAGGCACGCTCGGTGCTGGATGGCGCTCCGGCCGATGTGGTGACGCTGGGGCTTGCGTACGATATCGACATACTGGCGCAGAAAGGGCTGCTGGCCGCTGACTGGCAAAAGCGTCTGGCCCATAATTCCACACCCTATACCAGCACCATTGTTTTCCTTGTCCGTAAGGGCAACCCCAAGGGTATTCATGACTGGCCTGACCTTGTGCGTGATGGCGTGCAGGTGATTACTCCCAACCCCAAGACATCGGGCGGTGCGCGCTGGAACTATCTGGCGGCCTGGGGCTGGGCGCTGAAACAGCCTGGCGGGTCGGAGCAGACAGCGCGGGATTATCTGAAAAAGCTGTTTGCCCATGTGCCGGTGCTGGATACAGGCGCACGTGGTGCCACCAATACGTTTGTGCAGCGCGGGCAGGGGGATGTCCTGCTGGCGTGGGAAAACGAGGCCCTGCTGGCAACGCATGAGCTGGGGGCAGACCAGTTTGATATTGTCGTGCCGCCGCTGACCATTGCTACCGAACCGCCTGTTGCCGTGGTTGACCGCAATGTTGAAAAACATGGCACGCAGGCCGTCGCCAAAGCGTATCTGGACTATCTGTTCACACCCGAGGGGCAGCGGATTGGGGCCAAGCATTATTTCCGCCCGGTTGACCCTGTGGTGCTGGCGGAGGTTGCATCCTCCTTCCCCAAGACCACCACGTTTGACATTGCAAGCCTTGGTGGTTGGCAGGCTGTGCAGAAAAAACATTTTGCTGATGGCGGTGTGTTTGATCAGGTCAGCGCGACTGGCCACTGACTGTTCGCAGCCTTCTGCTGCCGTATTGTCAGCCCTGCTCTCTGGCGCATCTGCGCTGGGGGCAGGGTTTTTTTATGGCGCTGGCATAAAATAGAGTTGCCGGGCCATCGGGCCGCTTATCAGGCCGGGCTGGCTGTCAGGCTCACGCACCCGGTGCTGACAAGCTGTTCCAGCGGGATAGGCCTGCTGAGCAGAAAGCCTTGTACCTCATGGCAGCCTTCGTTTTCCAGAAAAGCAAGCTGATCTTCTGTTTCCACACCTTCTGCCAGCACGGGTATATCCAGCACCCGGCCCAGGAAGATGACAGAGCGGATAATGGCCATGTCGGTCGTGTTCTGCAGGGCATGGCTGATAAAGCTCTTGTCCATCTTGATCCTGTCAAAGCCGAAGGAACGGATGAGGTCGAGCGAGGAATATCCAGTGCCATAATCATCAATGGCTAAGGAAATCCCCAGCGCCTTGAGGCCACGGAGCGTATGCAGGGCACGCTCCTTGTCCACAAAGATGGTACTTTCTGTCAGTTCAAGCTCCAGCCGTTCGGGGGGCAGGCCTGTTGTCAGCACCACATCCTGCACAAGGGTTAATAGGTCATGATAGCGGAACTGCTCGGGAGAGACATTGACGCTGATCCGGTAGGGCTCCCGCCATTGGCTGGCTGTGTGGCAGGCCGTGCGCAGCACCCAGGCACCAATGTCCTGAATAAGACTATTTTCCTCCGCCAGGGGGATGAACACAGCGGGGGAAATGGAGCCCAGGCGCGGGTGTGTCCAGCGGAGCAGGGCCTCAAAACCTACGATCCTGTCTTCGGCGATGGATTTCTGCATCTGATAGTGCAGGGAAAGCTGGTTCCTGGCCAGAGCGTGGCGTAGCTCTTCCAGAAGGTCCAGCCTGCTGCTGACTGTCTGGTGCATGGCGCTGTGATAGTAGCAGACGCGCAGGGCCTGAGTGTCGCGCGCATGGTAGACGGCCAGCTTGGCGTTGGTAATGAGTGTGTCGTGGTCTGTGGCATCATCCGGCCAGAAGGTAATGCCAAAATTGGCACCAATGGCGATGGAATCATCCTGCAGGCGCAAGGGCTTGTTGGTGGCGCGGCGCAGACGGTACAGAAACTCCGACAGTTCATCGTCTTCATCAACGTGGCACAGGGCGACAAACTGGTCGCCCGCAGTCCGGGCCACAAATTCATGACTGTCGTTATGAATGGCCTGCTTGAGCCTGCGGCCAAGAATACGCAGCACTTCGTCCCCGGTATGGTGGCCGCGCAGGTCGTTGATCTCCTTAAATCGGTTCAGGTCAATCGCAATCAGGGCAACGCGCCGGGGCTGGCCGCCGGTCTGTGTGCTGTGGGACAGGCGCTCGTGAAACGCCAGGCGGTTTGGCAGGCCGGTCAGCTCATCCGTCAGGCTGACCAGCCGCAGGGTGTGCTGGGAGTGGCTGGATGTAACGCGGCCCACCAGATGCATGGCCCGCCGGGCAAGGAGAAACAGCAGGACCATACCCGCAGCCAGCAGACCCTGAAGGGAGAGGCTGCTGGGCTGGAACCACCCTGTTTTCTGCTCAGGTCCGGCAGCCTGTAGCGTGATGAGGGTAATGATCTGGATAAGAAAAATGGCGTTGATGAAGATAATGGGTTTCTTCAGCTTTGCGGCATAATCCTTGAGCGACAGCAGATAGAACGACAGGGACACAATACCTGCGGTTGAAAGGGCGCTAAAGGCGAGCAAAGGGGTACGCCAGAAGAAAACGGGAAAAAAGCCGGCGCCAGACATGCTCAGTGCTGCGTGGTACAGGCCCATGGTTGTTAATCCCGCAATCAGGAAGCCTGAGACCGTAGGAGGCAGGACGACCTGTGGTTTCGTAGTCATGGGATGGTGGAGAGCCGAGGCAGCCCGCCACCAGCGATTGTAAAGGCAAGGGAGTGTATAGGGCAGTGCAACAGAGTGGACACCCACAACACTTTGGAAAAACAGGAAAATGCCTGCGCAGCAGCCAGAACAGACCGCCGGTAAAGGGAGCAGACGGCAAAGGTCGGGAGGAATGGAATTTTTAAATCGTATGTGACAATAACGTTAACGCACATAAAAAATAAACTCCATATTAAAAACACAATCACACCAATAAAACGCTAAAAATATTTAATTATAGATAACAATAAAGATGGGGCCGGTACAATCTTGTATTGTGCCGTGGACTGTTAAGCAGCAGGTATTGGGGGAATGGGCTGGCGTAGGGGGGCCAGATCGCCAGATTATTCTGGCGTTTTGGCGGGTCAGGTCATGCCTGTGGTGTTCCTTGCGATGATATGAAATGCCAGAATGATATTTCCTATCCTAGCATTGCGGAGGGCGGTTTCCTCAAGCTGTCATTTACTTTTTGTAAAAAACAACCAGGATGTGATGTGGATTGGAAGCTACAAGAACGGCAGTTTCCCTGGGGAGTGTGGCCGGGAGTCAGACGGAATAAGGCTATATATGCGAATATAGCATATCTGACATTCATTTAGAACATAAATATCGCAGGCCTGTTTTGCAGCATTCTGAATAAGACCAACGGCGGGTTATGCTGCAACACCCGAATAGAAAAAACCTGTGCGAGCCATTGAACACAATGGCCAGCAACAGGTTGAGACACGCGCAATCGGGAGAAAGCCCCAGACCATGTGAAATGGCCTGGGGGGAAGAGTCGGCTTAGAACGCCCAGATGGCGTCACAGCTGAACCACAGCATGTTGTTGTCACCGTCACGCACGACAGTGTTGTAGCCGTTGGCTGCGGTCGGGTAGGCCGCCTTGTTGAACGGCCGGGTGCCGTTGAGGGATTTGTCGAGGCGGATTTCTGGGCGGAAAGTAAACTGCCCGAAATGGACATGCTTGTTGATAAAGTCAGGACGGTACGTCACGCCCAGTGTCAGCTCACCATAGGTGGTGGGTTCAGCCATATAATAGGGATAAGGCTTATTGGTCAGCGCCTTGGTGAAGGAGGTAAAGCTGGAATATTCCAAGATCGTCCCACCCGTATTGTCGCGGAAGACTTCACCACGGGCATTGAACGTCAGGGACGGGTTGATGTCATACGCAAAATAGGTGGTCACACCGTACACATCATCACGGCTCAGGTCGTCGTGCAGGTACGTGCCGTTGACCGTTACACTCATCTTGTCGTTGATGTGGTAGGTGGCCAAGAAGTCGGCGTTATACTGCATTTTCTCGTTGGCAATCGCGCCAACGCCAGCACTGGTCCATGGCCCATCGGTATAGGTGCGGCCGTTGTTGCCCTGCGGGCCGAAATGGCCAATCAGGTGGAAGTTCAGCTTGCCATTCATCAGGTTGTTCCAGGCGAACCCGAAATACCCTTTGGGCTTGTTGTTGTTGCCGTACTGACCAAAGGTGGTGGAGTTACCGGCATCAATGCCCAAAATCCAGTCCATCTTCTTGGTCAGGTGCATGGTTGCGACAATGCCAACCGTTTCAAACGGTACGATATAGTCGGAAGCATAGTTGAAGGTATAGAACGGACGGGCAAGGCTGGGCGTACCTTCCGCACCGAGCAGACCGTACATCTGGCCGATCTGGACATCGATCCCGTTCTTGAATATCCAGGGGAATTTGAAGTCAATATGGGCCTGGGTGGGAATCCACTGGTAGAGCGAATTCAGCGCCCCGGACCCCATCCCTGCGGTCGGGTCAAAACGACCGTCGGAACCGTAGAGGGTTTCAAAGGTAAAGCCGATACCATAGCCGTGACCAACGTCTTCCACCGGGTGGGAGAGCGAGCCGAGGATCTGGTTCATGGTCACGGTGTTGGCGCGATCAACATAAAACTGGGCAAAGTTGCGGCCTGAGGATGTCCAGGGGTTGCCAGCAATACCGGCCTCGATGCTCAGGTGCCCTTCAAGGTTATCCCAGTAGGAATGGGGGGTGCCGGGTTTGTGGTGGAAAATGTTACCGGTTTGGGCAACTTCTTCCGTTTTCTGCACCTGTTCTTCAGGCGCGATGGGCGCCAGGGGGCGCTCCTCATCACCAGTGGGCTGCGTAGGAATCTGGGCAAAAGCCGCAGCAGGAATGCCAAGAAACATGCTACCCAGGCAGAGGGCCAGTTTCAGCTTTTGAGACTTCTTTTCCGCAGTGCGCACGTTTGTGAACCTTTCCCCGTAATGTGCTGTGATCCAGCCGGGAACATGCAACCGCCCTGGTGCTGTGGGCTCATGCGTCAAGAAAACTTTCTTTTAGTCTCTTTCCCGCGCATGGACCGATCGTTGCTCAGAAAGCATGCCACATGTTCCAATAACAGGACGCTACCGTTTTTGTTTCGAAACGGCAATAGAAAGATGGGGCCTCTGGAAAGAAAAATAGGAGAGAAGAGGCGTGATGAGCATGAACATTTTGCAACATTTTTAGCTGCATAGGGCTCTCCGCTCAGTTTGTTTTCTATAGTTTTTGTATTGACTGTGTCATATTCAACATTGTCGACGCCAATCGGCCTGTATTGTGCATAAGTTCAATTTGTTTTTTGTCCGACAGGTCAAAAGTGAAAGCGAACATTCAACGCAGGGCTTTTTGTCGGGGGGTGGCGTTTCCTGTCCCGCAAGGTCAGGGCAGACAATACGCCCCTTGCCTGCACGCGGGTTTGTGATCGGGTGCCAGGGCGCGGGGCAGTGTGTCACCCAACATCAGAAAGAGTATGGTGGAGGCAAGCGGGGGCGCTGGCCTTGGGGTGGGAGAACCCTCCCATGAGGGTGCTTCTGTCGATCAGGACTGGGAGTGCCGGTGATGCAGAAAAAAATTCTTGGCCAATACACCAACTCGCGCGGGCATTGGGTGGGCGACGGCTTTCCCGTGCGTTCGCTCTTTTCCTACACAACGCTGGGCGAGCGGCTAAGCCCCTTCCTGCTGTTTGACTACACCGGGCCATATACGTTTACCCCGACAGACAGCAAACGCGGGGTTGGCCAACATCCGCACCGCGGGTTTGAAACAGTTACTCTTGTTTATGAGGGTGAGGTCGAACACCGCGATTCCTCAGGCGGCGGCGGGGTCATCGGCCCGGGTGACGTGCAGTGGATGACCGCAGGGCGCGGTATTTTGCATGAGGAGTACCATTCTCCCGCCTTCGCTCGTTCTGGCGGGCCGTTCCGGGTGGTGCAGCTCTGGGTTAATCTGCCCGCCAAGGATAAAGCTACACCTGCGGCGTATCAGAGTATTCTGGCAGCCGATATTCCCAATGTTGCTCTGCCGCAGGGTGCGGGTACAGTGCGTGTGATCGCAGGGGATTATGACGGCACACGGGGGCCAGCCCATACATTTTCGCCCATCAATGTGTGGGATGTCCGGCTGAAAGCAGGGACAGAACTGACCCTGCCTGTGCCGGAGGGGCATGGCGCAGCCGTTGTCGTGCTGGACGGTCAGTTGCTGCTGGAAGGGGATGTTACCCTAGGTGATGCAGAACTGGCGGTGCTGGACCGTGCAGGCGCGCAGGTCAGTTTGCGTGCCGGGCAGGACACGAGCTTTCTGGTTCTCAGCGGCCAGCCGCTGGATGAACCTATTGTCGGGCATGGGCCTTTTGTCATGAACACGCAGGAAGAAATCAACCAGGCGGTGGAGGACTTCAACAGCGGTCGTTTTCTTTCAGCGTCTGCCTGACAGTCTCTTTTAATACTGAGGGAAATGACAGGCCACCTGTCGGCCATCATCCAAGGCGCGGAGCACGGGTTCTTCTGCCGTGCACCGTGGCTGGGCTACCGGGCACCGGGTATGGAACCGGCAGCCTGATGGCCTGTTGATCGGGCTTGGCACATCTCCGCGCAGCGCCACGGGGCGGGGCACCCCCACAACCGGCCGCGGCACCGCCTGTGTCAGAGCCTGCGTGTACGGGTGGAGGGGGGTATGCAGAACAGTGTCAGTGTCACCCAGCTCAACAATGACGCCCAGGTACATGACGGCAACCCGTGTGGAAATCTGTCGGACAACAGCCAGATCATGGGCGACAAAAACGTAAGTCAGCCCCAGTTGCTCCTGCAGGTCGGCAAACAGGTTGATCACCTGAGCCTGCACGGAAACATCAAGCGCGGACACAGGCTCGTCCGCAACAATCAGCCGGGGCGCAAGGGCTAGCGCGCGGGCAATGTTAATACGCTGCCTCTGCCCGCCCGAAAACTCATGTGGATACTTGTTTAATGCGGTACGGGGCAGGCTGACTAGGTCCAGCAGGGTGTCCAGCCGGGCCTTTATGGCGGCTGGCGTGCGCTTACGACCGTTCTCATCTTTATGGACCTGCAAGGGGGCGGCCAGAAGATCGCCTACACGTCGCCGTGGGTTGAGGGATGCATAGGAATCCTGAAAGACCATCTGCATCCGCGCACGCAAGGGGCGCAATGCGGCTTCTCCAAGCGTGGTAATATCACGGCCTTCAAACAGAATACGACCAGCCGACACATCAGTCAGGCGCAGCAGGCAGCGGCCCAGAGTGGATTTGCCACACCCGGATTCACCAACAAGCCCCAGCACCTCACCCGGCATGACGTGAAGGGAGATATCATCCACAGCATGCAGGGATTGCCCACGTGCCAGAGCGTAGGACTTGCGTAATCCTGATACAGCCAGCAGGGGGGCGGGTGTCGTCATGGCAGGGCAGCTTCTAGCCAGGGCTGTATGCACGCAATGTCATGCTCCGCGGCAATGGTGGTCAGGGGCGGCAGGGCGGTTGTGCAGACATCATGCACATGGGGGCAGCGTGGCCCAAACGCGCAGCCTTGCGGGCGATCAGCCGGAACGGGGGGCGCTCCGGCAATGGCAGGGAGCCGGTGGGGGCGTGGGCCATCCATTGGGGGGATGGATGTCAGCAGGGCGGCGGAATACGGGTGGCCGGGA
>NZ_CP043506.1:670000-800000 GCF_008365315.1 Acetobacter vaccinii | reverse complement strand
GGGGGCCCAAAGCCTTACCAAACCCAACCAAACTCCGAATACCCGGAAGTTTAGCCTGGCAGACAGACAGTGGGTGCTAAGGTCCATTGTCGAGAGGGAAACAGCCCAGACCACCAGCTAAGGCCCCTAAATCGTGGCTAAGTGGGAAAGGATGTGGGGATTCCATAACAACCAGGAGGTTGGCTTAGAAGCAGCCATCCTTTAAAGAAAGCGTAATAGCTCACTGGTCTAATAGAAACCCTGCGCCGAAAATGTAACGGGGCTCAAGCCACGTGCCGAAGCTGTGGGTGCATACTATGTATGCGCGGTAGCGGAGCGTTCCGTAGGTCTGTGAAGGAGACGGGGTGACCCTCTCTGGAGATATCGGAAGTGCGAATGCTGACATGAGTAGCGACAAACAGTGCGAGAAACACTGTCGCCGAAAGTCCAAGGGTTCCTGCGCAAGGTTAATCCACGCAGGGTCAGTCGGCCCCTAAGGCGAGGGCGAAAGCCGTAGTCGATGGGAATCAGGCGAATATTCCTGAACCTGCCAGAAGTGACGAATGCAATATGTTGTCAGTCCTTATCGGATTGGACTGGCTTTTGGCGCATTCCAGGAAATAGCTCTGGCATATAGACCGTACCCGAAACCGACACAGGTGGACTGGTAGAGAATACCAAGGCGCTTGAGAGAACGATGCTGAAGGAACTAGGCAAATTACTCGTGTAACTTCGGGATAAGCGAGACCCGTCATTGGGCAACCATTGGCGGGTGGCACAGACCAGGGGGTAGCGACTGTTTAGTAAAAACACAGGACTCTGCGAAGTCGAAAGACGACGTATAGGGTCTGACGCCTGCCCGGTGCCGGAAGGTTAAGAGGAGGTGTGCAAGCACTGAATTGAAGCCCCGGTAAACGGCGGCCGTAACTATAACGGTCCTAAGGTAGCGAAATTCCTTGTCGGGTAAGTTCCGACCTGCACGAATGGCGTAACGACTTCCCCGCTGTCTCCAGCATCGGCTCAGCGAAATTGAATTCCCCGTGAAGATGCGGGGTATCCGCGGTCAGACGGAAAGACCCTATGAACCTTTACTGCAGCTTTGCAGTGGCATCAGAGATAGTCTGTGTAGGATAGGTGGGAGGCTTTGAAGCGGGGGCGCCAGTTCCCGTGGAGCCATCCTTGAAATACCACCCTGTCTCTCTCTGATGTCTAACCGCGACCAGTAAGCCTGGTCCGGGACCCTGCATGGTGGGCAGTTTGACTGGGGCGGTCGCCTCCCAAAGTGTAACGGAGGCGCGCGATGGTGGGCTCAGGCCGGTCGGAAACCGGCTGTCGAGTGCAATGGCATAAGCCCGCCTGACTGCGAGAGTGACAGCTCGAGCAGAGACGAAAGTCGGCCATAGTGATCCGGTGGTCCCGCGTGGAAGGGCCATCGCTCAACGGATAAAAGGTACTCTAGGGATAACAGGCTGATCTCCCCAAGAGTCCACATCGACGGGGAGGTTTGGCACCTCGATGTCGGCTCATCACATCCTGGGGCTGGAGCAGGTCCCAAGGGTTCGGCTGTTCGCCGATTAAAGTGGTACGTGAGCTGGGTTTAGAACGTCGTGAGACAGTTCGGTCCCTATCTGCCGTGGATGTTGGAGACTTGAGAGGATTTGTCCCTAGTACGAGAGGACCGGGATGAACATACCTCTGGTGCACCGGTTGTCGCGCCAGCGGCACAGCCGGGTAGCTAAGTATGGACGGGATAACCGCTGAAAGCATCTAAGCGGGAAACCCACCTCAAAACTAGGTCTCCCCAAGGGTCGTGGTAGACCACCACGTTAATAGGCCAGATGTGAAAGCGTGGTAACACGTGCAGCTAACTGGTCCTAATCACCCAATAGGCTCACTCCTTCACTGTCCTAACCGACAGACCGTGCACAGAAATCATCCATGCACAACGTCATACACTCACTCTCTCAAAAACCAACCGGTCCACACCACCAAAGGGTGGTCTGGATGACCTGGTGGCTATGGCGGGGCGTGTTCCACCCGATCCCATCCCGAACTCGGCCGTGAAAAACCCCAGCGCCTATGATACTGCGGCTTAAGCCGCGGGAAAGTCGGTCGCCGCCAGGTCTTCCAAACCACCCTATCAATACATCCTCACCCGCGGGGTGGAGCAGCCCGGTAGCTCGTCAGGCTCATAACCTGAAGGCCGCAGGTTCAAATCCTGCCCCCGCAACCATCTTAAGCCACCCAATCGGGTGGCTTTTTTTGTACAAAATCACAGTAGTATGGCTAGGCGTAGAGGTGCAGCGTTCAGGCGCTTAATGGCACTACTAAATGAGCGTGATTGTTTTTGTGTCGCTGATCCAAAAAATGCTCTCTAAACAATCTACGTTTTTAACCAGAATAACGTCAGAAGCATTGTGTCAGTTACTCTCTGCACGTTCCTGGGCTGTGCGCTGTACCAGCCGGATCCAAGGGTGGCGGTGCTCGACATAAGTGACAAGGTGCTGCTTATGGGCACTGGTTTCCGTGACAGTGTCAGTCATGGATGTGTTGTGCAAACGGTATTCGGCGAGTGTTTCGGCAACATGGGTACCAGAGAGCCCAAGTTCGGCCAAAGTGCACCATAAATCGTAATCCTCCCATCCCATTGCGTCCTTGCTGACGTAATATCCCCCTGCTGCCGCCCAGGCCCATTTGGCAACAAGAGCCATGGCATCAATGTAGTTGCCAGCTACTAGAGTCATCGGCTGCCAAGGTTTGTTGCCGAGTGGTGGTGAGACCTCAGAACCCCCAAACTGATGGATGATAGGGTAAGCATAGGCGGTCATATCATCCATAACAGCGGCAAGGCGCTCGCAGGCTTGCGGTAATAGTCGGTTATCAGCATCAAGTGGCAGAAAAAAAGCGGTTTCAACATGAGTGACCGCGCAATTGCGGGCACCACCCAGACCACTGTTCGTACGAGTCTGGAGTAGGAGCAAGCGATTGAAGCGCTGGCTATGACGCGCCATCCAGTCATGCACCAAGGCGACAGAATGGTCTGTTGAGCCATCATCCACAACGATCAGATCCAGAGGGTAAAGTGTCTGGGTCCGAACAGATTCAAGGGCTTCAAGAACAAACTCTGCGTAATTGTAGCAGGGGATGATGACACTGACGCTGCTTTGCTCAAGTCTGTCCTGATGAAACAAAATATCATGTTCAGGCACAATGGGCAGTGCACGTGGAGAAACTCCGTCGCGGGCTATCAATGTTTCCATAGCTTTAGCGGCCAAAACTCCACTAAGTAGACCAGGCAGGAGTGTCGCCAAATGTTGCGCCTGTCTCTGTGGACCAAATGGCCATAGGATAGCGTGGTAGGCATTGCGGGCCATGGTCTTGCGCAGGGTTTTGTCCGCAGACAGTGTGCGTAATGCAGCCGCCCACTCTTGCGGGGTATTGGCAAGAAAACCAGTGACACCATGGCGTATGCACTGTCGGAAGGGGGTTGTAGGGCTGACAATGCAGGGCACTCCAGCCAGGGCCGATTCAAAAAACTTGAGCTCACTTTTGGCATTACAAAATGGGCTCTGTGTTTCCAAGGGTGCTATGGCAATGTCAAACCGTGCAATTTCGGCTGGCAAGTCCTGCAGGGGGACCATGCTGCGCCATTCGATCTGGGCAGAAACAGCCTCTAGTTCTGGAAACTCCTTGGTTAATAGAACTGGTTTTCCATGCTCCTTGTCGTTGAAAAGGACCAGTCGTGCATTGGGTGTGTCGTGCAGGAATTGCGCCATGACAGCGCTGATCTGAGCAAAGTCTTTCTGATGTGTGCGTGACCCGGTGGCGTAGCCGATACGGATTATATCATCATCAGGGGTGGCTTGCCGTATGCGATAGGCCAGCCGACTGCGCTGTAATGTTTGTGTGTCGTAAATGTTGGGAACAGTGTGGGTGACTGGGCGATAGACCCGCATGATATCGGCCAGAGCATCGGTCGGTGCAAAACCACTGTCGGCTTGTAGAAGAGTACGTTGCATGTCGGCAAAGACACTTTCCATACGCTCTTCAGTCGCGCCAATGCTGCGGATGCCGTCAATCAGGCTGTTCCGGGCCATGTGGGGCAGGAAGGTCAGGTCATCTGTATCAAAAACCACATATGTGTTTTGGGCGCGGGCGATATCGAGCATGATGCTGACATGTCCGCTAAAGGCAACGCGCCAGAGCACGAGGATGTCTGCCCATGCAATATCATCAGGGTTTACGGCGGCACATTCTTTCCAGGTTGCAGACAATCCAGCCAGTGTGCAGGCCTCAGCATTGCGTTCACAACGATAGTGAACACCCGGAGTATCAGCTTCCCCTGCAACAAAAAGAATATTCAGGTTCTTATGGTTTTTGGAGGTGTCAACAGCAGGGTGTGCCCGGGGGGCAGGTTGAGGGGGCAATGCCGGAATGTTGGGTGGCTCAGCCAACAGGGGCGGTTTGCGGGCGAGGATACGGGCAGCAAGCCGGGCCATCCCTCGTAAGGACGATAGTCCTTTTCGGGCAGGCTCCAGACCTGCGCGCCAGGTCGTCATATTTTGGGTGAAGTTTTGGAAGTGTTCTTGGGTTTTCTGGATATTGCTTTGCAGAGCGTTGATTTTGTCTTCCAACGCTTTTTCCTGCAAGCTGTGCCAGCCTGCGCGCAGGTGCAGGGTACGGTTTTCCTCGCAGGCAGTGGATAGTCTGCTTTCGAGCTCTATTGCCCGTGCTTTAGTAGTGCTCAAAAGGCTTTTGTGCAGCCAGGATTCTCCCGTAAAAGCTAAAAACTGACGCATCCGTATCTGTTGGGCCAGTGCCTGCGTATTAGGTCTGTTGGACAGGAGTGGGGCTAGACTGGCTGGAACAGGGTTGGTTGCCACTATACCAAGCCCCTGCCCTTGGGTGAGTGTGCAGGCAGAACAATCAGGGATATTCTTTAAAGCCTGCCATATGCTCGACTGTTCAGCGGCATGATGAATACCCTCAAACAGAAAAACATTGGAACCCGCCGCGGGACGTGCCTGTTGCGTTAGCCAGTCGAGGATGGTCTCTGTCTGCCACAGGGGGGCTGCCAGATAGTATAATCCGCTTTCATCTGCCGTGTTTATAGGGGGTGTCTGGCAGATTTCCAGCCGTGTTGGCAGAGCGTGAGAGTGAAGAAAAAATGAGAGAGTTTCACAAATACTCTGGCTGGCACCTATCAGTGTGAGTATGCGGGGCTGAAGCCTGTTGGTCAGCCACATCAGGCTGGGGAGGTGCTCACACCCTTCTGTCGCTCCTGAGTGGAGGATCACAGGTTCCAGCAACACAGCAAGGTCGAGGTCGGCGCTTGGGGTGGGGTGATCTTGCCGGAAGGTGGAGCGGATGATGGGGCTGGTCATGGGGACATCTGTCCGGAAGTTGGTGCGCGGGGCAGTAGGAAACTATAGGGTGTAAGAAGTTTCCAGAAAATTAAGACGATATTTGGAATGTATAAATAAATATAAAAAAGTAATTTATTATAAATAATTTCGTCTATTCGTGAATATATAGCATGAAATAATAGTATTGCTTGTTAAGCATGTTCTTCATTACAAAAAGACAGAGGGTTGATTCCAGCCGGTCTGGCGTGGGCGTCGTGCCGCAGGATAAGCATAAAAGGATCGAACATGCCTGTTATCACTGTTGTCGGGGCATTGGGGAACACCGTGCAGGTGACCGTCGATGGCGCGCAGAATTCTGATCTTGTGAATTATGCTGAGGGTCTTTCCACACAGATTTCCAGCATTGTTAATACATTGAATACCCGTATCCTCAATCCGACTGGGGTTGTGCCAGCCGCGATGGCGCAAAGTATGACAGCGGACAAAAGTGATGCCGCTATTCTCTCCAGCGTGGCCGGGCAGGGAGAATATGCCCTGGCCACTGTTGCTGGCAGTTATGCCCTGTCAGGTGATGTCACCTGGGTGACCATTGGTTCTAATTCAGCCACCCATCCAGATCAGCCGCTGGAGGGTAGAGTGTATGTTGATGCCAGACAGGTGACAGCGCGCAATGTGACTGTTCTGGGTGGTGCCACGCAGGGTATTCTTTTCCAGGCCGGGGGGCAAAGTGGCACATTTCTGGCCGGAACAGGGGATAACCTGTTTGCCGGTGGGGAGGGCAACTGGACTGTCGCGACAGGGGACGGTAACGATACAATCCGCGGTGGGGATGGCACCAATACGCTAAGCCCTGGCCTGGGTGATAATAGGGTAGAGCTGGGTTCAGGTATCAACTACGTCCATTCCACTGGGCAGGATACCATTACAGGCACGGCAGGGGTGCAGAACATTACCCTGAGTGGCACAGGCTCTATTGTTTCTGTCGGTGAAAATTCCATTGTTGTGGACGCCAATGGCGGCCAGAAAATTACGGTTGGCGGGGGTTCGACCGTATCGGGCGGGATGAGCGACCAGATCAATATGGCCGGTGCGACAGGCACGGTGCAGGGTGGGTACGCCAACACCATTTCCGCAGCACAGGGAAATTTGCAGACCGTGAATACGGATTCTGCAAGCATCAGTGTCCTGCGTGATCTCACCTTTATTTCCGGCACAGGGAAGACAGATATTGCGGCAGGCCACGCGACAATGTTTGGGTCGCGGGGGCTGGATTTGCAGGTGGCCATGACATCGGCCGCCGCAGTCGGGTCGGATAACGTTTTTGCTGCCAATGATGGCAACATGACTGTCGATGGCAGCAGTTCCCGTTACGGTATTCATGCGTTCGGGAATAATGCGGGTACCAGCGGGTCACAGACATTCATAGGTGGGAGCGGGGCCGATACGCTTGTGGGCGGTGTAGGCAATGCGACTCTGACGGGCGGCACGGGGGATGCCAATGTCTTCGCCTTGCGGGATGGTGTCGCGGGGGCTGATTATACGATTACCGATTTTAGTGCTGTTGCGGGCAATTCTGTCCTGCTGGTGGGGTACGACTATGCACGCAGTGCGTTCCAGGCCGATGTGCTGGATAAAGCCACGCATGATGGCACGTCTACCACGATTACGTTGTCGGATAACAGTAAGGTGACGTTCCTTAACGTGGCATCCTTGTCGTCGGATACTTTTAAAGGTTTTTGATCCTAAAAGGTCTTTTATATATTGGGTCTAACCGCTCATGCGGGAAAAGAATGTGAAAAATTTCAAGGAAAAAGAATTAGAGCATTATTGGGTGCCGTCTCACCCTTCGGGCAGTCAGCGGGCAGGGCTTTCTGGTGCAGCAGGGGGGACAGCCCCATCGCGTGTGCAGGTGTGGGACAGCCGTGTTCGTAGAATATTACGTCGAGCCAGTGATGTTGCAGCAACAGAAGGTGTCTGGAAACTGGCCTGTAAGGCGACCCGACGGGTCAAGGTGCATGCAGTCAATTTTACCACACACAAGCTGGCAGTGTGGCGGTCCCAAGGGCATGTGGGGGCAGGCGTAAACCATGGGGCGGTCGATGTCGCACAGGCCATGGTGTCTTTCTGTCTGGCCCCGGTTGAGGCGGAGCGCTTGAGTGTGCTGGCCCCTCGCATTGTGCTGGTGGCAGAGCTGACTTTACTACAATGTGCAAAATATCGCGTCTGGCAAAGGAAAGAGCAGCTTTTATCTCTTGGGTGGCAGGTGGAGGTTGTGGACTGGCGGGAAACGCAACAGGCTCTTGCTGCCTTGCAGGTGTGCACGCGTGTTGTATTTTACCGTGTGCCAGCGTTTGAAAATGTCCGCAGTCTTGTGGCAGAAGCTCATGCGTTGGGTCTGGCCCCCGCATGGGAAGTTGATGATCTTATTTTTTCTGAAAAAGAGTATCTCTGTAACTCTAATATCCAAAGTCTATCGGTCTTTGAAAGGCGACAAATTCTGGCGGGTGTCCGGCTGTTCAGGGCTTGCCTGCTTGCGTGTGGGCGGGGCATTGCCTCCACCCCGGCACTGGCGGCAGCCATGCGGCAGGCAGGTGTTGGCTCGGTTGCGGTCATAGAAAACGCTCTTGACCAGCAAACATTGGATATTGCGCGGGATATCAGGAACGGGTTTGTTAAAGATCATGAAATATGGCGTGAAATACGGATAGTTTATGGTTCTGGTACCCGGACGCATGACGCGGATTTCAGGCAGGCCGCAGCAGGAATTTTTGCGGCCATGCAGGCAGATCCGCGTCTGAGCCTGCATATCGTGGGTGATCTGACCCTTCCGCCATGTTTTGCAACTATGGGTGCGCGCGTCTGTCAGCACGCCGGGCGGGATTATGCCGCCTATATGGCCATGCTGGCCCAGGCAGACATAACCCTGGCACCGCTGGAGGCAACGCTGTTTAATGATGCCAAAAGCGCCATCAAGTTTTTAGAAGCCGCCGTGCTGGGTGTGCCTGCCATCTGCTCCCGGCGGGATGCGTTGGCACGCGTCGTTCGGTCAGGGCGGAATGGTATTTTGGCTGACACAGCAGAGGACTGGCGGACCGCGATCCTCAAGCTGGCAGGGTCGGCACGGTTGCGGCGTAAGCTGGGGCAGCAGGCCCGTTACGATGCACTGGCGCTGTATGGGCCAGATGCCATAACCACCCGACAGGTTCTGCCGGTTTTTGGTGCCCCTCCCGCCCAGCCAGTAAGTGATGTGCGGGTCATGTGCGTGAATGTGTATTACGCGCCGCGCTCTTTTGGTGGGGCGACCCGTGTGGCGGAGGAAATGGCGGCGCGTCTGGCGCAAAGAGCAAGCATGTCAGTCAGCGTGTTTACAACTCGGCCGGATATGCCCGCGCGGGGGCATGCATGTGTGCGTTATGTTGCAGACGGGGTGGATGTTCTGGCGTCTGCGGCCCTGCCGGACGCGGCTGCTGGGGTCGAGGCGCTGGACAGCCGCCAGGCAACGGAGGATTTTACACGCTGGCTGGCTGCCATGCGGCCCAATGTTGTGCATGTTCATGCGGTGCAGGGGCTGGGGCTGGGCTGGGCGGATGTCTGCCAGCAGCAGGGTATTCCCTATGTGCTAACCTTGCATGACGCCTGGTGGCTGTGTGGCCGTCAGTTCATGGTGCAGGCCAATGGTCAGGCCTGCCCGCAGCGCGTGATTGATCTCGATGTCTGCCAGACCTGCCTGCCAGGTACGCTCGGTCTGGCCCAGCGGGCACGGAGGATGCGCGCCGTGCTGGAAGGGGCGTCATTGCTTCTGGCCCCAAGTGAGACACACAGGGCGTTCTATGTCGCCAATGGTATTGCGCCTGAGCGGATCAGGGTTAACCGCAACGGCTTCCAGTGGCCTGTGACGCCCCGCCCGCCTCGTATCGCAGGGCAGGTCTTGCGGTTTGGGTATGTAGGTGGGGCAGAGGATATCAAAGGTTTTGGTCTTTTGCGGGCGGCTTTTGAAAGCATGCAGCGCGGGGATTGGGAACTGGTGCTGGTAGACAACAAAAGCGCTCTTGGCTTTCCGCCTCTGCAAGCGGGGGCATGGTCTGTGCAGGGCACGGTGCGGGTTGTGCCAGCCTATACGCCCGCAACCATGGATGATTTTTTTGATGGGATTGATGTGCTGCTGTTTCCGTCCCAATGGCAGGAAAGCTACGGGCTGACCGTGCGAGAGGCTCTGGCTCGCTCCGTCTGGGTTGTGGCGACGGCTCCGGGGGGGCAGGCGGAGGATATTACGGCGGGGGTTAACGGCACGCTTATTCCCATGGATGGACAGCCTGAGACACTGCGGAACGCGGTCGAGTCCGTTCTTGATTTTCTCTCCAACCGGCCTGAAACACCCAACCCGGATCTGGGCCGCCTGTGCACCTTTGAGCAGCAGGCGGAGGAATTGGGCGGCTGGCTTGAGGAGGTTGCCCACAAAGCAGGGAGTCAGTCTGCTCAGTCGTCTGGGGGGGCAGGTGGGGCTACGGGGCGTAACCCGTGGACTACTCTGTCCGCTGTTGCGGCCAGTGCGTAGAGTGCGCGGCCTTTCCAGTTTGGGCGGGTTGCTCTGGGCCGTGGGGCTTCTGTCCGCAGGTCTGCGATCCAATCGGGCTGAAAGGCCGATCCGACGGGAATGGTCTGGCGCCAGTGCTGCAGGCCAGGCAGGCCAAAAGGATTATCCCGCAGCAACTCCCGTTTGAGAAAAGGCACCTGACCGGACGCGGCCAGGGAATACCATCGCGTGTGCATGGGATTTGTTGCGCACATGCGGGCCATGGGGGTGTGCAGGTCGCTCCATGCGGCATGGAGGGGAAAGCCTGCTTCCCGGATGGCTACGGATAACCCAAGTTCTCCATGCCAGATAATTTCCGCACGGCTCATGCTGGCAAAAGGGAGTGCCAGCACACGTTGGACGTGTGGTGTGTGTAAAACCGTATGCGACAGGCCAACAAACCAGGATTGCAGATGCGGTGTTACAAGCCGTGTCGCGACCATGCCCCAGACCGGGTAGCGCACCGGGGTATGGGCGTGCAGGACGTGGCGCAGGGGGCGTAATGGCCCCAGCACGCTGTCATTGGCCAGTACAATATAAGGGGCGGTGTGGGCGACCCCCTGTGCCAGCAGGAACTGCCATGCCCCAAAATCCAGCCCGTCATTGGCACGTGGCCAAGGATAAATACCATGCTGCTGACAGAACAGGGCGGAGGATGGGGAAACCTGCTGACAACCTGAGAAAATACAGTGTGTTGTCAGCCCGTTATGGGTCAGTTCCCGCAGGTAATGGCGGGTGTATTCGGGCAGGTTTCCGTCCGGTGTATAGGCGGCAAAAAGGCATATGCTCCCGGTGGGGAAGGGTGTGTCAGCCATGTCACATCTGTCCTTTTTGCTTTTGTAATCACAAGGAAACAGAAAAAGGGTGCATTTTTTGAGTTGGTTTTTAATGAAAATATGAATACAAGCCGGAAAAGAAGTTAGGCGCGATCGCCGTAAAATATATTTTCTTAGGGAGGCCAGAAACTCAATGAGCAAGGCTTTTATTGCAGCGGTGATCCAGGATTCCATCCAGTGCACCGGCGTTGCAGCCAATCAGGCAGCGAATGACCTCATCGACGCGATTGTTGAGGAACTCAAGCGCGAAGGTGGTTTCACCCTGCCGTCGTTTGGCACCTTTACTGTCCGCAAGACCAAGGCCCGCAAGGCGCTGAACCCCCGCACGGGTGACCCGGTCAAGGTCAAGGCAGGCAAGACAGTCCGCTTCAAGGCCAGCCCGAACCTTAAAAAGGCTGTCTGATCATTTTAGTCCATAGGGGCGGCGGCGTTGCAGCCTTCGTGCCTGTGCTGACATGAATGAGTGCTGAGTGTTACGGCAAAAGGCTCCACATGATGTGTGGAGCCTTTTGTTATTCTCGGGCCAGTATCCGTTGTTGGATGCCAGGGGCTGAGTTCAGGGTGTCTCGGTTGTAATACTGTCCAGCCTGTCCAGACGGCGTAGGCCGGGGAACAGTGTCATCCACACGCCGGTAATCACCAGCGTGCCGATGCCACCCAGTACCACGGCGGGTACCGGGCCAAGCAGTTGGGCCAGCATGCCGCTCTCAAACTCTCCCAACTGGTTGGAAGAGCCAATAAAGAGCATGTTCACAGCAGACACCCGTCCGCGCATGTCATCAGGGGTGCCAAGCTGAACCAGCGCGCCACGTACCATGACACTGACAACATCAGCCCCGCCCAGAATGGCCAGCATGATGACCGAGAGCGCGGTGGAGCGGGACAACCCAAAGGCGATTGTTGCAAGGCCGAATATGGCGACAGCTCCAAACATCCATAGCCCGGAATGACGGCCCAAGGGGTGGCGGGCCAGAACGGCGGCAACCACCAGCGCACCGATGGCCGGGGCGGCCCGCAACAGGCCGAGCCCCATGGGGCCGGAATGCAGGATGTCGGTTGCAAAAATCGGCAGCATGGCTGTGGCCCCACCCAGCAGCACGGCAAACAGATCAAGCGAGATCGCACCCAGCATGGTGGGTTTGCGGCGCAAAAAGGCAATGCCACCAAAAACGGCGGCCAGACTGGGGGGCTGCCGTGCCCGGGTTGGGGCTTCCAGCTTCATGAGTGAGGTTGCAAGCAGTGCCAGCATAAAACCGATGGCACAAAGCGTATAGCATAGCCCCGCTCCCAGCCCGTAAAGCAGCCCCCCGACCGATGGCCCGGCAATGCAGGAGAACTGGAACAGGGAGGATGACAGCGCCGCTGCCCGTGGGAAAACCGCCGCAGGCACAAGGGAGGGCAGGAATGTCTGCTGGGCTGGCATTTCAAATGCTTTGCAGGCACCAAACAGGGCGACCAGACCATAAATCATGCCAGGGGCAAGGTGGTTGGTGAAGGAGGCATACGCCATGCCTGCCGCTGCTATGGTCTCAATCGTCTGGCAGACCAGCACAATGCGTTTGCGATTGTACTGGTCGGCGGCATGCCCTGCGGGGAATATACAGGCCATCATAGGCAGGAACTGGGCCAGGCCGACAAGCCCGAGTGAGGCCGCGCTATGGGTTAGTGCGTAAACCTGCCAGCCCACGGCCACAGCCAGAACCTGTGCGGCAAAGGTGGAAAGGGCGCGGGCAGAAAGGGCGGAAAACAGGCCCGGATGTCCGATAAGGGACGAAGGCGCAGGGAAAGAGTCGGTCATGATATCCAGCGCGAGTAGGGTCAAAAGGGAACAGGCAGGGGCGCGCTGTCTCCTGGCCGGGTCGCGCAGGCCAGCCGGAGGGGGCGCTCCCCGCATGGGGGAGGGGGGATAATGGGCTACTTTGCGGGTGTTTTCGACGGGTCATCCGCAGGGTTCAGGTATGTCATGCCAAAAGGGCCGATACCTGAAATTTCCATGGTGACCGGGCTGTCGCCGGTGCGCAGGGCATGCGGGGTGTTTTTTGGCAGGTGCACAAAGCCGCCGGGACCAAGATCCTGTGTGGTGGCGGTTGCCTTATCCGCCCCGACAGAGTGGGTAAAATGCCCGTCCAGAACGCTCAATGTTTCGTCCATATTGTGCGTATGGGGGGCTATCCAGCTATGGGCTGGCATTCTGACCCGGATCACAAACGGCCCTGCTTGGCTGGGGGTGCCGTAAACATGGGCAATTTCCACCCCGTGGGGGAAATCGGCCGGGGCTGCATGCCAGGGGATCTGCTCGTTTGTCAGCACAACGGTGCCAGCGTGGGGCTGGGGTGCTGCCAGAGCGGAGGGGGCCAGCGGGATGGTCAGAGCCAGCGCGGTCATGAGGCGAAAGGATTTTGTCATGTCGTTGTCATTTGAAGGTTTTTTCACTCTGCTTCAAGCATAGGGCACGCAAAGGGTCCGCAGGGGCGCTTTGTGCACTGGTCACTACAACGTGTCCGGGGTATCTGTGCGGCTATTCCGCACGCCCGACGCGGTGCTAGAGCATGTCTGGCGCTGTGGCGGACCGGTCGGGCTGGCATGGCCTGGGCAACCCGGTTCTGGCTACGGGCCTGGCGGCTTTGGAGGTGCCAGAGCGGGGTGAGTGGGCAGGTATTGTGAGGGCATGACAAAAGGAGGGGGCTGAGCGTATTTTTCCCCCTTTACCGCGAGCCTTTTCGGAGTGATGCTTGTAGGTATATCAGAAACCTTGATAAAGCCTTGAGCTGCGAGGTTGATGTAAATATGTGCATCGGGGATCGCCATGGTGTCCCTGCGGTTTCGGTAAGGATATCTGGTCATGAACATTGCGAATGGCCTTGGGTGATGCACAGGTGTTTTTCAGGTTTCAGTGAACAAACAGGGGGCCGTGCACAGGTCGGCGCGACAGTCTGTGTCGCTCGGTGTGTACGGTGTTTTCGAGTCCGGCGCCCCGTGAAGAATTGAAGGGAAGTTGTATCGGCATGTTGAAATGGCTGATCAAGGATGCTCCTCTGCGTTCCAAGTGCAGGGTAGCCATGCTGGGTCTGGAGACTTATCTTGTCTTGCAGATCATTATCGAAGCCGCCGGGTATTTTTTTCACGAAACAATCGGTCACATGTTCCTGGTGAACATGTGCGCTCTTGTTGTCGGGCAGATTGTCGTCTCCCTGTATTGGATTTCGCTTAAAAACCTTGTTGTTATTCCGGTCGAAAAAATGGCCGATATTGCAGAAGGCGTGCTGCGCGGTGATATCCGCGGTGAGGTGCCTTTTGTTGAAAACGGCGACAGCGTTGGCCGTTTTGCCCGTGTTGTGGTGGGCTTTACCAAGATCGTGCGCGATCAGCAGGAAGCCAAGAACCGCCAGGACGAAATGGCGGGTGAAATCCGCGAGGCTCTGGAACGCACGCAGGAGCGTGACCGCCAGACCCACCAGGTTATTGAAGAACTGGGCAATGCACTGGCTGAAATGGCCAAGGGCGACCTGCAGGTCCGTGTCAGCGGCAGCAATTTCGATGGGGAATTTGCCCCTCTGCGCGACGTGTTCGCCCATTCCGTGGAGCGGTTGAGCGAAGCGCTCAGCGCCGTTGCGCGTAATACCGACCTGATTGCCACAGGTGCCAACGAAATCTCCACCGCATCGGACGACCTTGCCAAGCGGACGGAAAAACAGGCCGCCAATCTTGGACAGGTGGCAGCAGCCGTGCGGACCATTACCGATGGTGTGCGCCTGACCGCCAATGCCTGTGGCGACGCCAGTGTGGAAACCCGCCAGGCGCTGGACAAGGTCAAGCTGGCCAACACGGTCATGGCCGAGACAACCGACGCCATGGACGGGATCAAGAAATCCTCCGACGCGATTGGCGAGATCATTTCCGTCATTGACGGCATTGCCTTCCAGACCAACGTGCTGGCGCTGAATGCCGGGGTCGAGGCCGCCCGTGCGGGTGACGCCGGTCGCGGCTTTGCCGTGGTGGCGCAGGAAGTGCGCTCGCTGGCAGAACAGTCCGCCCGCTCCGCAAGCGAGATCAAACGCCTGATCTCCCTTTCTGCCGAGCAGGTGGACAAAGGGGTGGATCTGGTCCAGCAGACCGGCCATTACCTGAACGACTTTGCAGGCAGCACACAGAACATTGCCACCCGTGTGGAGGAAATTTCCGTTTCCACCCAGGATCAGGCCCAGCGCCTGTCCGAAATCACGGTTTCCATCGGCGACATGGACCAGGTGACCCAGCAGAACGCGGCCATGGTGGAAGAAACAACCGCCGCCAGCCATAATCTGACGTCTGAAACCCGGACCCTGATCCAGACCCTGAGCCGCTTCCGCATCGGGCATGATATCAGCTTTGCTCAGAAAAAGACCGTCAGCGCCCCGGCCCCGCGCCCCGCAGCGCCCAGCAGGCCCCTGCGGGTTGCCGCGACAACGACGCCTGCCGTGGCTCCTGCTCCGGCGGCCCCTGCCGCAACGCCCCTGCCGACGACCTCCTCCGACCAGGGGTGGGAGGAATTCTGATGTCATCACATGTCGAGCAGGCACAAACCGTGTCAGACATATCCTGCGTGACAGTGTCGGGGAGGCTGGACACGGCGGCCGCTCCGGGCTTGAAAGAAACGATCAGTCAGGCGGTGGCACAGGCTGGCGGGGGTCCGGTCAGCCTTGATGTCTCGGGTGTCAGTTATGTCGGGGGGCTCTGTCTCCAGCTGCTCCTTGCGAGCGGGTGCACCCTTGTCGCGCCGTCAGAACAGGTCAGGGAAGCGTATACCCTTTTTGGGGTCGGTGAATTCCTGCCAGAACAGAAAATCTCTCCCAAGGAGCAATGAATTATGGTGGGAACACAGGCCATACGTATCCTCACGGTTGATGACTCCCGCACCATGCAAAGCATGCTGCGCAAGGCTCTGGAGGGGGCCGGGTATGACGTCATCCAGGGTGGGGATGGTGTGGAAGGGCTGGAGGTTCTCCAGGGTGCGACACCTACGCCCAACGCGATCATTACCGATATCAACATGCCCCGCATGGATGGTTTCGGGCTGATCGAGGCTGTCCGTGCGATTGCGCAGTACAAGCATCTGCCGATTATTGTACTGACCACGGAAAGCGACCCCGAAAAAAAGGCCCGCGCCCGCGCTGCTGGCGCGACCGGGTGGATTGTAAAGCCATTCAGCACCGATAGCCTTGTGGCAGCCATTCGCCGGGTTACCGCCTGAGGAACAAGGAAGGTCTCCAGCATGAGTGATGACATGGATGATATCCTGCAGGTCTTTTTCCAGGAGTGCGACGAGCAGCTCCAGGAACTGGAGCGTGGGCTGTCAGCACTTTCGGATGGGGAAGCCGGGCATGAGACAATCAATGCCGTCTTCCGCGCCGTTCATTCGATCAAGGGTGGCGCGGCCTCATTCGGGCTCGAGAACCTTGTGCGTTTTGCCCATGTGTTTGAAAGTTCTCTCGACGGCCTGCGCTCCGACCGCGTGACGCCGACGCCCGAGATCATCAAGACCTTTCTCAAGGCCATGGATGTTCTGAGCGATCTGGTGGACGAAGCCCGTGGTGGCTCATCGGTTGACCAGGCCCGTCTGGCGGAAAGCCAGGTGGAACTGGAGGCCATTATCGCGGGGGACAAAGGCTCCTCCGGGCCTGCGACGACGGATGACGTCATCCCGCAGGATTTTGTGCCGGTTCCGTTTGACTTCGAACCCGTGACCGTTGATTTCGGCTTTGATTTTGACGAGCCCGCAGCCCCGGTTGAACCCGTGGCGGAAGAGGCGGCGCTGGTTGTCACCTTCCGCCCGCATGACGCCATGTATGAGCGTGGGGATGATGCCCGTAATCTGCTGATCAGCCTGGGCGACCTTGTGGCGGCTGTGCCTGGTGGTGTGCAGCATACGACCTGCGACAGGGCGGCCCTGCCTGATCTGGCGGGTGTTGAGCCGGTTAAATCGTATCTGTCCTGGCGTGTGGCCCTGCCGCCCCAGGTGCAGGAAGATGCCGTGCATGGCGTGTTCGACTGGGTGAGTGATGTCTGTGACTTCACCATCACGCGGGAAGGGGGCGACAGCATTGCGGCTGAAGCTGCCGACACTGCCGCCGTGGTGGAAGAGCCAGAACTGGCACCCGCACCTGTTCCGGTTGTGGAGCCCAGCTTTGAGCACGACCCGGAGCCAGCAGCCCTGAGCAGCCCTACTGCGGCTACACCGTCTGCTCCACCCCCGGCTGCTGCTCCACCCCCGGCTGCTGCTGCAGCCGGGGGTGCCGCCCGCCGGTCGGAACAGGCGGCCTCAATCCGCGTGGATCTGCACCGTATTGATGACCTGATGGACCTTGTGGGCGAACTGGTCATTGCTCAGGCAGCGCTGGAATCGCTGTGTCGTAAGGACGGGTCTTCTGCCCAGCGTGAACTGGCTGAGAGTGTCAGCGGCATGCAGTCCCTGACGCGCGACATTCAGGACGCGGTCATGGCGGTGCGGGCACAGCCTGTGCGCAGCGTGTTCCAGCGTATGCAGCGCGTTGTGCGTGAAGCTTGCTCCATGACCGATAAGGACGTTGTGCTGACGCTGGAGGGTGAGGACACGGAAGTGGACCGCACCCTGGTGGAAAAGCTGAGCGACCCGCTGACCCATATGCTGCGTAACGCGGTGGACCATGGGATAGAGCGTGCCGACAAGCGTGTGGCCGCAGGCAAGCCTGCAGCTGGTCATATTCTGCTCTCGGCCAGCCACAGGTCCGGGCGTATTCTCATTACCATCAAGGACGATGGGGGCGGGATCAACCGCGAGCGCGTGCTGGCCATTGCTGTCCAGCGCGGCATTGTCGCCCCCGATGCAACGCTGAGTGATGATGAGATCAACAACCTCATCTTCGCCCCCGGCTTTTCCACCGCTGATAAGGTGTCCGACCTGTCGGGGCGTGGCGTGGGCATGGATGTGGTCAAGCAGGCCATTCTCAGCCTCGGCGGGCGCGTGACGATCAACAGTGTGCAGGGCGAAGGCACGACCTTCTGCCTCAGCCTGCCGCTGACGCTGGCTGTGCTGGACGGCATGCTGATTTCCGCAGGCGGGTCTGTCATGGTCATCCCCATTTCCTCGGTGGTGGAAACCATGCTGATCGCGCATCAGGATGTGTATATCCTGCCCGATGGGGAAAATGTGGTGTCGATCCGTGGCAACTGCATGCCGCTGCTGCCACTGGCGACCGAACTGGGGCTTAAATCCACCACCCCGTCGGAAGAGCCTGAAGACACGGTCATTCTGATTGTCGAAAACGAATCCGGGGCGCGTGCTGCCCTGATCGTTGATGAAATCCGTGACCAGGCGCAGGTTGTTATCAAGAGTATTGAGAAAAACTACCAGCAGATCCCCGGCGTTTCGGCGGCGACCATTCTGGGTGATGGTAGCGTGTCTCTCATTCTCGACGTTCCCGCGCTGATTGCGACTGCCATCGGACGGATTGACACCAGGTCGTCGGATATCCGCACGGGCCTGGCCGCGTAACACACCACAGCATGACGATCAGCTTTTGATTTGGGAAACAGGGATATGACGGAAGAAGCAGCGGTAGCGGACGCCAAGATCGTAAAAATGATCGTGTTTGCCGTGGGGGAACAGGAATACTGCATTCCGATCCTGAGCGTGCGCGAAATCCGGGGGTTTGAAAAAACAACCCCTCTGCCTTTTGCGCCGCATTATGTGTGCGGGGCCATCAATCTGCGCGGTGTCATTCTGACCGTCGTGGACCTTGCCGTGTGCCTTAATGTTGAGCCACAGGCCGACAACCCGCGCCGGGTCGTGGTGATTGTGGAGTCCAAGAACGGCATTGTCTGCGGGCTGCTGGTGGACCGCGTGATCGACATGGCCGATATCAACATTGACGATATCCAGGCGGTTTCGGATGAGAATAGCTGCCTGAGCGGGCTGGTCCTGCTGGGTCGGCGGTCGCAGGATGACCGGCGCATGATCGGTGTGCTGCGTCTTGAAAGTGTTGTCAGCCAGTTGGTTGGCGACGCGGTTGCAGAATGACATCATGGCTATCACTGATCCAGAGTACACGGATGCCGACTTCCAGAGGGTGCGGGGGATAGCAAAGGACGTGGCAGGTATTTTCCTGCCCGAGTCCAAGCGTACGCTGGTCTATTCCCGCGTGGCCCGCAGGGTGCGTGAAAACGCAAAGGCCAGCTTTCGGGATTATCTGGATTTTGTGCAGGGGCCAGCCGGGCAGGTCGAGCTTGAAAAACTCATCTGCGCGCTGACAACCAATGTCACGAGCTTCTTTCGGGAAAAAAACCACTTCACCCACCTGGAAGAAGAGGTCATGCCTGCGCTGAGCAGCCGTGCCCGGGCCGGGGGGCGGGTCAGGCTGTGGTCTGCTGCCTGCTCTACCGGGCCGGAGCCGTGGAGCATGGCCATGTCGATCATGTCGGTCTTTCCCGAGGCCCCGACATACGACGTGCGGATACTGGCGACGGACATTAATTCCAACGTTGTCGCACAGGCGGCATCGGGCCTCTATCCAGAAGCGGAAACCGAGGGTATTTCGCTCGATATGAGAAACAGGTTCATGGAACCAGCCGGACAGGGCCAACTGCGTTTTGCAGGGCCTATTTGCGGGCTGCCTGCGTTCCGTGTGCTTAATCTCAACGCCGAGTGGCCGATGAAAGGGCTGTTTTCAGCCATTCTATGCCGCAACGTGGTTATTTATTTTGATGAAGTCACGCGTGAGCGTCTGTGGCGCCGGCTGGCTGACAAGCTCGAACCTGGTGGGTTCCTGTATGTCGGGCATTCGGAACGGGTTGTCTCCTTGCGTGAATGTGGGCTGGAGCAGGTGGCCCCGACGATTTACAGGAAGGGTGGCTGAGCCCATGGACAAGCCGGTACGGGTTCTGATTGTTGACGATTCAAGGACGATAAGGGCGCTGATTCGGCGCTCGTTTGAACAATGGCCAGAAATCGAGGTATGCGGGGAAGCCGCAAACCCGATCGAGGCGCGTGACATCATCATCAAGGACCAGCCTGACGTTATCACGCTGGATGTTGAAATGCCGGGCATGAACGGCCTGCAGTTCCTTGAAAAGATCATGCGGCTGCGACCGATCCCTGTTGTCATGGTGTCCAGTCTGACCGCACGCGGGGCCGATACCGCCATTACAGCCCTGCACATGGGTGCGTTTGACTGCTTTCCCAAACCCGCGTCTGTCATCGGGGCCGATGCGTTTGCGGGGCTTGCACGGCTTGTAATCCAGGCGGCTCATTCTCACCCGGTTACGCGCCCGACCCCGTGCGAGCCTGTGCATGCCCATGCCACCAAGGCTTGGGGGCGGCGTTACGGGCTGGTGGCTGTTGGTGCCTCCACCGGCGGGGTGGAAGCGTTGGAACTGCTGCTGGGCGGCTTTCCGGCGCAGAGCCCGCCTATTGTGGTCTGCCAGCACATGCCCCCCCTGTTTACGGCCAGCTTTGCCAGAAGGCTGGACCAGAAGATTCCCGCCCTGTCCATTCGTGAGGCACAGGATGGTGAAGTGTTGTCCCCCGGTTCTGTCAGGATTGCGCCTGGGGGCGACAAGCATACCGTGGTGGAGCGGAGCCATAACGGCTATGTCACACGGCTGGTTAAATCTCCCCCCGTCAGCGGCCATTGCCCCTCGGTCGATGCCCTGTTTGCGTCTGTCGCCAAGGAAGTCGGGCGTGAGGCCCTGGGCATTATCCTGACCGGCATGGGGCAGGATGGGGCCGAGGGTCTGTTGTCCATACGGCGTGCCGGAGGCCACACAATTGCGCAGGACAAGGCCTCTGCCGTGGTTTATGGAATGCCACGGGTCGCGGCGGAAATCGGGGCGGCATGCCAGATTGTGGCTTTGTCCCAGATTTCCAACGTCGCCATGGCCGCCCACGCGCCCTGATACATTCTTTGCGGGATAACCGCACAACCAAGACGACCTCGGCAATACCGAGCAGACGACAGTAGCATAACAAGGGGGAAGAGCATGCCAGCCGCTTCACAGATCAGGGCGCTTATTGTTGATGACCAGTCCTCCATCCGTCAGGTTCTGGCCAACAGCCTGGCGCAGCTTGGATTTACCAGCATTGCCCAGCGTAAGGATGGCAAGGAAGCTGTAGAGTATCTGGAGCAGAACCCGGCGCATCTGGTTATTTCAGACTTCAACATGCCGGTCATGGATGGTCTTGCCCTGCTCAAAGCGGTGCGTGGCAACCCCAAGACCCAGAAACTGGCGTTTATCATCCTGACCAGTGAGGCCAGTAAGGAACTGGTGCAGGAAGCCGTTAAGGCCGGTGTCAATAATTTCCTTGCCAAGCCCTATACCGTGGCCAAGCTGCGGGAGGTTTTGGAAAAAGTGTTCGGACCCATAACGTGACACAAGGCTTTGCGGTTACAACGGTTGTCCAGGGCGAGGTGGTTATCTCGGCCGATCCTTCGACTGTACTGGTAACGCTGCTGGGCTCCTGTATTTCGGTCTGCATGTATGACCCTGTGGCCGGGATCGGGGGCATGAATCACTTTCTGCTGCCAGGTGATGGCGGCGGGCAGGATGGCGTTGCCATGCGTTTTGGTGTCAACTCTATGGAAATGCTCATCAACGGCATTCTTAAGGGGGGTGGCAACCGGGCCAGTCTGGTGTGCAAGGCGTTTGGTGGGGCGGCTGTCGTGCCATCGCTTGGACGCATCGGGCAGGAAAACGTTCAGTTCGTGACGGATTATCTCAAGGACGAAGGTATTCCCTGTGTGTCGCAAAGCTTTGGCGGCAATCAGGCGCGGCGTGTGCGTTTCTGGCCGACAACGGGCCGTGCCCAGCAGAATCTTGTGCAGGACGCCCAGACGGTCGGACGGCAGGAAGAAGCCTACAGGCGGCGCGAGACAGAAGCCGAGCGCAAATGGGCCAAGGAAGTCGATTCCGGCGTGGAACTGTTCTGATCGCCGGGGATGGGAGAGGACAATCACAATGCAGGATCATGCCATCATGACACCTGAGGCCGACGGCCATGAAATTACGGTGCATGAAGCCATTGTGCGTGTCACAGGGCTTCTGGATGTGGTGAGCAGGGATCTCCTGGGCGTGCAGCACGCCATGGACGAATGCGTCAAAGGCCATCATCTGGCTGAGGATGAAGCCCAGAGCCTGCAAAAGCTGGACTCAGCAACCCAGACTGTCGAGGCACTGGCTGCGGTTTTAAAAAACCTGACAACCCACGCAGGCAGTGGGGTGGCCTCCACCATCCCGCTGACAGACCTGCATCAGGGTGTTTCCCTGGGCAAGGTCGTGCGCGTTCTCAAGGGTGAACCCGCACCCGAACTGGTTGCTCATGAACATTCGGGCGAGGTTGATCTGTTCTGACAGCCGTAAGGCTGTTACCTGCCGCCCCTTTTCTATAAGGGGCGGCAGGACAGGGGTCAGATATTCAAGGTATCGCGCAGGCGATACCACTGCTCAAACGCAGGCACGGCTGCGGGAGCCGCCCAGTGGAAGGGATGGCTTGGAAAGCGCAGACCCGTAAATTCCGAAAAACCGTCCCGCTTGTCCATCAGTTGCAGGGCAATTTTGCGTCCGAACCAGGTGGAGCGTGAAACCCCCGTGCCGCAGTAGCCCATGGCGTAATACAGCCCATCTGGGGCACGGCCGAGGTGGGGGAACTCATCAAACGTATAACCGATCTGCCCCGACCAGGCATGGCTGACAGGCATATCGCCAGCCTGAGGGAAGACTTTCAGCAGGTCGCGGGCCAGATGGGCATAAGCGCGGGGGGAGGCAGCTGGTGCGTTGCGGCCAACCCGCCCACCCCACACCAGCCGAGGCTCATCCGGCGCGCTGCGGAAATAGGCAAAAACGCGGGCTGAATTTCCATACATGCGCCCGGTGGGCATAAGGTCACGCAGGCGTTGCGGGGGCAGCGGGGCTGTGGCGATCAGGGCGGAGGTCACAGGCACCACACGCTGGCGGCAGAACTGGCTGACCTGCTGGCGGTAGCCGTTGGTGGCAATAATGACATCCCGCGCACGCACGGTGCCGCGTGATGTTTGTAGGACAAAGCCTGTGCCATCGGCCTGCGCTTTGGTGACGGCAGTGCCCCCCATAATCACGCCGCCAGCCTGTTGCACCCGCTCGCTCAGGCCCGCATGGTAGAGGCCGGGGTGCAGGCTGGCATCCTGCGGCAGAACAGCCCCCCCGTGGAAGAAGGTGGTCGCAATCTCACGGTCCTGCTCGGCACGCGGCACCATGAAGGAGTCCACGCCTGCATGGCGCTTCAGGTCTTCCATGTCGCGGGCCATGGCGTCGTAATGTTCGGGCTGCACAGCCCCGCGAAAGCGCCCGCAGCGGGTAAAGTGGCAGGCTATATTTTCATCCTGCACAAGGGTTTCAATGTGGTTGAGCATGGCTACACCTTCGTGCAGCAGGGCTTCGGCCTTTTTTTGCCCCATCATGTCAATCAGCGTGCGGACCCGGAACTTCTGGTTGCCCGACCCCACCTGCCCGCCATTGCGGGTTGAGGCCCCATAACCAGGCCGCCCGGCGTCCAGCACCAGGGCAGACCGCCCGGCCCGTAGCAGGGTGAGTGCCGCCGCCAGCCCCGTAAAGCCTGAGCCGACAATGACGACATCGGCCTGCGCGGGCAGGGGGGGCGGTGTGGTTTCAGGCGGCAGGCGTTCCCACCAGTAGGGCGCCATGGTCAGGGCGGCCGCGCGCCCCTGTGCCAGTTCGGCCAGTGTTGCAGCAAGGGGGGGAGTGGAAGAGGCCGCCAACGTGTGCTCCTGCGATATGTGATGTATCGGTACCGAATCGTAATGACGGTGCCGGGTCGCAGCAAGGGTCAGCGTTTGTGGCGTGCAGGGCAAGAGTCTGTGGCGCGTATGGCCATGTGTGTGGGGCAGGGGTGTGGTGGCCCCTGCCCGCAGGTCTGCCTGTCAGTCGGCAGCCAGAGGCATGTTGTGTTCGACCATCGCCTTGGTCACATGCTCCTCCACAGCGGTGGTGATCTTGTCCACCTGCTTGGCGAAGATATGGTCGGCTTCGGGGAAGACCCGGTAGTCCACTGCAACACCTTTCTGGGTGTTCAGCTTGTCCACCAGTTTGTGGATGGCGGGTTCGGGGGCCATGTCGTCCTTGCCGCCCGCAATCATCAGGCCACCGCAGGGGCAGGGAGCCAGAAAGCCGAAGTCATAATGCGCAGCAGGCGGCGCAATGCTGATCCAGCCGGTAATTTCGGGCCGACGCATCAGCAACTGCATGCCAACAAACGCCCCGAAGGAATAGCCTGCAATCCACAACCCGCTGGCGTTGGGGTTGATCATCTGCATCCAGTCGAGGGCGGCTGCGGCGTCGGAAATTTCGCCAATGCCCCCGTCAAATCGGCCCTGCGACCGGCCAACCCCGCGCGAGTTGTAGCGCATGACCGAAAAACCCATTTTTTCGAACGTGCGATACAGCCCGTAGGTGATCCGGTTGTTCATGGTGCCACCGTGCAGCGGGTGTGGGTGCAGCACGAGGGCAAGCGGGGCGTTGGGCTCGTTTGAATGGTGATAGCGCCCTTCAAGACGCCCATCAGGGCCGGCAAACATAACCTCTGGCATGTAGGTTCCGCTTGATCATGGGTAAGGCGTCCGTGGGCATGACGCTTCCTGGTTTTATGACTGTTCCAGCGGGGGACGATGCCACGCCCGGGCTGGAACACGCGGGCCGTAACCCGCGGGAACGTTGGTCAGTACTGTCTGGCCTGCCAGAACCGTGGCGGCCAGTCAGGCATATGGTGTCACAGCCGGGGTGGTGAAAGGGTGACAAGACCATTCCGGCGTTGACGTCATACGCAAGACGGGCATAATCAGACCCGATGCTCCCGCTGCCGCTGATGGGCCGGGGTGCTGTCTGCCTGACTGTCCGGTTGCAAAATGCCCTGTGGCGCTGACCATGTGGCACTCTATAGCGGCTGTGCGCCCCGGATTTCCACATAAATCGTTATGATGGCAGGCCTGCACCCCAGACAGAAGGGTTCCCGCCACCGCTATGGCTACAGGATGATCCTGCCCATGACTGTTTCCATGTCCCCCTCTACCCCGCGTGGCGTGGTCTATCTTGACGCCAATGCGACCGAACCGCTGCGCCCCGGTGCGGCGCAGGCCATGGTGGATGCGGCCCGCCTTGTGGGTAATCCGTCCTCCGTGCATGCCGCAGGGCGCGCGGCCCGTGCGCTGCTGGAGGAGGCCCGGGGTACGGTCGCACAGGCACTGGGCGTGGCCCCCCTCAACTGCGTGTTCACATCAGGCGGGACGGAGGCCAATGTGCTGGCCATGCAGGGGCTTGGGGCTGGGCGGCGCTTCCTTGTCGGGCGGACCGAGCACGACGCCGTACGTAAGGGCATGCCAGCCGGTGCGGCTACGGAATGGCTGGAGGTTGACGCCAACGGACAGGTTCGACTGGACCTGCTGGAACAGGCACTGGCCCAGCCCGATGCTTCCCCGGCCTTTGTGTGCCTGATGCTGGCCAATAACGAGACTGGGGTCTTGCACCCCATGGCGGAAATTGTCCGGCTGTGTCAGCGCCATGGTGCCCATTTGCATGTTGATGCCGTGCAGGCCGCAGGGCGTATGGCGCTTGCGGTGGAGGATCAGGGTTTCGACAGTCTGGCGTGTTCTGGCCACAAGATGGGTGGCCCCAAGGGGGCAGGGGCCTTGCTGCTGCGCGGGCCTGCACCAGCCCGTCTGACACCTGTTTTTGAAGGCGGCGGGCAGGAGCAGGGGCGGCGTGGTGGCACACAGGCGCTGCCTGCCATTGCGGGGCTTGCCGCCGCACTGGCGGAGTCGCTGGCCCAGCCGGGTACGAGTGCCCCGCTGCGTGACCAGTTGGAGCAGGCCGCCACCGCTCATGGGGCGGTTGTTTGTGGTGGGCAGGCCCCCCGCTTGGCCAACACCAGTTGCCTTGCCCTGCCGGGGCGCGGGGCACAGGGGCAGTTGATGCGGCTTGATCTGGACGGGTTGTGCGTGTCTGCCGGGTCGGCCTGTTCTTCTGGCAAGGTTGCGTTTTCCCATGTGCTGGATGCCATGGGGCTTGGCCCGCTGGCAGGGCAGGCCATTCGCGTCTCTCTGCCTTGGAATGTCACCGAGGCGGATGTGCAGCACTTTATACAGGCTTACGCCCGGTTGGCTGCCGCCCCAGCACCGGCGGCTTTGGTGTAGGGGGCATATCCATGACAGCATTGTATTTCGACCACGCCGCCACCACCCCCTGCGACCCGCGTGCGCGCAAAGCCCTGCTGGACGCGCTGGAACAGGAAAACGCAAACCCTCATAGCACCACGCATGCCTCGGGTCGGGCTGCGGCGCAGATGGTGGAACAGGCCCGGGCCGATGTGGCCGCGCTGATTGGTGCGGATACTCGTGAGATCATTTTTACATCCGGCGCAACCGAGTCGAACAATCTGGCCATCAAGGGGGCAGCGCGGCATCTGGCGTCCATGGGCAGCGTGCGCAGGCGGGTCATTACTCTGGCGACCGAGCATAAATGCGTGCTGCAAAGTGTGTCCGACCTTGGGGCGGAGGGGTTTGAGCCTGTTATTTTGCCGGTACAGCCTGACGGTCGCCTTGCGCCAGAAGTGCTGGCCAATGCGCTAGCAACACCGACGGCTCTGGTGTCCATTTGCACGGCCAATAATGAAACAGGTGTCTTGCAGGACATGCCCCTGCTGGGTGGGCTTGTGCAGGAAGCAGGGGCTTTACTCCACTCTGACATGGCCCAGGCCGCTGGCAAGGTTGAGGTGGATGTCAGGACCATGAAGCTGGCCCTGGGGTCCATTTCTGCCCACAAGCTGTATGGCCCCAAAGGGGTGGGCGCGCTGTACGTGCGGCGCAACCCGCGCGTGCGCCTGCAACCGCTGTTTTCCGGCGGGGGGCAGGAGCGTGGTTTCCGTTCTGGCACATTGCCGGGCTTTCTGCTGGCCGGGTTTGGGGCCGCCTGCCGTGTGGCCCGTGCGGAGCTGGCGCAGGACCGGGCACATCTGGCCCATGTGCAGGCCGTGCTGCTGGACAGGCTGGCTGCGGTGTTGCCGGGCTGCTGTGTCAATGCGACCGAAGCCCCGCGCCTGCCCGGTATTATCAGCCTGCGCCTGCCTGCGGGTGTGCAGGCAACCGATGTCGTGGGGCATCTGTCGGGGGTGGAGGTGTCCTTGGGTTCGGCCTGTTCATCCGCCGTGCTGGAGCCTTCCTACGTGCTGCGTGCGATGGGGTTGAGCATGGACGAGGCAGGAAGAAGCTTGCGTCTGTCCCCCGGACGTTTTACCTCAGCCGCCGATGCGGAGCGCGCGGCGGAGGGTCTGGCACAGGCTGTCCAGCGGGCGCGGGCGGCGGACCAGCCGCAACCGCCACGGTAACAGCGGCCTGAGTGTGCGGCCGTGACCGGGTCTTTTCTTTGGCAGGATGGAAACCAATGCCCCAGATGACGTTTGTTGAACAGGACGGAACGGAACGCACAGTGGATGCCCCGGTCGGGCTGTCGGTACTGGAAATCGCGCATAAGCACGATATTGATATCGAAGGCGCGTGCGAAGGTTCGCTGGCCTGCGCAACCTGCCATGTGGTGGTGGACCCGGCCTGGGCCGACCGGCTGGGCACCCCGACCGATGATGAAGAAGATATGCTGGACCTGGCCTTCGGGCTGGAAAAGACATCCCGCCTGGGGTGCCAGATTGTGATGACCGATGCGCTTGACGGCCTTGTGGTGCGTCTGCCGCGCAAGGCCTGACACAGCGTTAGAGCAGGAAGGTAGCCGCCCATGCGTATTCTTGTCGCCATGTCCGGCGGGGTGGACAGTTCCGTGGTGGCCGCGCGTCTCATGGAAGAAGGCCACGAGGTCGTGGGCGCTACCCTGCAACTGTATGACGCGCGCGGTGCCGCCAAAAAGGGGGCCTGCTGCGCGGGGCAGGATATCCGTGACGCCCGTGCTGTGGCCGACCGGCTGGGCTTTCCCCACTATGTGATTGATGCGGAACAGCGCTTTCAGGACAGCGTCATCGACCGCTTTGCCGATGCCTATGCGGCGGGGGAAACCCCTGTGCCGTGTGTCGCCTGCAATCAGGGCGTGAAATTTACCGACCTGCTCGGCCTTGCGCGCGACATTGGGGCCGGGGCCATGGCCACGGGCCATTATGTGCGCCGGGTGGAAGGCCCACAGGGGGCGGAACTGCATCGGCCGGTCGATGCCTCGCGCGATCAGAGCTGGTTCCTGTTTGCCACGACGCGCGCGCAGCTTGATTTTCTGCGCTTTCCTCTGGGTGACATGCCCGACAAGGCCAGTGTCCGCCGCGAGGCTGAGCGCTATGGGCTGGTGGTGGCAGGCAAGCCCGACAGTCAGGACCTGTGTTTTGTCAGTGACGGGTCTTATGTCGATCTGGTTGAGCGCAAGCACCCTGAAATGGCAGGCCCGGGTGACATTGTGGACCAGAACGGCCGCGTTGTCGGCCAGCATGAAGGTGTCATGCGGTTTACCGTCGGGCAGAGCAAGCGGCTGGGCAATGCAGCCCGCCTGCAGGGTGAGCGCCAGATGGTTGTTGGGGTGGAACCTGGGCGGCGGAGGGTCATCATTGGTCCGCGCGCGCAGGCATTTGTCAGCACTCTGGCGGTGCGGGATGTCAACTGGCTGGTGGATGCCCCGCCCGAAGGGCTGGAATGCCGGGTGCAGATGCGAGCGCGGGAAGAGCCACGGCCCGCACGGGTTGTCCCCACGCCCGAAGGGGCTGCTGTGTTTCTGAGCGAACCTGCCATGCCCGCCCCTGGACAGGCCTGTGTTTTTTATCAGGGCAGTCGTATTCTGGGGGGCGGATTTATCTGCCGCACGGAGTTGCCCGTGCAGGAACAAGAGGAAACAATGGCACATGGTTGACGGGCGTCTTGTCATAGGAACACGGCGGTATTCCTCCTGGTCCCTGCGGGGCTGGCTGTGTGTGCGTCTGGCCGGGCTGGCTGTGCGGGTCGAGGCTCTGCGCCTTGCCGGTGGGGGCAAGACGGTTGAAATCAAGGCGCTGTCCCCCAATGGCTGTGTCCCGTATCTGGAGCATGAGGGTGCTGTGGTGTGGGACTCCCTCTCCATTGCGGAATACTGTGCGGAGTTTGCCCCCGGCCTCTGGCCGTCCGACCGCTGTGAGCGGGCTCGGGCGCGGTCCATTGCTGCGGAAATGCATTCAGGCTTCCGTGGTGTTCGCTCGGCCCTGCCCATGAACCTCGGTCGGGAAGCCCGCCCCCTTGCGGCCGGGCTGGATGAGGCTGCGTTGGCTGATATTGCCCGCATCAACACACTCTGGACCGAGCAGCGCCGCCAGTACGCGCAGGAAGGTCCGTATCTGTTTGGGGCTGCTTTTGGCAATGCGGATGCCATGTTTGCCCCCGTCGTCAGCCGCTTTCTGTCCTACGCGGTGCCGGGCCTGTCAGAGGAATCGCAGGCTTATATGCAGGCCGTGCGGAACCACCCCTTGATGCGTGAATGGGCGGACGAGGCCAGCCGCGAACCGCAGGGCTGGCAGTTGGATATGTATGAAACCATTCCCTGACGGCGTGGCCAGTATCGCCGATCTCGCCAGTGCTACCAGTACGGGCGTAGCCCCGCGTGTTCTGACAGTCCTGCCGATGAAGGAGCGTTTCGCCTTTACCGGGGCGGGCGCCATTTCCCTGCTTGTGCGCCGCATGGCGCTGCCGGGGGAAACGGTGGTGGGGGCCATGCCAACAGGCCCGGTGTTTGATGATGTGCCGTTCAGGCCAGTTCCCAAGGTGTTTTCGCTCCTTGGGGCCAGAGCAGCATACGCCAAAGGGGTGTGCCAGCTTATCAATCAGCTAGGCCCCGATCTGGTGGAAGTGCATAACCGACCGGACTTGGTCCTTGCCCTGCACAAGGTTTTTCCCAACCTACCCATGGTGCTGGTGCTGCATAATGACCCCTGTGGCATGCGGCGGGCCCGTACTGCGGCTGAGCGGACAAAACTGGCCCGTTGTGTGGCGGTTGTGGCCGTGTCGGAATGGATACGGGAACGCTTTGTCAGCCAAGGCACGCAGGCGTGTGTGACGGTGCTGCATAACAGTCTCGATTTTTCGCAGATGCCGCCCCCAACGCCGCTGACAGAGCGTGCCCCCGTGCTGTTATATGCTGGGCGCATTGTGGCCGACAAAGGGGTGGATTCCTACGTGGCGGCCTGCGGCCTACTGTTGCCCCGTTATCCGCAATGGCGGGCTGTGATGATGGGGGCGGACAGGTTCGGGTACGATTCGCCCCAGACTCCCTTTCTGAACAACCTGCTGCCCAAGGCGCGGGCAGCGGGGGTGGATGTGCAGGGTTATCAGCCGCACGCAGCGGTGCTTCAGGCCATGAGCAAGGCGGCTATCCTTGTTGTGCCCAGTCGCTGGGCCGAGCCTTTTGGTACGGTAGCATTGGAGGGCATGGGCAGCGGGGCTGCATTGGTCACGACGCGCAATGGCGGGCTGCCCTATGTCGCCGGTCCTGCTGCGGTGTATGTTGACCCCGATGACCCGGTGGAACTGGCCGCCCAGCTTGAACGGCTGATGTGCGATGCCCCATTGCGGGAAAGCTATGCTCAGGCTGGCCTTGAGCGTGCCCGTCAGTTTGATAGTCGTGACCTGCGCGCGCGCCGGGGCTTGTTGCAGGCGGATGTCGTGCGGGCCTGGCCAGGGCGCAATCTTTTTCAGGACTGATCCTACGGACCGGACAGATCACCCTATAGGAATCGGGGTGAAGGGGCCTCTGGTCCCTTCCGGGTTTCAGGGCAGAGCCCTGAATAAACAATCACGCAGCATCGTTTTCCCCGTAGCAGGAAACCAGAGCCTATCGTCGTAACGCGCCCTTAAGGGAGCCATGGACCTGCTCGTCCTTGAAAACTACCGGAGCCAAAATAGCTCTGGTAAATCCAGCTTCCGACAGAGGGTACCCAGTAAGCTGGGTGAAGGCGGGACAAAACCAGCGGTTAAGGGATTACTTTTCCTGCCAGCCACAGGCTTGGAGAGCAGCCCGCATGCCTGCACGGGGCGGCGCAATGGCGTTGATGGTGGGGGATAGTGGCAGGCTGAGGCTCCGGGCCAGCAGGTGCAGCCCCTGCGGGTGAGGGCTGCCGTATAGGCTGTCACCCAGAATGGGCCAGCCCATGGCAGCACAGTGCACGCGCGCCTGATGGGTGCGTCCGCTTTCCAGTTCCAGTTCCAGCCAGCACAGCCCGTCGGACCGGCCCAGCACTGTCCAGCGTGTGGCAGCCGTTGCCCCTTTGGGGTCGGTGGTGACCATGCGCCAGCCAGTCGGCGTGTTCACCTTGGCTAACGGCAGGGTAATACGGCCTTGGGGTTGCTGCGGACCACCGCTGACAATAGCCCAGTAGGTTTTGGTGGCCGTGTGGGTGGCCAGTGCCTGCTGGATAGCCAGAAGCGGCTGCTTGCGCAAGGCAATGGCCAGGCAGCCCGATGTGTCGGTATCTAACCGGTGAGCCAGCCAGGGACCATCCTTGCGGCGTGACAGCAGACCAAACCAGTCTTCCACACTGGGGCCGCCAGAAGGGCCGGGGTGGACAGGCAGCCCCGCGGGCTTGTCGATAATGACAACATGGGGGCTTTCGTACAGCACCGAAGGGACAGACAGGAGCGCCATGGTGTTAGTCCTCCCTATTGGGGCCGACAAGCACCTTGCGGCGGCCGACATGGTCGGCACGGCTGATGACGCCCTCTTTTTCCATCTGCTCGATCAGTTTGGCTGCCCGGTTGTAGCCGATGGACAGGTGGCGCTGGATGAAGGATGTGGAGGCCTTGCCTTCCTGTGTGACAATAGCCACGGCCTCGCGATACATATCGCCTTCGGCATTGTCGCCGCCGCTGTTGCCTTTGCTGCTGCCGGAGGGGGCGCTTTCGTCCACCGGGTCAGCCAGCACGTCCTCATCATAAATCGGCTCGCCCTGTTCCTTCAGGAAGCCGACTACCTGTTCCACCTCGCTATCCGCCACAAAGGGGCCGTGGACACGGGTAATGCGCCCACCACCCTGCATGAACAGCATGTCGCCCTGACCCAGAAGCTGCTCGGCCCCCTGTTCGCCCAGAATGGTGCGGCTGTCGAACTTGCTGATGACCTGGAAGGAAATACGCGTGGGAAAGTTGGCCTTGATGGTACCGGTAATCACATCGACCGAGGGGCGCTGCGTGGCCATAATGACATGGATGCCCGCAGCACGCGCTTTTTGTGCAAGACGCTGGACACAGGCGTCGATTTCCTTGCCTGCGGTCATCATCAGGTCGGCCATTTCATCAATGATCACGACAATATAGGGCATGGGGTCGAGGGTAACGGACTGTTCCTCAAACACCGGGTTGCCGGTTTCGGGGTCAAACCCTGTCTGCACCCGACGGACCACGACTTCGCCATCGGCGCGGGCCTCGGCGGCGCGGGCGTTATAGCCGGCAATGTTACGCACCTGCATATGCGCCATGGTGCGGTAGCGGCGGTCCATTTCCCGCACAACCCATTTGAGGGCGTTCACCGCCTTTGGCGGCTCCGTCACCACAGGGGTCAGCAGGTGGGGAATACCGTCATAAATCGACAGTTCCAGCACCTTGGGATCAATCATGATCAGGCGGCATTCATCCGGCGACAGCCGATAAAGCAGCGAGAGGATCATGGCATTCACCCCCACGGACTTACCGGAGCCCGTGGTGCCCGCCACCAGCAGATGGGGCATGCGTGCCAGGTCGCTAAAAACAGGTTCCCCGGCAATGTCCTTGCCCAGTGCCAGGGGCAACTGGCCGGGGTCTTCCCGCCAGGTGGGCTGATTGAGCAGTTCGGACAAGTAAACGGTTTCACGCGTGTGGTTGGGAACCTCGATCCCCATGACACTGCGGCCCGGCACGGTGGCGATACGCACGCTCAGCACGGACAGGGAGCGGGCAACGTCGTCCGCCAACCCGATGATACGGGCCGAGCGTATGCCTGCCGCAGGTTCCAGTTCGTACAGGGTTACTACAGGTCCGGCACTACGGCCGACAATTTTGCCCTGCACACCATAGTCCGCCAGAACCTGCTCCAGCAGGCGGGCGGTGGCATCCAGTACTTCGGGCGATGGGCCGGAGTTTCCATGTAGCGGGGCCGGACGCAGAAGGGACAGGGAGGGCAGTTCCCACCCACCCCGGCGGCTGGCAGTTGCCGCACGGGCTGCGGTCTCTTCTTCCTGGTTGGTTGAGCCGGAAAACAGCCGTCCCAGGAGTCCGTTGCGGGCAGGTTTGTCCTGCACCGGGGGCGCTGGGGTGACGATGGGAGCATGTTCCGCAACCGCCTGCGGCACGGGGGTGCGGACAGGTGCTGGCGCAGGTGTGGGTTCAGGGCCGCTCAGCACAAGGGCGCGGCTGCTGGAACTTTCCTGTGGTGCGGCAGGGGCCGGGGCATGGCTGACGGGGCGCGGAGGAGGTGGTGTGTCTTCGTCCTCATCATCAAACAGGCTGCCCGACGGTAGTGTGCTGCCATAAAAGGGGTCGGCCCCGGTGGGGGCGGCATAGCCGGTTGAAGGCGTGTCGGTAGCGGGCTGGGGACGGGCTGCATAATAGCGCACAAAGCGCTGGGCGAGCCTGCCGGGGAGTGTAACAAGCATGTGCACCACACGCCCGATTGCCGCCCATTCATGGCGGCCAAGGCCGGTAGCCAGCGCCATGAGCAGGACGAACAGCAAGCCCCCCATAAGCCACAGCACCATGCCTCCAGCCGGGCCGATTGCGGCCATGCCAGCAGAAATGGCCAACTGCGCGATGGAATGGCCAATGCCCCCCCCAATGCCAGCCTCGGTTGGCCAATGGATGTCTGGCAGGGCTGTAAAGAGAAGGGGAATGGCCGCCAGCAGCGCCCCCGATACCGGCAGCAGACACAGCACAGCCACAGCGCGCATGCCAAAGACAGCCCAGGTCTCGCGCCCTGTCAGCCGGTGACTGAGAAAGCGCCAGCCCCATGCGGTCAGGATGGCGGAAGGCAGCAGCGCACCCAGGCCAATGCCCTGCAACAGGCCATCGGCCAGCACAGCGCCGGTGGCACCAAGCAGGTTGGTGGGTGTCTGGGTGGTGGCAGTGTCAAAGGACGGGTCAGCGGGATTATAGGTGGCTAATGCCACCAGCAGCGCGCAGGCCAGCCCGCACAGCACAAGCCCGCCCGCTTCCTCCAGCCGCAGGCGGATCATGCCTTTCTGGGGGGAGGGTGTGTAACTGCCTGCTTTTGAAGGACCTGTGCGCGCCAATGATACGTATTCCTGACTCCGTAAACCGGGACATGGAGCCTGAAGGGGTCAGGCTGTCACCAACGGAGGGTTGCAAACAATGATCCTCCTTCATAGCAGCCCTGGCGGATTATTGTGAACCGCCTTGGAGTACATAGAGGCAACAGGGGGACATTGTGGAGCACGAGGAAGGCTGCGTGGAGGAGGTAGCGGCGTGCACAAGAGAGTCTGTCTGGCTGGTATTCCAGCCAGTGCCAGATGGGCTTACCCGTGTGGGTAGAGGCAATGGCCCCCGTTGCGTCAATACGCTGGGGGCAAATACATGTGCGGGAAGAATACCCTGTTTTAGAATAGGGCGTCGGTTTCCAGATCGAGGGAATCGGAAGCAGTTGTCCCTTCCAGGCCCGCGCAGACGTTCTCGGCAATTTCAATCAGCGGCGTCAGAGAGGCCTGCGGGTCCAGAATGGCGCGGATACCATAACGCTGGGCTTTGTTGGCCAGGGTTACAAACAGGCGGCGGTCTTCTTCCGCAGTCACGCCGGTTTCAATGGTGTTGGCCTTCATGATCATCGACCACAGGCGCTGGTGGCGGTCCAGTGCGGCATTGCGCACAGCAAGATCCTGCGTGGCGGCTGCAGTTTCCAGATCCTCAAGCAGGAGCTTGAAACAACTGGTTTCGGCGTCTCTGCCTGACAGGGAATAGCCTGCCACGCTTTTATAGGCCCTCATTGCAGGGTGCGTCATCATCATGCCATCAATGCCATTGTGTTGTGCCTGGCTGCATAATTTTATTCTGCGCCATCAAGAAAACTTTACACCTCCCAAACCGCCGTGACTAGGGGTTGTCGGAGGTGCCGTTATTTGAAAAATGCAGACCGGGGCTTTTGCTTTACGGCCCCTTACTGCCGTGAGGGTTTGAGGGGCTGTGAGCGGTTGGTCGGCTGAAGGGGCTGGGGTTTCAGCCACCAGGAGGCACTGTCACCGCCATCGGCTGTCTGTTCCGTGCGGCTGCTGGTGTCGTCATCCCCACCATGAGGGGGACGGAACGTACGCACCCCGGCCAGATATTGGGAAATCAGGTTGACGCGCTCAGGGATCATCACCCCCATGACGGCGGAAACCTTGCGCGGCGTCATTTTGCTGACAATCGATACCAGCACATGAATATCCATGATGTTGAAAACAGCCGCCGCTTCCTTGGCGGGCATTTCCTCATAGATCTTCACAAGCCTGTCGGTCTCGGCGGAGACAGTTTCACGGTGCGCGGCCTGTTTTTCCGCCAGGAGTGCAAGCGTTGCATCCAGGTTGCGCATTTTTTCTTCCAGCGCCAGCTTGGCGGCGTCCAGAACGCGCTTTTGCTCGCCGAGAGCTTTTTCCTGCGTGCTCAGAGTAACCTGACGGGCCAGAATATCCTTGACCAGTGATGTCTCCGCTTTGCGCGTCGCAGGGTCAGCGGCCACTGTGGTGGCGCCCGGTTTCATCCCCGCGCAGGAGATATTGTTCGGGCAATCCTGTGCCTCAGCCTGTGGGGGGGCTGTGGCCGGGGTCTGGGCAGCATCTGCCGTGGCGGACGGGGGAGAGGATGGCGTGTCATAGGCATCATCCCCACCCTGCGGGGTCAGCGGGGTCAGCGGGGTCCAGCCTTCTGCCGCGTTGCGGGTGGCCTCGGTGTTCTGACCGTCGTTTGTGGCAACGGCAGGCTTGTCCGGCCCGGCTGCTGCTTTTGCAACGCCGGAGGCACCTTCCGCCATAGCCTGACCGACAAGGGACTGCCCGCCGGATTCAGCGCCATCGTCACGGAAGTGTTCCGCAAGGGCGTGCATGTTCATCGCCAGAAGAAGTGTCATCAGGCTTGATGAGATATGCACAAGTTTCCCGAATGACAGACGGGGTATCAGCATCACAACCTAGCCTGCTTGGAGTTTTTTCTGTCGGTTGTCACAAGGTGCTTCTGTGGCTGGGGCCTGAAGCGCGAGAGTTGGAGCAGCGGGGAAAGGCTGGTCCCATAATGTCTGGACACGGTCATGCTGCTCCTGGCCAGAGGCTCAACGCATGCGCCAGAACCATTCCCACTCCTGACCCCGGCGTTACGTTCATACCGCCAGAAGGCCATGGAATACTGTCTCTTATGGTGATGCGGCGAAGGGGGTTGCCGTGTCAAGACATGGACAGGCCTTTGGCATGTCTTTACAAAATCTTTAACTCGGCGTGGCTTTTGGGTCTGGCCATGCTCAGACATCATTACGGATCGCCAGTGCGTCTTGCAGGCCTGACTGAGTCACGTAATGGCCTGACGGTGCGTAGCAGGTGTTTTCCTGCGGGGCTTCGGTCACAACAAGCCGGATAATGGCATTCTGGGTATCAATCGCCCCTTGCAGCAGCATGCGGTTGGTACGCACCAGTGCCCCAAAGCGCCGTGCTTCCTGCTCCGCTGCGGGGGAGACGGCGTCCGGAGTGGCGGCGGCCTCCTTGCTGGCAGCCAGGGCCTGCTCCAGACGTGCCATTTCCTTCTGTTTGGCGGGCAGCAGCTTGCCGACTTCCTGCAGCTTGCCTGCGCCCAGGAGTGTGTTCTCTTCCTCCAGCACAGAGCAGACGGAGCGGAAGCAGCGCAGAAGCTGGGCTTCAGCCTTGGCCTGTGGTGCCTTCATGATTGCGCCTGCTTGTCGGCCTGTTCCTGCATGGCCAGCATCTGCCGGTAAATGCTGTCTGACAGGCCAATGCCACCGCTATTGGCAATCTGCTTGCCCATTTCGAGCACCTGAAGCGAGCGGAACTGTTTTTCAGCCCCGCTGCCACCAAAAACACTTTCGGTCGAATTCAGGGTGTCAAACATGGGCTGGAGCATTTCGCCAATGGTCATGCCCTCGAACTCGGTTGCCGCCTTGCGGGCCTTTTCCGCCTGGCTGGCAGTAACCGTCGCCTGCTGCGTGGCGCTTTGCTGGCCAGCAAGACTGGCCTGGGATGTGAGACTTCCAACGCTCATGCTTTGGTTACCTTACTTCGAGATCGGCCTGGAGGGCGCCATCGGCCTTGATGGCCTGGAGAATGCTGATCATATCACGCGGCCCCATGCCCAGCGCGTTCATGCCGGATACAAGGCTGGCCAGGGTCGGGCCTTCCCGCAGGATACCAAGCCGGTGGCTGTCGTCCGTGCTGGCGGTAATACGGGTTTGCGGCACAACGGCGGTGGTGCCATTGCTGAAGGGGGCAGGCTGGACGACCTGTGGCATTTCAGTCACCTGGATGGTCAGGTTGCCCTGGGCAATAGCCACGGTGCTGATGCGCACATTGTCACCCATGACAATCGTGCCGCTGGCTTCGTCAATCACGACCTTGGCCATGGTGTCGGGCTCAACTGTCAGGTCCCCGATTCGGTACAGGGTCTGCGAGGGGTCAAAACCGGACATGTCGAGGGAGACTGTGCGCGGGTCATCCACCTTGGCCATGCCGCGGCTGACACGACGGTTGATGATGTCCGCAATCCGGGTGGCGGTGGTGAAATTGGCATTGCGGAGCGAGAGGTGCAGAATGCCGTTAGCCCCAAGGGTAACAGGCACTTCACGTTCCACCACGGCACCATTGGCAATATGGCCGTTGGTGGGGATGTTGCGGGTTATGGTGGCGGCCTGCCCGGTCGCGGTAAAGGCGTTTGTAACCAGTGACCCCTGGGCCACGGCGTAGACTGCGCCATCCGCAGCCTGCAACGGCGTGACAAGCAGCGTGCCGCCTGTCAGGTCACGGGCATCACCCACGGCGGAAACAGTCACGTCAATATGCCCACCCCCGTGGGAGAACGGCGGCAGGGTGGCCGTGACCATGACAGCCGCAACGTCATGGGTCTGGAGCTGGATCATCCTGTCACGGATGTTCACGCCCAGACGGTTGAGCATGCCAATCAGCGTTTCACGCGTGAAGATGGTGTTGGTCAGACGGTCGCCCGTGCCGTGCAGGCCGACCACAAGGCCATAACCGACAAGCTGGTTGTCCCGCACGCCTTCGTAATCAACAATATCCTTGATCCGCACCCGCGTGGCATGCGCCGGGGTAAAGGGGACGCAGGTTGTCAGGACGAATGCCGCCACGACAAACAGCCGCAGTGCCCGGTGCACAAGGCCTGTCATGGCCTTGTCGCCTTGGGTGTGCCTGTTCGCGCGGGGGGAATGAGCGCGATAGTCAATGGCCGCCTTGAGGCGCTTCCTCATAGAATTGTCTGCCCTTGCCTTCTGACGCATGTCGCTCTGCTAACTCTTGTGAATGTTACTACAGAATATACTGCCAGACCATGACATTCGCATTGCCGGGCCTCATCAGTTTCCTACAATGGGTAGTGTTTGCAGGGCATTATGAAACCTGGGGTTGAGTGACGGCAAGGTCTGCTCTGGCCCGGTGGAGGGTATGGCGGTGCTGGCCGCATGCTGCCAGGGGCACGCTGCCGGAGTGGTGGGTGTTGTCAGCCAGATACGGGACAGGGCGGGGGCAATCAACCTTATCCTGTCGTTCATGATGTGTCAGATGGGTGCAGCCAGTGCGTTTTGGCAGGGGTGGGTGCCGCTTTTTCTGGCATGTGTTGCAGCGGGTCGGTATAGGAGCGTGTAGCAGACGCCGCCGCGCGCGTGGGGTCGCAGAGGACAAGGGTGCAGGAGGGGCGGCCATGCTGCTGCGGACAGGCTTTTGCAGCGTCAGGACAGGCATTGCAGGCAGGGATGGTGCCACTGGCATGTTGTCCGCCCTGTCATGACTGTTTTTGCCCGTTGGTATGCCCCCTGTATGACTGCGGCTCTGGGCCTTCTGTGCGCTCCATGGCCACAGGCTGCGGCCCGATCGTATGAGGCAGACTTATGCACACGCGCCACCGAGCAGGTGGAACGTGCAATGCGTATCCCCGATGGTTTTCTGTCCGCCATGAGCCGTGTGGAAAGTGGGCGTATGGGCCCCGATGGCATTGTGGCCGCATGGCCATGGACAGTGACGGCGGCCGGAGTCGGCCACTACTACCAGACGCGGGAGGAAGCGGTTGCGGCGGTGGAGACGTTCCGCCAGCAGGGTACATACTCGCTTGACGTCGGGTGCATGCAGGTTAACCTGCAACAGCACCCCAATGCTTTCCCTTCGGTCGAACAGGCGTTCGATCCCGTGCATAACGCGCAGTATGCCGGGGAATTTCTATTACAGTTGCATGAAAAAACCGGAAGCTGGCCACGGGCCGCCGCAGCCTATCATTCCCAGACTCCAGGCATAGGCACCCCCTACCAGTGGAAAGTGCTGGAGGCCTGGGCAGTCCCGCAGGACGGGCGTGATACGCAGGCCAGTCCCCATAAGGTGGCTCATGGCGGCCAGCCGTCACCTTTCCTGCCCGTTGTGGCTGTACGCAGCAGGCCGATCCTGCTCCCCAATGAGGACGGCCAGCCCACAGCGGCAGGTGCACCTGCACCATCGCGTATTTTCCATCCTTTCATGGGCAATCAGCATTTTGTTGAACCAGCCCCCCGCAGGCCCGCCTCGGCTGGCCTGCGGGGCCGAAGTCTTGCTTCGTATCGTGCCGCGCCGGTGGCCATGGCCATGCCGCATCGCCTGCCAGAGGAATAACCCCGTAGCCCTGGCACGTGGGGGCGATGGCCATGGGCTGGTTGGGTTGTACGGGCAGGCACGACAAGGCTATCCATCGCGCTGGCGCTAGCTCTGGCCTCTCGCTTTTGGGGTCTGTGTGGCTTAAGGTTCCCCGACTTGCAAAAGGAGTGCGGGAACGCGCCCCGCAAAACAGGGATTGTCGATGCAGAAGTTTGTTATCAGCCCCACCAGGCATCCTGAACGCCTTGCACGCTTTCGGGCCGTCAATGCGCATGTGTCCGATGTTCAGCATTATCCTGGTGTGGATGCTGCCGACATGAGTGTGGAAGACATGAAGCGCAGGGCGCTTGTGTCTGAAACCTGCGACTTTCCCCCTGCTGTTGTTGCACAGGCGCTGTCGCATGTGGCGCTGTGGGGCAATGTCGCCCAGAGCGGTGCCGCAGCCATGGTGTTTGAAGATAGCGCCGTGCTGTGTGCCAATTTTGAGGCCGAAAGCGCACGGCTTGCCGCCACCTTGCCGCATGATTGGGATATCGTGCTGTGGGGCAGCAACTGTCAGGGCATTTTCCAGCACGAAGTGCAGCCAGGCTTTGTCATCAACATCGCATCCTTTCCGGGGCAGAACGAAAGCCCGATTGCCACGGCGTTTGGTGACCAGCAGGTGACATCCAGCCTGTTCCGCCTGGTGCAGACGCTGGCTCCGTGCGGATATGCCATTTCACCCGCAGGTGCTGACAAGATGATCAAGGGGTGCCTGCCGCTCAAGTCCGTTGGGCTGTCGCTGATCTGCGCGGGGGGCAACTACGTGATGGCGGAATCGCTCGATATGATCATGAACAGCTATTACGCGGACATGGCTTCCTACGTGGCATTTCCTCCGCTGTGCCTGCTGCCCGAGGCCATGACCATGGTCGGCAATAACTGAGAACACACCAGGGAGACTGTCCAATGGTTGCGTGCATTCGGGACGGAAAGCGGAGCCATAACTGGCTGGTGGAGGCTGGCCTGGGGGGGCTGTTGCTGGGGCTTGTTGGTTGCTCGTCCCCCGCAGCGCCCTATCTGGCTATGGAAATGAAGCTGTCCGAGGCCGGGTTTGTCGCCCATCCGGCTGACACCACAGCCCGTTACGCCATGCTGAACACGCTGCCGCCTGGGGAACTGACGTACAGGCCGTCAGCCGCTGGTCGGATTTATGTCTATGCTGACCCGATTGGCTGTGGCTGCGTTTATATGGGCTCTGAATCCGCATATAACGCGCTGACGATGAATGAGGCTGCCCGGCAGAAAAACCGGCGCAAGCCGGTGTCCACAGTCCCCGTCATCCCTGCCATGGCAGCGGAAAACCGGCGTGATACCGCCATGTGGGACTGGAGCGCATGGTCTGTTAATGCAGACCCCGGCCCCAATCAGCCACGGCATGTTATTGGCGGGTACTGGTAAAAGACCAGACCGGCTGGAACCGAGTGTTACAAACCCCGCGCCGTTATCCGGCGCGGGGTTTTGTGTATCAGGACCCCGTGGTGGAGCTGGAGCCTGAGGTCGAGCTGGAAGCGGTGGAGCTGCTTGAAGAGCTTGAGCTCTTGCTGCTGATGTTGCTGACGTTTGTCATGGGCACGGTGACGCTGCCCATTTCCACATTCATATCGGAATCACCCTTGGTGACGGCGGTAATGGTGCCGTTGACCGTGAAGGTGACATCCGACGTGGTGCCTGCGGAATCGATGGTCTTGACGGCAACGTTGTAAGCACCGTTGGCCAGTGTGTTGCCGCTGTTGTCCTTACCGTCCCATGTCCAGGTGTTGGTGCCGGACGATGCGGTGACAACGTCGTTTTTGACAATCGTGCCTGCGGCGTTGGCCACCGCAATCGCCACGCTCTCGCCAGAGGTGCCGGTAAAGCTGAGGGAGGCCGAACCATTCTGCAGCGGCAGCGATGTGGTGGTGGCAGTAGCTGTCTGCCCGACCAGATCGGATGCGGTGTTCAGCTGCGAGCTTTCATTGAGCGAAATCAGGGACGACAGCTTCTCGTTTGTCTCCACCTGCTGTTCCACGCCAGTGAACTGGGCCAGCTGCGTGGTGAACGAATCCGTGCTCATCGGGCTGCTGGGGTCCTGATGCTGCAACTGTGTTGTCAGCAGGGTCAGGAAGGTTGTGTAGTTCTTGGCCAGTGACGACAGGGCGGAGTTAGCCGTGCTGGCGCTGCTTGAACTGGTGGACGATGTCGAGGATCGGGCAGCGGCCTGGGCCGAATCCTGAGCCGCGAGGATAAGTTTGGTCTCGTTACTAATGGCTGAGGTGGTGGCCATGGTCTGTTTCCTTTCCTGTTACCGCCCTGCCGCGTGCTTTACGCGGTAATGTTGATGCCGCTTCGGCCCTGCTGGGCGCTGGACCGCGTTGTATCCACGCTATCGCCAGACAGGGTACTGTCCTGCGTTGTGCTGGAAAACCAGCGTTGCCCGCCTGTGGTCTGGCCACCCTGTTGGTTGCCACCATCACCCGCAGACCAGCCTCCGGCACTGCCGTCGCTGTAACTGCTGTTGTTGCTGGCGTTCTGGTTGCCCGCGTCCCCACTGCTGGAACTGGCGGTCACAATGTCGATTTTCAGATTGCCAACCTGAATCCCTGCCGCGTCAAGGGCTGCCACCAGTTCGTGCCTGTTGTTGGTCAGGTGGTGGGTCGTGGCTTCATCCGCGCTTTGCAGCACAACACTGGTTGTCACGCCATCTACGCCTTCAAGCCGGACATGTACCGGGGTGGCATCTTCGGTCATGACAGTCATGGAGACGGAGGTTGTGCCATCGGCCGCCTGCGTCATGCTGGGTGTTGTGCCCATGGTCTGGCTGTCGGTCGCCTGTGTGTCATGCGATTGCAGGGTCGCGAGAAAATCCTGCGTCGTGGGTGCTTTCTGGCTGTCCTGGGTCAAGGGGAGGGCGGTGCTCCCCGTCATGCCAGCGGGCAGCCTGACAGCCGTAGAGTCCTGCGCGACGGTTTGCTGCTCATCCTCGCTCTGGCCATCAACCGAGGACCCACCCTGATTGCCGCTGTTGTTTTGCAGGCTGGAGTTGATGTCACTGGCAACGGCGCTGACGGGTGCTGCCACCGTGGTTGCGGGGTTGGCGGTCAGCAGGTCTGTTGCTGTGGTGTCAGCAGTTTCGGTTCTGTTTGTGGTGGGCGTATTGGTGGCCCGTGCAGAGGCTGTAGCCTGCTGCTGTGCCGTGGTGTCCACCTGTTGCTGGGCAGTAGCGACTTGAAGCTGCGCGGCAGTATCAGGCTGGCGCGTAGCAGAGCTGGGCTGCGGTGTTTGTGCTGTGTCCGCAGGCTGCGCCAGAGCAGCAGTTGTTGTGGCGGTGGCGAGTACACCGCTGGTGGCAAAGCTATTGCCGTTGGCATCGGTCGTCGGGTTGGCTGTCTGCGTATTGCTGTCAGGCGCAGCCGTATGGGCCTGATTGGCCATCAGGGCGTTCAGGGTCGCTGCAAGCGGTGTGGTATCTGACTGGGAAACCTGCACCCCTGTGACGGAGGCGTTTGCTGGGACTGCACTGGCAGTCGCCTGAACCCCGGCAGAGGCTGCCGTGGTGGGCTGCGTCGCACTGCTGGCTGTGGTCGTGGCAGGTAACGTGCCAGCAATGGCTTGAACAAGACTGGATGCGGCTGTGGCGGGCTGCGCCGAACTGCTGGTTTCTGCCGCAGGCAACGTGCTGGCAATGGCCTGCACCATGGCAGATGCGGCCGTGGCAGGCTGCGCTGTGCTGCTTGTGTCAGTTGCAGGCAGCAGGCTGGCAATGGTCTGCGCCATAGCGGAGCCTGCTGTTGCAGGCTGTGACGTGCTGGCACCCGTATTGATCGTGGAGAGCATGCTGGCGATGCTCTGTGCAATGGTGGATGCCGTCGTTGTGCTGGCCTTGTCAGCGTTGCCTGTGCCTGATGTGGCCACTGTGGAGGCGGCAGACTTCTGGCCAGTCTGAGAGGTTGTATCCTGCTGCGGCTGGGTGGGCAGTTGCGCAGCCATGACCAGTTGCAGCAACGACAGCATGGCAGAGGACTGGGCGGACGAGTCCTCATCATCCGTGCTCTGCGTGGCATCAGTTGTCTGGTCGTCGGTGCTGGTGGCCTGTGTCGTGCTGGTCTTCTGGCTTTGTGGCTGTGGCAAGGGGGACGCCATGGCCAGGGCAGAAGCTGTGGCGGCTGTTGTGGTCTGCACCGTGGCGGGCGGGGTCTGGCTGTTGCTGTCTGTGGCGTCAGCCTGTTCCGTTCCGGCATCATCGGTGCTGGATGTGGTGTTTGCAGCCGGTGGCGTGGTTTTCTGGCTGTCCTGAGTGTTCGTATCCTGCTGGCGCTTGGGCTGCTTGGAAAGACCACTGAGCACGGCGCTGAAGGACGATACGCCCTGTTTGGTGTCATCCGTGCTGGTGGACGTTGCAGAAGACTTGGCTGCTGTTGTTGGCAGCAGCGTGTCAGCCAGCGTGGAGGCCTTTGCCTTGCCGGGAATGGTCGTGTTGGCTGTGGTTTTCAGTGACATCAGACGTTCCCGGTTCCTGGCGGTGTGGCGTGCGTTCAGGCAGTTCCTGTTGGCGGATTGGTGGATTCCGACAACGCGGTATCAAGTTCGCTGAAAGAAGGCATGAAGGTGTAGGGAATATCCTTACGCCCGATTTCAGCACTGACCTGAGGCGGCGTGCCTTGCAGGTGTGCCACCAGAACAATACGGATAATGTCCTGATAGCGACCGTCCTGTGATACCACATCCCGCATCCTGGCCGCCAGAGGTGCAACCACACCATAGGACAGAAGAACCCCAAGGAATGTGCCCACAAGCGCGCCGCCGATCATCTCACCCAGGATTGCAGGGGGTTTGCTGATCGAGGCCATGGTCTTGATAACGCCAAGCACGGCCGCAACAATGCCCAGAGCGGGCAGGGCGTCGGCAATGCTTTGCAGGCTTTCTGAGGTATGCAGCTTTTCGGTCAGGTTCTTTTTCAGTTCCCGGGCCATGACTTCATCAAGCTGATACGCATCTTCGATATTAAGGCTGACCAGACGCAGGTAGTCACAGATCAGGTTGCGGGTTTCAATATCGTCACGCACGCTGGGTGTCTGGGCGAAGATGCTGCTTTCTTCCGGATTTTCAATGTGTTCTTCCAGCGCCATGCTGCCACGGGCCTGGGCCAGACGCGTAAAGCGGAAGAGCGTCACAATCAGCTCGATATAGGCGGCCTTGTCGTAACGCGGGCCTTTGAGCGTCATTTTAAGATAGGCCGGAAAGTGCTTGAGGGTATCCTTGGAGTTGGCCATCACGAAAATACCGATGGCCGACCCAAGAATGGTCAGCAACTCGAACGGCATGGATTTGATCAGCGGCGCCAGCGCCCCGCCGGAGGCCACGAACGAGCCAAAGACACAGAGCAACGCAAAGGCCAGCGCTCCGATGAAAAGCATTTAAAGGTCTCCACTTCCGTGTGCTTGAGCCGTCCGTATCAGGTCTGGGCGGCGGTTCATGGTCGTCCTGGGCCTAAGGCCCTGTCGTCTGGGTTATTGCGCTGGTGTGGCGCTGGTCGTGTCCGCAGCAGGCTGTGCTGGGGCAGGAACTGCCGCAGGCGCTGGCTGGGTGCCGGGGTTTGTAAAGCGCTTGTGCAGGATAATGACCACCCGCCGGTTGCCAGCGGCTGTCGGGTCCTCGGGCATGGCCAGGTCCCTGTCGGCCAGGCCAGTGACATCAAGGATCTTGCGGTCGGGGTAGCCTGCCTTCACCAGTGCTTCACGCGCGTAGTCGGCCCGCAGGGCGGACAGTGTCCAGTTGGACATGCGCCAGTGCTTGCCAGCGTGGTAGGGGTCGGCATCGGTATGGCCGATAATGGAAATGTTTTCGGGCAGGGGGGCCAGCCAGGCGGCAATTTCGGCCAGCATCTTGCGGCCAACCTTGTTGGGCGCGGCCGAGCCTGTATCAAACATGGGCGCATTGCTGGCGTCGTGCAGTTCAATACGGATATCGTCACGCCCGATCCGGACAGACATGTTCCCACTGGCGGGCTGGGTGTCCGGGTTCTGGGCAATGGCTTTTTGCAGGCCCTGGGCTGTCTGTTCCAGCTTGGCCTGCTCGCTGGCGGCTTCGACCTGATTTTCCGTGCCGACGTAGCCTGTGCTTCTGGCCGCGCCGCTTTCGGGGCCGCCAATAGGAACAATGGCGGGCGAGGACGGCGTCAGCGGCCGCCGGATGCCATAGGTAATGTCATCCTCATTAGGCGAGCGCGGCAGGGAGTGCGGGGCACTGGTCGGGCCGGACTGTTCGTCGGTCGGTTTTTTCGGGGTTTCCCCGTCCTTGACGCGGTGCAGCGCCTCCCCCTGCGTCATGGGGGAGGGATGGGCCTCAAGCATGGAGTCCGTGGGGCGCAGATGCGCGTCCTTGTCCGCCATGGGGTTGAAGAACTGCGCAATACCCCGGCGTTGCTCGTCCGTGGTTGCGTTAAGCAGCCACATGACGAGGAAGAACGCCATCATGGCGGTCATAAAGTCGGCGTAAGCGATCTTCCACGCGCCGCCGTGATGGCCATGGCTATCGTCGCCGGAGTCGCGCTTGATGATGATGGGGCGTTTATCGTTCTTCGGCATGAGGTGCTATTGCGCTCTATGCTGCGGGACTGTCACGGGTGGCCGTAGGGTCATGCAATTCCAACACGGCGTGAGGGATTGCCCTGGAAGCTGGCCCGGCCCGTGTGTGACAGGTCGATGGAAGTATCCAGCCAGACTTCGCCCCCGATTTCGCGCCAGCGGCGGCAGAAGGTGAAGTCTTCGCTCAGATAGGTGCCGGTTTCGGGGCAGATACTGCCGTCAAACAGGGCATGGTAGTCGGTGTCCTGGCTGCCCCCAGCCACATCAATCCGGCGGTATGTGGTTTCGGGATAGGCCTTGACCATCTTGTCCACCGCATTGCGGCTGATCATCATGAAACCCGTGCCCGCATAATGCGTTTTGACGAGGTGGCTCTTGTCCCAGTTCTGATGCATGGCGTCTGTTTCGCCCACATAGCGCAGGGTTGCGGTTTCCTGGGGCTCACCACGCAGGATATGCTGCTGTGTTGTCTTGTCCCAGAAGCGTTCGCGGATGGGGTACATGCCCGCTACAATATCCTTGCCAGCGGCGAGCAGCCGGGCAGGGGCTTCGGCGGGAAAGCCGATGTCGGCATCGATGAAGAGGATATGCGATGCGTCGGAACGGGCCCAGAACTGGTGCAGCAGGGTGTTGCGTGCCCGGCTGATCATGGCGTCGTCCCCCAGAAGGGACAATGTTACCGGCATGCGCAGGACGCTTGTGCAGGCAATAATGGATTCCATGTATTCCTGCGTGACCAGACCGCCAAAGCATGGCGTGGCGATGAATATCTTTTCGACCGGCTGGGGTGTCTGTGACATGCGGTATCCTAGTCTTTCATGGTCTTGGGGGTGATCATGCCTCTACGGACCGAACCACGCTCCATCCCTCTCAGAAAGCGATAGCGGGCGCAATCCGCTTTCTCAAGGCCGAAACACGAGATCATGGCGTCTGATGTGGCCATGACGGTCGGTATTGCGGGGAACATGGGGTGAAATGGCCACTGCATGGCTAGGGTGTGGCCATCCGGTTACGGCGCGAAAGGTCATCGATTTCGGCCATCTCCCGGCGTTCGCGCAGGTCTTTTTCTTCCTTCAGGCGTGTTTCCAGCAAGGTCTCGGCGGCCTTGAGAGCTCCGTTGGCCTCCATAAGAACTTTCCGTGCCTGTTCGGTCTCGGCTTCTGCCGAATGCTGCTGCATCAGCGCTTTCTGGACAGCCTCGCGCCCAAGGGGGAACCAGCTACGAAAGTCGTCCATAGTGGCCCCGCCAGAGTCTATGGCGGCGCGCTCGGACACAATGCGGGCACGTTGGGCCTCTGTATGGTCAATAGCGGCCTGTTCGTGCGCCAGCGCCGCTGCCATGGCGCTGCGGGCCTGTTCCACCTCTGTTTTACGGAGGCGGATCAGTGCTTGCAGGGCACGTGTTCTGGGGTTGCTCACGCCGGGGCTGAGGTGGAAAGTGCTGTGCGCAGGGCTTCAAAGCTGCTGGCCAGAGTTGCCTTTTCCTCGCGCGATTGGCGCAGCACTTGTTCGATCGCCGGGGCTACGCGGATGGCCTCGTCCACCTTGGGGTCGTTGCCCTGACGGTAGGCACCAAGGCGCACCATGTCCTGCATGTCTTCCCATGTGGCCAGACAGGCGCGTGCCTCCCGCGTCAGGGCATTTTCTTCAGGGGAGTTGCAGCCCGGTACTGTGCGCGACAGGGAACGCAGGACATTGATGGCGGGGTAGCGGCCGGATTCCGCAATGCGGCGTTCCATGACAACGTGCCCATCCAGAATACCGCGCACGGCGTCGGCTACGGGCTCGTTGTGGTCATCCCCTTCGACCAGCACCGAAAACATGGCGGTGATCTGGCCTGCGCGACCATCCGCAGCAATGGGGCCGGGCCCCGCGCGTTCCAGCAGGCGTGGCAGTTCGGCAAAAACACTGGGGGGGTAGCCACGGGTGGCTGGTGGCTCGCCGGAAGACAGCCCAATTTCACGCAGGGCATGGCAAAAACGGGTCACACTGTCCATGAGCAGCAGTACGGACAGGCCCTGGTCGCGGAAATGTTCGGCGGCGGCCATGGCCGCATAGGCGGCCTCACGCCGCATCAGGGGGGAGGTATCGGATGTGGCCACAACCACGACCGATTTGGCCAACCCTTCCGGCCCCAGATCATCTTCCACAAACTCGCGCACTTCGCGCCCTCGCTCGCCCACCAGGGCGATGACGGCAACATCGCAGTCGGTATTGCGCGCCAGCATACCCATCAGTGTTGATTTGCCAACACCAGAACCAGCGAACAGACCAAGGCGTTGCCCTTGGCGGCATGTGGCAAACAGATTGAGGGTGCGCACACCCATGTCTATGCGCGGGCCAAGCCGGGCACGCAGGGCGGCGTCTGGCGGTGGGGCATGCAGTTTTTGTGGGGTGCCATCTGGGGCTAGTGGACCTTTGCCATCCAGCGGGCGGCCCATGGGGTCAATTACCCGGCCCTTCCATGTATCATTCACACGTAGGGTGCCACCGGCTAACAGCCGGCGCTGTTCGGGCTCAAAAAGTGGGAAAGTAGCCCGGCAACCTGAGCCTATGCCCTCTAGCGCGCCAAAGGGCATGGCAATGGCGGTGTTGTTGCGGAATGCAACAATTTCAGCATCAGTTTCGCGGCCATCAAGGCCAAGAATACTGATCCGGTCACCAATGCCGGTAAAGTCCTGCAAACCGCTGAGGGAAACGGACAGGCCAGACAGGCCCGTAACCCGCCCTTCCAACGTGCCAACGGGCACGTCGTAGCGCGGGGTAGCGACGGCCTTGCGCATGGCCGCAAGAATGTCTGGAACTTGTGCCAGACAGGCCAGAGACTCGTCGTATGGGAGTGCGTCCGAGTCTATGCTGGCAGCCTGCATGGTGGTGCTGTTACCCTGGCCTGATGTCACTCTGCTGTGTCAGCGTAAGCGGTGTTAGAAGAGACCAGAATAAAGGCTGCCAGAAGTGCTGGAAGAACTGCTGTCAAACAGGGCCAGAATACTGTTGGAGTCACCATCTCCACCAAACAGATCCATCATCGTGGCAGGTTTATCAGTGGTCTGTGGGTTGATCTGCAACATGGCCAGATAGCGTTCGGCATACTGCTGAATTTTCTTGTCGCTCGAGAAGTCATTGATATCGAACGTCTTGGACAGCATACGCACCTGCTGGTCATAATCCAGCGCGCCAAACTGGTCAGGGTCATAGCCGGACACGGTGACAACAACCTTCAGCAGCTTGGAGTCAGACATAATTTCCGCAAGAGATGTCTTGCTGCCGATCGAGCGTGTGAAATACAGCGCATTGCCTACACCGCTGTCGGAATTGTCGTCGTTGCCTTCATACTGGTTGAGCTGAAAGGACGAAACAATGGAATCAATCTTGTCCGATGTGAACACCGCATCGGTGGATGATCCACCGTTCTTGCCCCACGTGGAAAACGCATCAGCAAATGCCAGCCACGTGGCATTGCCAGAGGACTTTGCCAATGATTTGGAGGATGTCGGGTCCTGCGTGAGCAGGTCCTTGATCAGCGCGGTCTGCTTGGAAATGGAGCTGAGGTTGTAAGCCCCCAGCACCACCTGGAGTGCGGTATAGTTGTTCAGCAGGTCACTGGCTGATGTGATGGTGGACGCACTTTCTTCGAATTTGGAAATTTCGAGTTTTGTGGTCGCATCAGTTTTGGCGTAATTGGCCGCCGCGGTGTCTTCGTCCTTCATAGCCGTGATATACTGGCTGACAGGAGAAACGCTGGAGATAGCCATTGGGCTGATCCTTTCCGTGACATGGCCGCAACGCTGAATGCACGACCGGTAACAACAACCAGTGTCTGGTTATCAGATATAGCTTGCCAGTGTCATGTCCTTCATATCTGCCACAAGCGTATAAGATGCCTGAAGCCGAAGGTTGAGGTCTGAAAGCTGACTGGCGGTAACAGCATAGTTGGCGTCCCTGGCGTTGCTGAGCTGTGTTGTCAGGGACAGGTTCATGTTTGTCAGCAGGGTGCTGCGTGCTGTCAGGGCATTCTGTGTGACACCAACGGATGTTTCCATATCCGTCAACTGGCTGACAGTGCTCTGGATCGAGGTCCGCAGTTTGCTGACAAGGTCGGTAAAGCCGGTGGAGGAGGATGTCATGCCCTTGAGGGACGACACGACCATCATGTCACGGATCAGATCGCGGATTGGCGAACCTGTGGACGGTGATGTGGCACTGCTGGAAGTGACACTCTGAGTGGCGACAATCCCGACCCCGACAGTGGTATTATCCCCTGTTACGATCTTGCTCTGCAGGGCGCTGGCGTCCGTGCCCGATACCGACAGGTCGGAAGAGAACAGCGACGTGCCGCTGGTATTATCAGCCGATGCCGTGGTGGCATCATCCAGAACAGAGGAGGCGCCACTGGTGGAAAGATTGCTGACAAGGCTGGCAATCTGCGTGGCCAGAGAGCTGGTGGTAATGGACGACGAATCCGTAATTGGCGGCTCGGTGGAGTTCTGTCCGGCAAAGACATAGCCTGACCCGTTGGAGGTATTCAGCACGGTGGCAATGGCGGAAAGATTGGAGGTAGCTTCGGCCGCAGCGGAATTAACGGTTTCAGACGTGGTCGTGCCGCTCATGCTGATCAGGTTGGTGGACAGCGACTGCGCCATGGAAACAAGCTGCTTGAGGGCTGTTGCCGTCATCGTCAGCGATGTCTGCGCCACGGTGATGTTGCTCTGCCAGCTTGCAACCTGGGTAATCTTGGGTGTGACGCTGAGGGCAGAACTACGGTTGTCTCCCAAGTCAGCATAAGTCTGGCCCAGAATGTTGGTGGATGTCTGCCACGCGAGAGTTGTCTTCTGCTCACCCATCGCTTTGATCCCGGACAGGAGGACAAGCGATGAACCAAAATTGCCATACTGACCGACAGTCGTACTCATAACTGTATTTCCCTCTTGTGCGCGTGGTTGGCCAGCGCTCTTAGATAGCGTCCATCAGTGCGGTAAACATTGACTGTACGGCGGATATGACCTTGGCGTTGGCAGTAAAGGCGTTCTGCAAGGCAACCACTTTGGCAAGTTCATCATTCACGTTCACGCCTGACACGCTCGACACCTTGGTTGCCAGAACAGTCTGGACAGAGGTGCTGGATGTCAGGTTGCTGCTAGCGGCGGAAATGGTGGCAGCCTGATTGGAAGTCAGCGACGTCGCCAGTGCAATCAGCGACTGCGTGCCGGAATAGCCGGTGGAGATGCTGCCCGTCGGCCCCAGGTTATCCGTCGGGGATTCCAGCGTGCCGCTCACATTGGTGGAGGCGGAGCCAAAAGCATCACTCAGAATATTGGTCAGAGCCGTGGTGTCACCGCTGGGGGCGAGGGAGGACGGGTCGGACGTATAGGTGGAATTGACAGTAATGGCAGAGGCTAGACCAAGCAGCCCTGTGGGCACACCGGTTGTTGCGTCCGTTCCCTGTGCTGTCGTGGTGCCGTTTGTAAACAGCTCTGTCCCAGACTGTTTGAAGCGGTTGATCAGCGTGTAGGACAGGGAATCAAGCTGCGCCTGCATCTGGGGGTAGGTTGTGTCACGCAGGGTAATGTTGGCCCCCAGCGTGCCCCCGGTCAGGTGGTTGGTAACATCCGTTCCGGCAATGCTGATGCCGGGGATCTGCGCGTTGCTGTCACCATCCTTGTAATAGGTGGCTTCGGATACGTTGATGCTCGACGTGGTCAGCGGCCAGGTGCTTGTGGCTTCTGTAACCGTGTTGTCGTTCAGGCCGATCTGGTCTGGCCGGGTCGGCAGCTTGGTGCCGTCGTCGGTGGCGACAGTGACATCGCCATTGCTCTTTTCGGTATATTTGACCGACACGAGGGACGACAGGTCGGACATGACGCCGTAGCGCTGGTTTTCAAGGGCGGCCGTGTCACCCCCGACAGCTTTCAGCTTCATGATCTGGGTCGACAGCAGGCCGATCTGGGTCAGGTCGGTGTTGATGCTCCCGACTGTCGACACAACCGTGTCTTCAGCCGTCTGACGCTGGCTGGAGTAGGTGTCGGACAGGGTCTTGATCGTGCTGGTCACAGACTGCGCGGTCGAGATCACGGAGGACTGGGCTGCACTTTCCAGCGGCGTGGACACCAGCGTGGTGACAGCGCTCTGCAAATTGCCCAGCACGTCGGAAAGCGTGTTGGTAGAGCCGGAGGTGGAATCGGTGCTGCCCTGCACGGACGATACGGCGGACAGAGAGTTGCTGAGCGCCGTATACTGCGCGACCTTGGCGTTCTGGGTGTACAGCGCGGGCTGGAGCGCCTTGCTGACGTTAAGCTGCGTCAGGCCTGCGCGCACGCCGGTGCTGGTGCCGCCAGCAACGCTGGAATAGATGGTCGCGGTCTCGCTGACATAACCCGATGTACCGGAGTTGGCGACGTTATTGGAGGTAACGGAGTACTGATACTCAATCGCGTTAAGGCCGCTGCTGGCGATTGAAAGTGATGATTGCAGGTCCATGTTACTCTCCGTGCGCCACGGCCGTGTTTCAATGCCAGGGTCAGATGCGCCGTATTATGCCGGGACTGGGCTGCTATGACAAGGATTCTCGCACGCTCAGCGGGTCGGTGTGGGGGTCAGACATTGGGCTCGGCGGTGATCTTGTCGATTGCGTTTGTCTGCCGTGTGGACTCGGTTTGCACCAACTGGAAGTTGAGGTCGTAATCACGCTGGATCGTGATCATGTGCGTCATTTCCGAAACGGCGTTGACATTGCTGGATTCCAGCATGCCCTGGCGAATTTCTTTATTGGCCACATTGCGCGTCTGGGTTGTGGGCCGCAGCAGGTAATTGCCCTCGGGCTGGAGGGTGTAAAGATTGTCCACCGTGACCAGACCGATATTGGCGACGCGCCCTTCCTGCGTGGAAATGGTGCCGTCCGAGGCAACGGAGAGAATTTCGTCCTGCTGGCGCAGCACAATGTTGCGGCTGTTTGTATCCAGCACCGGGTTGCCCGCAGAATCGGTCAGAGTGCCATCGGCCCGGCGTTGGAACTGGCCGTTACGGGTCAGGCGCACCCCCTGTGACGTGCGAACGCTGAAGTAGCCTTCGCCATTGATGGCAAAATCCGTAAGGTTGCCGGTCTGGTGCATCGGCCCCTGCATGTGGTCCTGATAGACGGATCGGTCCTCGGTGTAGGACTCCTCACGCCCGCCGGGGACTGTGTTGCCCCCTTTCTGTTTGACCAGAAATTCTGAAAACTGGGAGTGCGATGCCTTGAAGCCATCCGTATTGGTGTTGGCCAGGTTGTTGGATGTCACTTCAAGTGCGCGGGTCAGGACATCAATGCGCGACAAGGCGATGTTTGTCGTGTTGTCCATGTTCTGCTCCAGATGGCGGGGGCTTGGGGGCTGTTGTTCAGCCCGAAAGGTTAACGGATCGGCCGCGCGGCTGCAATATAATCACGCCTGTTTGCCGCTGTGGCCATGGGCGGGCCGGTCAGCCCTGGCAGGGTCGGGTTAAAAAACCATGGATATGCCATAAAACACCTTGCCATTAGCCGGGAGCGACCATTACATCATGGGCGGTAGCACCCGGCAGGGGTGTTCAGGCAGTGTGCTTTAGGCTGCTCTATTTCCAATTAGTAATAAAGACTCTTCTGGAGGTCTGACGTCCGATGATGCGTTCCCTTGATATCGCCGGAACGGGCATGCAGGCCCAGACGACGAACGTTGAAACGATTTCCCACAACATCGCCAACATGACCACGACGGGCTACAAGCGCCGCCGTGCCGAATTTCAGGACCTTATGTACCAGGACCTGCGGCGCGCCGGGACCATGAGCTCGGACGCAGGCAACCTTGTGCCTGCCGGTGCACAGGTTGGTCTTGGTGTGCGCACGGCGGGTATTTACCGTATCAACGAACAGGGCACGCTGGAATCGACGGGCAACTCCCTCGACATGGCGATCGAAGGCCGTGGTTATTTTCAGGTTACTCTGCCTTCGGGGGATTACGCCTACACGCGTGACGGCACGTTCTCCCTGTCGGAAGATGGCACCATCGTAACCGCCGATGGCTATCCGCTTAGCCCGAACATCTCCCTGCCGAACAACGCTGAAAACATTACCATCGATCAGACCGGCCAGGTGCAGTACACCCTGTCGGGCCAGAGTTCCTCCCAGGTGGCAGGGCAGATCCAGCTTGCCACCTTCCAGAACGAAAACGGTCTGGCCGCCATGGGGCAGAACCTGTTTACCGAAACAACATCTTCGGGCAACGCCATTCTGGGCACGCCGCAGAGCACGGGCTTTGGCTCCATCCGGCAGGGCTTTGTGGAAGAATCATCCGTCAACGTCGTGACTGAAATTACCGACCTGATCACCGCACAGCGTGCGTATGAGATGAACAGCAAGGTCATCACCGCTTCTGACGAGATGCTTCAGACCCTGACGAACCTGAAATAATATGTCCGCCCGCTCGGCAGTCTGGGCGTGTGCTGTGGCTGGTGTCCTGCTGGGGCAGGCAGGGGCGGCCTGTGCGGCCTCGTTACGTGCGACATCAGTCATAACCGGCGACAATGTTCGGCTTTCCGATCTTTTCAGCGGGCTTGATCCGGGGCAGGACAAGGTTCTTGGTCCGGCTCCGCCGCCGGGCGGGAGCATCCAAGTCGGGGGCAGGCAGCTTATTGCCATTGCCGACCAGTATGATGTGGACTGGGTGGACCAGTCCCCCTCAGCACTCGCGACCATCAAACGCGCAGGCCGGGTGCTGGACCGCGACTATTTTGTGGACCTTGTTCAAAAACAGCTCCCCGATAGCGAGGACGGTCCTGTTTCGGTCGAGGTGACAGAGTTCCACCCGCTGACAGTCGCTCCTAACGACCCAGCCCCCGTGGTATTGTCCGACATGAACTGGGACAGGCGGACAGGTCGCTTTACAGCAACGGTCTATCGCGCCACGCCCACGGGCGATGTCACGCAGGACTCCTTTTTGCTTAAGGGCGTGGTGCGTGCGGCCCACAAGGTGCTGGTATTTTCACGCACTCTGGCCATGGGGGCTGTGCTCAGCCCCAACGATGTGCAGATCAATGATTCCTATACCGGCCATACCGCTGCGGGCACCGTGGCGGATGCGGGTGATGTTGCGGGCATGACCCTGCTGCACAGTGTTCTGGCCGGTGATGTCGTCATGGCGCGTGACTTGCAAAGAACGATTGTCATGCACAAGGGCGACCCTGTCCTGATTGTGTTTGCTGTGCCGGGTGTGCACCTGACAGCGACGGGCCGGGCGTTGGAGGATGGCGGCATGGGCCAGTATGTGCGTGCCATCAACGCGTCCAGCGGCATGGTGGCTACCGGGCGTGTTACCAGTGCTTCCGAGCTTTCGGTGGAGCCTGGCTCTCATGCGGTGCAGTCGGACCCCAATACTTTACGGCGGCTCAGCGCTGCTAACCGCGCGGATGCGCGCGCATCCATGTCGTTGCGGTAACGGCTGAATGACGGAGCACTTTTCGGTGACAAAACACCTTCTGTCAGGCGTTTTTATGGTGGGTTTGCTTGGCCTGTGTAATTGCAGCGGCCTGGCAGACCTGAGCGAGGCTGGCCATCCGCCCCGCATGACCAGAACGTCCGATCCGACTCTGTCCCCGGATTATCGGCCTGTTACCATGCCCATGCCCCCCCTGCAGCCCCCGCCGACTGAGGTGGGTAGCCTGTGGCGGCCGGGGAGCCAGGCCTTCTTCAAGGACCAGCGTGCCTCCCAGGTTGGAGATCTGCTGACCATCAAGGTCGAAATCTCCGACAACGCGGCCCTGACCGACAACACCTCTGCCGCAGGCAGCGGGTCGGAACAGTTTGGTATCCCCAGCCTGTTTGGCTTCAAGGGGGATGCTATCTCGCATCTGACGAGCGCCAACGCGTTGAACACCAGTAGCGCCAACGCCAATACGGCCGCAGGGACAATCCGCCGTAACGAGGTGGTGACCCTGACACTGGCCGGGACCATTACGCAGGTCCTCCCTAACGGGAACTTTGTCGTTGTGGCACGGCAGGAAGTGCGGATTAACGGTGAACTTCGGCAGCTTATGGTCAGCGGTGTGGTGCGGCCCCAGGATATTCTGGAAGACAACACCGTCACCCACGACAGGATTGCCGAGGCCCGGATTTCCTACGGTGGCCGTGGCCAGTTGATCCGCCTGCAGACACCGCGTTACGGGCAGCAGATCCTCGATAACGTTCTGCCATTCTGACCCGAACTGCCCCTTGCATACGGTATCGTGTGTGGGGGCAGGGGGTGCTGGTCTAGAATTTGCCATAATTCTGTAACACCGTTCGCACCAGCTTGAGTGCTGCCGGGTTTTCGATCCATTCGAAGGCGTGGTCGGGCCTGCCCTGTTTTCTGGGTATGGGAGGACTGCGACCTTCCGGGTTGGAAGTGTGGCTTTGGTGTCGGATGGTCCTGCGGTCGTGCAGGAAAAATTTGGTGTGCCTGCAACCAGGACGGATTTGGTCTCGTTTCCATGCAAGGTGCAGTGTCGCAATTGTAACAATAACGTCCAATGTCATGGATAAACCGGCGGTGTGACGGAGGCAGTCGTGTCAGAAGCTACATTCGAAAGTGTTCGAACCCATCCCGTCGATGCCATTACGGAAAAGCGTATTGGCCGGCTGGTAGGCCGTATGCATACGGATTTTCTACCTGCCCAGACATCGGATGCCATTATCGCGCAGGCGGAAAAGGTCAGGGACGTGACGCTGGCTCTCAAGCGGATCGCGTTCAATAGCCCGGAGCGGCTGTCCACTGTTCTTGGTATTCTGTCCGACATGGCCGATGTGGGCGCCATTCGCAGCATGGACGACGTGCTGGAGGAAACCCAGCGGATAGAAAGGCGCCTCCCGCGTGATGTCATGGGGCCGCCCCGCCTGGTGGCTGAGGGTGCCCCCCGGACTGCGGGTAACCAGCGGGTGCCGTTTATGGAACTGGCGACCCGGAGCGTTCTGAACCTGCCAACCCGCACAACGGACAAGGAACGTCAGGCCACGAGCCTTGTGCGGGCAAGTGCGGGTGGCACGATGCAGCCAGGCATGTCGGCCGAACTGCCGTGGAAACAGCGGCAGTGGATAGCTCGTCAGGACCAGCCTGCCTGCCCACCCCAGCATGCGCTCCGGTCGGATGCTCTTGTCTGCCTGCACTGTGGCGACAGTTTTACAATGCTCAAACGCCATATTGAAAACAGGCACCGTCAGACGCCCGAGGCCTACAGGGCGTACTGGGGGCTTTCTGCACAATATCCCATGGCGTGCGAGGCGTATTCGGAGCTGAAAAAAGCCGAGGCCGAAGTTTCCCGATTCGGGTCATATGACCGGCGCAAGAAGCGCCAGCAGAAGGATGCAACTGCCCACGGTGAGTAGCATCTGGCTACGCTTTGAGTGCATGGCTTTCATGCGGTTACTGTAAGGCAGTTTTTGTCACAGGCCTTCGGATGAGCCCGCCGCAGGCATGATGTTGATGCCACCGGGCATGATGGGAATGCAGGTTTCCTTGGCCACGCGGGACATGGACCGGTCTGCCCCGACCATCTTGGAGCCAACAGGGGCAAAGGCGTCCTCATTCAGGCGGTAGCCGATTCCCCAAAGGGTCGTAAACGGCGTGGCGATGCCAAGGGCGCGCATTTTTTTGCGAATGTTGCACACCATGACATCAATGACCTTGCCATGGGGTTCTTCCTGCCCGGCATAAAGGCTGTCCAGCACGGCTTCCTTGCTCAAAGCCTGACTTTTGCGCAGGGCGAGCAGTTCCACCAGATCGTATTCGCGCGGAGTCAGGGGCAGGAGCCTGTCATCAACATGGGCTTCGCGCCGGTCAACATTCACAGTCAGTCGGCCGATATGCAGGGTCAGGCTATCGTGCCCGCTGACACGGCGGATAATGGCACGCAGGCGGGCCAGCAGTTCTATGGGGTCTACGGTGGCGGGCACGCAGTCATCCGCGCCGATACTCAATACATCGGCTATGGTGGCGGGTGTTGTCTGGCGCGCAATAATCAGGATCGGTGTAGGCTGGCGGCTATTGCGGATGTGGCGCAGCAGCCGGGTATCCGGGCTGGCCTGCTGGATGACGGCAAGGTCATAACGGGAGCGGCGCAGGGTTTCGACCACGCCTTCCGCGCTGGACATTGTAATGGAAATTGCACCCTCGGCCGCAGCTTTGGCGAGCCCCTTGCACGGCCTGCTGTCATCGACCGATGTATCGCTGATGCATAATATGCGCATGGTGTTTCCAATGCCCGTTGGCGGTGGTGGCGCGCATGGCCTGTGCCACCGTGCCTGTCCTTCTGACCACTGTTTGCAGGATAAAGCTACATAGGTATTTTTGTCTGGATCAAGGGGGGATGCCGCTTCGGCCAAAAAACACCTTGGCTAAGGCATGGCCATCCCATAAACTGACGCTGTATTCATGGTTGTAACACGGTTTATAACGGACGCGGTCAGGGGTGTTTGGGCATGGTGTTTCTACCATGGCTGTGGCATTGCGGCTGGGGGCGTGGTTTTCCTGTGTCAGCCCTTATTTCTTCTCTGGTTCTGAAGGATGGATAAAGATGACAGATACTTCAGCAGCAGCGGCTCTGGCGTCGAGCCTTCGGACAGCTACGACCGGGCTTGCCCAAAAGGTTTATCGCGCATCACAGCCCGAGCATGCGGCTGGCGTGGGTGTGAATGTCGTCTCCAAGAGTGTTGACGGCTCTTCTGCCACCACCAAGTTTGATGCGTCCGGGCAGTTGGTGCCTTCCAGCAACGAACATAAGAAGTCTTCAGCAGCGGCCAGCGCTGTTGATCTTTTTGCCTGATTGACGGCAGACAGAAAACCGTGACCGACAGCAAGGCGAGCGCAGGCTGACCGCATAGGCAGGCTGACTGGCCCTGCGGTGTTGGTTGCGGCAGCCGTTGGTTGTTTTTCAGGGTAAGGCATGGTGTGGTCGGGGTTTGCCCCGCCAGACAAGCGGGGTTGTGCGTGCGCCACAAAGAGCGTCCAGAAGGACATCAGACCAGGGTGTGCATGATTACCGCCAGACAGCGGGGGCAGTGGCCCTTCGGGATTGACGACACGTGCATTTCAGCAGGTCCCAACGCGTGAGACGCTGCATCACGCTTCCGGTTCTTGTATTTCTGTCCTGCTCCACTGCCATTCCGGTTATGGCAGCGGGCAGGCATGGTCATGCCCAGCAGAATCGTGCGCACAAGGCTGTGCCACCGCGGCCCGGCCCGACGCAGGTGCTGCCCCCCACGCCACCACCCACCGGGGCGGACACTCAGGCCGGCCCTGCGGATGATGATATTTCAGCCGATGTGCTGCTGAAAGGTCTGCCACCATCCTGGCAGGCCAAGGTGCTCGACACACCTCTGCCGCCCCCCCAGTCTGACAGCCGGACCGCCCGCGCAGGCAAACCAGGCACGATAACGGCCAGGGCTGGCGGCAATACGACGTCTGGATCAGCCGGGCAGATGGCATCCTCTGTCAGCCGTGTGTTGCTGCCAGTGCCGCCTGACATGGGCATTGCGGCTTTCCGCAGCGGTAATACCTTTATTATTGTGGTGGATAACGCCCAGCAGATGGATACCAGCGCCCTACGTGGTGATGGTATTTTTTCGGCCCTGACGGTCGATACCCTGCCGGAAGCTACTCTGATCAAGGTGCGCCTGCCGGATACCCGCAAGCTCTACCTGTCCCAGCAGGCAGAAGGCTGGGTTCTGGGTGATAAACCACCGCCGGATGCTGATTATGCTGACCGGCGGATGATCATTCCCCGTCAGGTTGATGGGGGTATTCTCTATCCCATGCGCCGTCCAGGCCGTGTGCTGTCCATTGATGACCCGGCATCTGGCACGCGCCTACTGGTTGGCACGTCCACAACGGATGATGGTGGTATTCTCTCCCTGCGTAAGGGGGATGGGTATGATGTCTGGCCTACGACCGAAGGTGTCGTTGTCGCCGCACATGCCCCGGATATTGGCATGCACGCCACGTCGGACGGTGCGTTGCTGACGCGTGACGGCAAGGCCTTTGCGGATAGCGGTGCGGCTGTTTATGCCTCGGATGTTGACCTCAAGTGGCTGGGCCTGCGCAATCTGCCGGTCCCCGAGCTTGAAACACGCTGGCGCAAGGCTCTGGTCTCGGCTGCTGATGCCACCCCGGTGGAAGAATTTGACCGCAGGCTGGATGCTGCCAGGGCCGCCTTTGCCATAGGCTCCTTTGTCGAGGCCCGGGGCATACTCACCGTTGCCCTGCAGGATGACCCCGGTGAGGCCGCAAGGCCGGAAGTGCGTTTCCTTCTGGCCGCCAGTGAACTGCTGAGCGGTAATACTGAAGGGGCCTCCATGCTTGAGGGCCCCTGGGCAGAGAACGAGCAGCGGGCGTTGCAGCTCTGGCGTGGTCTGTATCTGGCCTTGGGCAACCGGCAGGGGCCGGAAGCCGCCCATATGCTGGCACGTGATTTTGCTAGGATTGAGAATTATCCTCAGCCCGTGCGTGATACTCTGTTGCCCATCGCAGCAGAAGAAATCGGGCGTTATGGCTCGCGCGAGGATCTGGCGGTGCTGGACAAGCTACCCTCAGGTTCCCTCTATCAGGTGGCCACGGCATTCCGTGACCTGCGATTGGGCAAGCGTGACCAAGCCTATGCAACATTCCGTAAGCTGACGATGGATAAAGACCCGGTCGTTGCGGAAAAGGCGCTGGAGCAGACAATCTCCATCGACTTGGCCGATGGCCGCATGAAGCCGGAAGCCGCTGCCGAAGCCTTTGCCGGATTGATCCCCGATGCGCGCCTGGCCGGGCGTGAGGCCGTTGTGCGCCTGTTGCAGGCTGACGCCCATATGCGCGCTGGCCGCTGGAGCGATGCGCTGGCTGCGATCGACAAGGCGCAGGCAGGCGACAAGCCTGCACCGGAAAGTGTGGCCACCCCTATGCTGTTTCAGACATTGGAGCAGATTGCACGCTCCACGCCTGACAATAGCGATAAGGAAGTGTTGCTGCATAATGCGGCGGTCCTGCGCGCGCATCTGCCCGACTTGCCGCCAGGGGCTAGAAAAGCGGAAATCATGACCGCTTATGGCAGAATGTTGCGTGGCCTCGGCCTGCCGGATGAGGCCGCACAGGTGCTGTCTGATACGATTCCCATGCTGGAATCCCCTCTGTCCCGCGCTACAGCGGGCGAGGAACTGGCTGGTATCCAGCTTGAGCGCCATCAGCCGCAGGACGCGCTGGATGTGCTCAACCGCACGGATGACGCCAGCCTGCCTGATGACGTCAAAGCCTCTCGTCGTCTTGTGTCTGCCAATGCGGCGCTGGCTATGGGGGATTCCTCCAAGGCGATCAGCATACTCAGCACCGATGCCGATCCATCATCGCTGGATATGTTGGCTCATATTCATGAAAGCAAAGCGGAGTGGCCAGCCGCTGTGGCAGCACTGCGCAAGCTGGCGCAGTTGTCTATTCCTGAAACTGGGGAACTGACACCAACGCAACAGGCACTGGCCTTGCGTATGGCTTCTGACGCATCACAGGCATCGGACAGAGGGGCGCTGCACTGGATCAGCCATCGGATTGGCACACGCCCGATGGACCCGGATAATGACCGTCTGTTCAAACTATTGACCCGGCGTGTGGGGGATGCGGCCTCAGCCTCGGCTGGGTTGCCCGCCACCCCCCTCTGATCGGTTAATACTGGTCTTTCTGACTGGCCAGATGCAGGATCCAGTCAGGTAGACCGGGTAGAAACCCAGGCAGCAGCATGGCGAGAGCCATGGCCAGTGCAAAGGATGGCCCCATGGGTTGGGTCCAGGCCTTGGGTGTATTGTCCAGATAAAGGCGCTCTGCCGCGGCACGGTCCTGTACATGCCGTAGCAGCACGCAGGATGCCCAATGCACAAACGCAGTGGCGCAGAGGAAGGTCCACAACCCTTCCAGCCCGACCCACGCGCCACAGGCGGCAGCCATGGTTATGTTGGTGCCTGACAGAAAATTGGCCCGCAGGGTAATGGACAGGGCAACAAGTGCCAGAGACACCACAATCCACGCGGCTGCGGCCCCCAGAATAGCCTGTGCGCTGCTATCATGCAGGATGCCAGCAACAAGCCCAGCCAGCAGCATAGGCACCAGCACATAATTTGGCATCCAGCCTTCCGACCTGTCGAGCAGCGCTGCAAGGCAGGCGAAGTTGAGGGCGACAATATCAGCAATGGCCACAGGGGCAGGCTGGCTGGTCAGGCACAGAATGGACAGGGAGGCTGTCAGCAGGCAGGCGGCGGTGACCTGTCGGCGTAGCCCCGGCGCAATATCCATGGGCCGGAGGCGAACTCCGTCAATAACAGGGAGCCAGCGCAACAGCAGCCGATACAGCAGGATGGAGAGTGGAAACCACAACGCCACCCCAAGCCCCGCAACCGAGGCTGCGGTATCCTTAGCCAGCAGGCTCCACATGACAATGACGGCTGCCGCTGCCGCCGTGATGAGGAGCATGTCGCTCATGCCGGCCCTGCGCATTCTGTTGCCATTCATAAAGATGACCGTCCCAGTTGCCATGTTTGTTCCAAGCCATAGCGCCAAGCGGGAGGAATGTCATGACCCCCATGAGATGGCCATGGAGTATCCTGTGCCGTGTACATGCCGCCAAAGGGCAGGAAACTGTGGCGATGAGCGATGGCTGATGCTATCGAAAGCAAGGTAAGAGTGTTGTGATTATCGGCAGACAGCCAGAGGCGAATGACCGGAGGGCTGTCATTCTGTGCTGTTTCAATCGGTTAGGTTGGTCAGGAACCGAGAAAGCACAACGCAGGCTGTCAGAGACCAGGCAGCATGTTGTCAACGACTCTGTGGAACGCCACGGAAGGGAATAAACCATCCATGCTTGAAGCTTTGGCATCTCACGCATCATCAGCCGGGAACGGAACCGATCTGCTCGGCCTGGCCGAACGGCGGCTGAAGTGGCTTGAAGGACGGCAATCCGTATTGGCTGGTAATGTGGCTAACGCGGATACCCCTAATTACGTTGCCAAGGATGTCGCACCTTTTCAGGGTGTGCTGGAGTCACAGATGGCTGTGGTGCTGGCCGAAACCGAACCCGGCCATATGGCAGGGATGGGGGGCAGTACGCGGGCTAACCCATCGGGCGGTTCCACCTCGGTGGATGGAAACCGTGTTCAGATCGAAGATGAGCTGGAAAAAGTGGCCGATACCAACGACCAGCAGCGTTTGGCGACAACATTGTACAGCCGCTACATGTCCATGTATTCGGTGACCCTTGGGGTCAATTCCTAAGGGAGGGGCGTTATGGATTTTTCCAATACAATCGGTATTTCCGCCGATGGCATGCGCGTACAGTCTGCCCGCCTGCGGGTTGCGGCTGAAAACCTGGCCAATAAGGACACAACCGGGCTGACACCGGGGTCGGACCCGTACCGCCGCAAGACCATTACCTTCAAGGAAACGCTGAACCGGGAGACCGGGGTTGCTGGCGTTAAAGTGCAGCGGATCGGGCAGGATAACTCTGCGTTTGAGACGAAGTATGATCCGTCCAATCCGGTGGCAGATGCCAAGGGCTACGTTAAGACCCCCAATGTCAGCACCATGATCGAAATTATGGATACGCATGAGGCCCAGCATTCTTACGAGGCCAATCTGAACACCATGCAGATCACCCGTTCCATGATGACCCGTACGATCAACCTGATGAAATAAAGCCTGCACGCCCGGTATTTTGTCTACCGGGTGTGCAGTCACCTTGCTTGGGCGCAAGGCAAGAGCAGTTTATTCCGGTTTGGGGTGGCTGTCCCTGTCCGACCAGGTAATGCCGATGGATGCGGCAATAACGGCACCAATACCTACAATTTTGAGCAGTGAGAGCGATTCGCCCAGCAGCACAGCCCCTGTCATGGCGGCTATGGCGGGCTCTCCACTCGTCAGCACGCCAAAGCTTTTGGCGGGTAGCCGGCGGAGCGCGAACATTTCCAAAGAATAGGGCAGGGCGCTCGACAGCACAGCAACAATGAGGGCAGCCCCCATGACATGGGGGGTAAGGAAAGAAAAGCCCGCCTGTGCAAGGCCAAAAGGTAGCACAACGACACTGCCTACCAGCATGCCTAACGCAGGTGCCGCCGCCCCCAGCTTGGTCCCTGCCTGCTTGCCGGTCAGAATATAAGCGGCCCAGCAAACAGCCGCCCCCAAGGCAAACCCCATGCCTGTGGTATCAAGTGTATCGTGGGAGCCATGCAGGGGCAGCAGTAAAAATAGGCCCGAACAGGCTAGAACGACCCAGCACAGATCCATCATGCGGCGGGAGGATAGAACCGCCAGCGACAGGGGGCCACTGAACTCCAGGGCGACAGCAATCCCCAGAGGGATGCGCTGTATGGCCATGTAGAACAGCAGGTTCATCATCCCCAGCGACACCCCGTAAGGAATGGCGGCTTTGAGTGTCTGGCGCGAGAGCGTTCCACGCCAGATGCGGAACACCACGGCCAGCATGATGGCGGCAAGGCTCAGGCGCAGGGCGGTCGTACCGGCCGCGCCAATAATCGGGAACAGCGATTTTGCAATGGATGCGCCAATTGTCAGGGAAAGCATCGCGGTGAACAGGGCAATCAGCGGAAGGGATGGGCCTGTGGACAACCGGGATAAGGTGCGGCGGATCATTGCAGTCTCTCAATCAAGGAACGTCATGAAAGAGCACAGGATCGGTCAGGGATAAAGAGACAGAATATAATCTGCGGGCCGATAATATAAGCCGCGGCCGAGGAAACGGCTTTTTCTAAAGCGCATGGCCTAGCGTTGTCAGGGGTCTTGGCACTTTGCTTAGGGCAAAAAAATACCCCCGGCTTTTGGCCGGGGGTACTTCAGTCGCGCTATGCCAGAAGCGGTAAGGCTTACTGGTACAGGGACAGGATGTTCTGGGACTGGCCGTTAGCAATCGTCAGAGCCTTAATGGCCAGGGACTGCTTGGTCTGCAGGGAGGTCAGCTTGGCGCTTTCGGCAGCCATGTCGGCATCCGTCAGGGCGCTGACGCCGCTGGTCAGGTTGTCGGAGATGCTGGTGCCGTAGGACGCCATGTTGGTGATGTTGTTGCTTTCCGCACCCAGCGTGGAGGTCACGTTGGTCATGGCAACAATGGCCTTCTGGACCAGTGCAATCATGTTGGCGGTGGACTTGGTGTCGCCGTCGGTCGTGCCGCCGAAAGCGGAGGTGTTCAGCGTGCTGCCGGTGACGAACACGTTGCTGGCTGCGTTTTCACCAGCGGTGCCAGATGCGGTCAGGCCCAGAGCAGCTGCCATGGTGATGCCAGCCGTGGCGGTGCCACCGGTAACGCTTGCACCGTTAACAGCGCTGGCGATGGTGGAGTTGAAGCCGGAGACCGTAACCGTGTCACCCTGCAGGCCGGTGACGAAGGTCAGGGAGCCAGAGTTGATGCCCAGGCCGTCCGTGCTGGAAGCCGTGGTGGAAACCGTGCCAGCCAGCAGGTTCACGCCGTTGACGGTTGCGTCACGAGCGATGGTGTCGATCTGAGCCAGGTAGCTGGTGATCTGGGTGCTGACCTGGTCGGTGGAGGTGGCGGAGCCAGAGTTGCCGGCAAGGCTGGTCACTGCGGTCTGCACGTCGTGCAGGATGCTGATGATCTGAGAAGCAGCCGTGTTGGTGGCGCTGACGATCTGAGAAGCAAAGGACAGGCCATCGTTCACAGCGCTCTGGCCGGCGATGTTGCCATTCATCTGCTGTGCGATGCCGTAGGAGGCAGCGTTGTCAGCGGAGGTGGAGACCTTCTTACCGGTGGAGACCGCGTTTTCAGTTGCCGACAGGTCGGACTGCGTAGCGTTCAGGGTCTGAAGGGCGATGAGGGCCGATGCATTGGTGTTGATAGACAGTGACATGGATAAACTCTCCACTATGTCCGGCGGACATCCCCGCCAGGCTCAAGGGCGAGTAAAGGCAGAAACGGCTAAGAGAAGGTTAAGGCTGGTAATCTTTTTTTTGTTCTTTTTGTGACTGGCAGGATTGTCTGCCTCTGCCGGTTGTGGGGTGGCCTTTGTCGCTCATATGGCCCACCATATTGACGCAGGCGCAGGCAGTTGCGCCCCCGGTCCGGCAGGAGAATCAGGCCGGGAAACAGGATCAGGTTAAGGCGTTTCCATGTCCCAGCGCGATGTAGCGGCTCCTCTTCACTCACGTATGTCACCCGCGACAGGGGAAGCACTTCAGCGCGCAGGCTATCTGGAAGAAGCCGCCAAAGCGTATGAGCGTGAACTGGCTGCCAGCCCGGATGATGCCAGGATCATCAGCAACTATAGTGGTCTGCTGAATACGCTTGGTGATTTTACAAAAGCCCGCACGCTGGCGTTGCGTGCCACAACATTGCAGCCAGACCTGGCGGATGCTTGGTGCAACCTTGGCAACACATGCATTCGGCTTCAGCAGTATGAGGAGGGGATTGCCGCTTATCGCCACTGCCTTGAGCGCCAGCCCGAGCATGCTCTTGCCCTGAGCAACCTCGGGTCCGCGCTTGATTTTCAGGGACGGCATGAACTGGCGCAAAAATTTCATCAGGTGGCAGTGCAACTGACCCCGGACAATGCCCAGACTCGCTCTAACTATGCTCTGTCCCTGCTGGCACAGGGGAAATACCGAGAAGGGTTTGAGGAGTATGAGTGGCGCTGGAACACGTTGGAAGCCCGCCGTCGTGTCCATACGCTTGCTCCGGTCTGGAAAGGGGAGGCATTTGTCGGGCGCACCCTGCTGGTCCAGACCGAGGGTGGCTTTGGCGATGTGATCCAGTTTTCCCGCTTTCTGCCGCAGGTGGCTGAGCGGGGAGGGCGGGTGCTTATGCAGGTGCGCCCTCAACTGCTCCGGCTTTTGCGTCAGTCCTTTCCGGATCAGGAATTTGTATCGCAGGACGACCCCACGCCCGCGCATGACCTGCAATGCCCCGTCCTCAGTCTGCCGTATGCGCTGGGGACAACATTGGAGACTATTCCCTTCCCGCAGGTTTTTTTGCGAGCGGACCCACATGCTGTGGCGGGCTGGGCGGATCTCCTGCGTCAGGACCCGACCGGAACGGAGGTTCCGCCGCTGCGAATCGGTCTTGTCTGGGCTGGTGCTCCCCATCCTGATGTCAGGGCTGTGGCTTTTGCCGATAAACGTCGCTCAACCGACCTTGCTACCTTTGCGCCTTTGGCGGCTGCTGTGCCCGGTGCTGTATTCTATAGTCTTCAGGTCGGTGAAAAATCGGTCCAAGCCCGTACCCCACCGCGGGGGATGAGGCTGATCGATCATACCAGCCTGCTGGGGGACTTTGCTGACACCGCAGCCTTGGTCAGCACACTTGATCTGGTTGTGGCCGTGGATACCTCTACCGCGCATGTGGCGGCGGGGCTGGGCAAGCCGGTCTGGCTGCTGTCCCGCTATGACCAGTGCTGGCGGTGGTTGTCAGGGCGTGACGATTCGCCGTGGTACAACAGTGTGCGGATTTACCAGCAGAAGGCTCCCTTTGACTGGTCGGTCCCCATGGCACGGATGGTCGCGGATCTGGGTATTTTTGCTCAGGCGCATCGGCTGGCTGCCCAAGCGCTCAGATAATACTGCTGCCACACAGGGTTATCGTGTGTGGCATGGCGGCTCTGAGGTTTGAGAGTGCCACGCTATGAGGCCATGCGCCAAAGCTGTCAGAGCGATGTCAATCCACTGGCCTTGCTGTTAAGGAATGGCTAGACTAAAGCAGGCGGGAACATACCGGCGGAAGCAAGGAGCCGCTTCCTGACCGAAGGCAGCAGGAGAGGGCCCTCAAACGCATGGTCAGCGACATCACCACACGTAGTCTGGACGCCGTCAACGCTTACGGGGTGACCCAGAAAGCCATGCAGACAGGCACCAACGGCCTGGGCGGGGACGAAACAGCACAGGCTTCCGATGTCGTAACATCGTTTGGCACAGCTCTGAATTCTGCCCTCAAAGGGGCGATCAAGACGGGCAAGACGGCTGAAAGCATGACTGCGACAGGCCTGTCCGGCAAAGGTGATCTGACCGCCATTGCCACATCGGTGGAAGAAGCCAAGCTGACATTGCAGACCGTGACAACTGTGCGCGACAGGATGGTTCAGGCGTACCAGGAAGTCATGAAAATGTCGATCTAAGGGCTGGACTGCAGTAATGCAGACAGGCGTTGATATTCATGATGTGCTGCGCCAGACCATGATCGTAGCGGTCAAGATGGGCGCGCCGTCACTTCTGGCCTCGCTGTGTGCTGGTGTTCTGGTCTCGCTTTTTCAGGCGGTCACGCAGGTGAGTGAGGCAACGCTGTCCTTTGTGCCAAAGTTTGTTGCGTCCATGGCGGCTTTGATCCTGACCGGCTCTTTTATGTATTCCACCCTCAATACCTATGCCCGTACCATTTTTGACCAGATGGTGATGGTCGGAGGGTCATGACGGCGGGGTTCCCTGCCGTGTGGGTGTGTCGTCCATGATGTGGGAATCCTTTCTACCCGGTGACCTTTCCCTGCCGGTTGTCGTGGCCATGTTCATGGTCGTGCTATGTCGGGTCAGTGCTGTTGTCATGATTGCGCCAGGCGTGGGGGAGGTTACATCCCCCATGGTTGTTCGTGCTGGTCTGAGTGTGGTTGTCGCAGCCGCGGTTCTGCCCACGGTGCAGGACCACCTGACCGAAGTCTGCACCGATGCTCTGCACCAGCCCGCTCTGGCTGTGGCCATTGTGGCGGGTGAACTCCTGTGTGGCGCGTTTATTGGCTGGCTGGCACGGCTTGTCGGTATGGCCCTGACAATTGCCATGCAGGTTATTTCCGTGCTGACAGGTCTGGCCAGCGTATTGCAGCCTGATGCCGAACTGGGGGCGTCCAGCACCGCGATCAGTCATATGGCCGCATCGTTCGTGCCTGTTATCTTCCTGACAACCGGGCTGTATGCCCTGCCACTGGCGGCCATTACGGGCTCCTATACCCTGTTTCCACCCGGGCATATGGTCATGCTGGGGGATATGGCCAAAAGTGTTTCCGAGGCAACGGCTCTGGTGTTTGGGCTTGCCATCCAGCTTGCGGCCCCCTTTGTGCTTATTGGCACGCTATGGCCCGCCATGCTGGGGGTTCTCAACCGGCTTTTGCCTGCCATTCAGGTGTATTCTATTGCCATGCCCGCCCAGATTCTGGGTGGGGTGCTCCTTTTGGGCATGCTTATTCAGGTCATGGCCGGGGTATGGCAGGAACGCGCGGGGGATTTGCTGCTCGGCCTGCCTGGGCTTGGTGTGCCCATGCCGCCCCCCACGCCGTAAGGAGGGCAAGCCATGGCGGAGGAAGGGTCAGGCGGGGGCGAACGCTCGCAAGCCCCAACAGAGCACCGGCTGCGGACCGCGCGAGAAGAGGGCAATATTGCCCAGTCGCGTGAAGTGCAGATGCTGGTGTCCTTGGGGTCGTTCCTGATTTTTGCAGTCATGTTCGCAGGGCCAACGGCTCAGCGCTTTGTCGCGCATATGCGTGGTATTATGGAACATGCCGCCACCATTCCGCCGGATATGGGGTCTGTTTACGGCACAGTGTTGCTGGCCGGGCGCGAAGGTCTGCTGCTTGGTGTGCCCTTTGTTATGGTCGGGTTTGTCGTGACGATCGTGTTCGGCCTGTTACAGACGGGGTTTCTGTTCCGGCCGGAGGCTTTGGTGCCTGACCTCATGCGTCTGTCGCCTATGAAGGGCCTCAAGCGTATTTTCGGTGTGACCAATATTGTCGAACTGCTGAAAAGCCTGGTCAAGTTTCTGGTCTTTGGCTTCCTGCTATACGGCGTGGCCAAGGGAACATTGGCTGTGGCCCCAGAGGCCGAGCGTTGGACCGCACAGCGGCTTGTGCGTGAACTGGCATCCTGGTTCGTTTACGCCACACTGGTTATTCTTGCCGTACAGTGCTGCATTGCCGTGCTGGATGATGTGTGGACCCGTTACCACCGGACATCGGGCCTGCGGATGAGCTTTCAGGACCTGAAAGAAGAGTTTCGCCAGACCGAAGGTGACCCCCATGTAAAGGGGCGGCTGCGGCAGTTGCGCCAGCGCCGGGCCCGCCAGCGCATGGTGCAGGATGTTGCCAAGGCCACGGTGGTTGTCACCAACCCGACCCACTATGCCGTCGCCCTGAAGTACGAAACCGGCACCGATGCTGCCCCGCAGATTGTCGCCAAAGGGGTGGATGATATGGCAGCGCGTATTCGTGCTGCGGCGGAAGATGCCCGTGTGCCCATTGTTGCCAATCCCCCGGTTGCGCGGGCGCTTTACACGTTGCCTTTGGAATCAGAAATTCCCCCTGAGTATTTTCAGTCCGTTGCGGCGATCATCGCCTATGTGATGAAGCTGAAAACACCCGGAGCGCGTGCGCCTGGCCGTTGATGGTGGCTGGCAGCGTCTGGCGCTTGCCTGTGCCATCGGGAAAGCTGTTGCCGCAATTTTCCCTATGATTGTCATAGCGACAAAACGGATGGCTGCGGGGTGGGCAGGCAGGTGTCCTGCTTGCCATGCAGTCGGGCTGTGAATCCTGCTGCGGTTTTTGTCTTGTCATAAATGGTGCTGTCGGAGGGGGCGCGGTTTTCGAATCCGCCCCGTCCGTCGCGATTTTTGCGTGGCCCTGATGGTGATGAAAACCCTGCGGTAATAATTTCAGTGTATGATGGTTATCATTGCATACGCCATCAGGGCATAAATGCCATCTAGTTATAGTCTAGGGTTTTTTATGGTTATGCTATGATATAGCCATGATAATGAAGGCCTTATAGCATGGCTATTGGATGCCGGGGTGTGCCTGCGCATGGCGTGATGTGTCGGGAAAGCCTTGCGTTTCCCGGTGTGCGTGTTACTCAGGCCAAGACGTTAAAGGCACAGGTATTAACGCTGTGGATGTGTCTGCCGCCATTTCGTGCCTGAGGAAGGGCATTGGTTTCTGCCACCTGTCTTGATATGGTGCGGGCAGAGTTGTGGGTCTTGACGGCCATGACAAAACCAATGGTCCTTTCCTGCCTGATGGCGGACGGAACAGACAACAGCATACATCAAGGCAGGATGGCTCATGTCAGTTTTCAATGCCCTTTCCACGGCCGTAAGCGGCATCAACTCGCAGTCCACAGCGTTTACGAACCTCAGTAACAACATCGCCAACAGCCAGACCGTTGGCTACAAGGCCAACACCACGGCGTTTCAGGACTATGTGGCAGGCTCCCTGACCGGCACCAATGCTGCGTCGGAAGGTATTTCCCAGTCCACCTCTGCGGTGACAGTCCAGCATGTGGACAAGCAGGGCACGGCGTCCAGCAGCACCAACTCCCTGTCCATGGCGATTTCGGGCAGCGGGCTGTTCAACGTCTCGAAAGAGACCGGGGCGACCACGTCCGGCCAGACGCAGTTTGAAACCCAGCAGTACTATACCCGTAACGGTGAGTTCTATGAGAACAAGTCCGGCTATCTGGTTAACACCAGCGGGTATTATCTGGATGGGTATATGGTCGGCTCCGACGGGAACCTGAGCAACAGCCTGACCCAGATCAATGTTGCTGACGTGGCATTCCGCCCGACCAAGACCACCACGCTGACCCTCAGCGCAGAGGTCGGCAACCTGCCCAGCGACAACTCCTCCTACACGGCGCAGAGCTACACGACCGCCCCTGTCACAACGTATGACTCCAACGCCACAGCCCACAAAGTGGCGCTGAACTGGACGCAGAGCGACACCAACCCGCTGGTCTGGAATGTCAGCGCCTATGATGCTGATGGCACTGGCACCATTGCCTCCAACAGCTATCAGGTCACGTTTGACAGCAGCGGCACTCTGGCTTCGGTCGTTGACAACTCCACCGGCAAGACCATTGGTTCCACGCTGAGCGGCGCATCCGCCACTATCCCGGTGACTGCGACGTATAATGGCGTCCAGCAGAGCATGACCCTGGACCTGGGCACCATTGGCGGCACCAGCGGCACCACCATGGCCACCGCGACCGGCACCAAGAGCGTGACTCAGGCCAATCCGCTGACGGCCAGTGGCACGACGCTGACCATGGACGATACAACGCTCCTGGGCACCACCACGGGTTCCAACCAGACCTATATGACAACGCCGGTGTCTGCCAACGGCACGGAAGTTGCTGCCAAGTGGACGCAGACGGCCTCCTCCCCGCCGACCTGGTCTGTGTCGTTCGTCAACCCGTACGATACCAGCAGCACGTCCTCTGTGTCGTCTGACACGTATAATGTCGTGTTCAACACGGATGGTTCGGTTAAGACCGTTACAGACAGCACCACGGGTGCGTCCACCACTCTGGGCGCGCTGAGTGCGACTATTGGCGGCACGTCCTATACGGCTGATCTTTCCAAGATGACGCTGTCCACGGCATCCAGCCTCAGCACCGATTCCACCTCCCTGACCAGCGATAGCGTTGCGACCGGCAACTTCCAGGGTGTTGAAATTGAAAGCGATGGCTCGATCATGGCCACGTTTGACAATGGTGATACCCAGCTTGTTGCCAAGGTTGCCTTGAGCAACTTTGCCAATGTGAACGGGCTGAACGCGGTTGACGGCCAGGCCTATACCGCGACCGCCAGCTCTGGCACGGCCCAGACGGGTGTTGTGGGTGCAAACGGTACAGGCACGCTGTCTGTCGGGTATGTGGAATCCTCCACAACTGACCTGACAAGCGATCTGTCTGCTCTGATTGTTGCGCAGGAAGCCTATTCGGCCAACACGAAGGTCGTGACAACGGCTGACCAGCTCCTGCAGACCACCATTGCGATGAAGCAGTAAAACCCTGAATACGACCGGCCCGCCCTGTCTGGGGTGGGCCGGTTTTATCAGGTTCTGGCGTTTTTTATCCGGCGCGTACATGCGTGCAGTCTGCTGCTTGCGCATAAGCTCCGGTTGCCTGAAAACGCTCCATTCTCCTGGCAGCAGGTCAATTCGGTTTTTTCTGTCTCCAATCCATGGTTTCTGTGTGTCATGGGGGCAGAGAAGGCATTGAGTCACCTGACGCCAGGAGTTAAAATATCACTTACCACCTTAGAAACCATTCCGGAGCCAGCCAGATATGAGCGAGACCGTAACCGCCTCCCCATCCGGGGGTGCCGGGCAGGAGGCGGGTGCTGAGGCGTCTCGCCAGGCAGAGCAGAAGAAATCCAAATCCAAGCTCAAGCTGATTATCGTGGCGGCCGTTGTCCTGCTTCTGCTGGTTGGGGGCGGGGTCTTCGCCTGGCAGAAGGGGCTTTTCTCGTCCCACAAGGCTGGGAGTGTTGCGAGCAAGGACGGTAAAAGCGTTGCCTCCAACATGCACACCTCCATCATGCTGGGGATACCGACCATCGTTTCCAACCTCGACAGTGGGGATGGCAGGCCGGTGTATGTCAAAATCACCGCCAAGGTGGAAATTGCGGACGCGGTGAACGAGGCCTCGCTGCAGAACCGCATTCCTGAAATTCAGGATATTTTCCAGACCTACCTGCACGAAACCCGGCCCCAGGACATCCGTGGTGACGGTATCTACCGCCTGCGTGAGGCCGTGTTGCGCCGCTTGCGGGCTACTCTGGCGCCCTTGCAGGTTACCAATGTGTATCTGGTCGAATTTCTCGTGCAGTAATTCCAGGCTGGTAACAGCCTGACCACAGACAGCAGTTCCCCCAGTTCAAGCCGCGGCGAAAAGATACCATGCAGGATGTAGACGACACGACAGATGGCACCGAGCCCCAGGGCACGGCTGCGCAGGCGCCTTCTGACGTGCCGCATGAAGGCACGCAGGCCGATGCTGATGCCGAGGAACACCCGGCACCTCCGGCTGATACAGAGGCCCATGTTGGCGTTGAAAGCGAGCATGAGGGAGCCCCTGAGCCTGCCGCGCAGGAAGGGGAGAGCACTGAGCACGATGCGGACCACCACGACCATCAGCCTGAAGACGACGTTGCGCATGAGCACGAAGCCGCTCTGGTGGATGAGGACGAGGCCGAAGACGATGGCCTGGGCAGCCAGCTTCTTGACCAGTCTGAGATAGATAGCCTGCTGGGCAATGCGTTCGGCGGTCTGCCGATCCGCGAAGAAAGCGGGATGGAGCGTGTCATCAAGGCCGGGTTCGTGTCTTACGAACGCCTGCCGATGCTCGAAATCGTCTTCGACCGTCTGGTGCGTATCCTGTCCACAACCCTGCGCAGCTTTACCAACGACAACGTGGAAATCACCATAGAAACCATCCGTTCGATGAGTTTTGGTGACTACATGAACGCCGTGCCGTCTTCCTCCCTGTTTGCGGTCTTCAAGGCCATGCAGTGGGAGAATTATGGCCTTGTGGTTGTTGATTCCTCACTGTCCTATTCCATCATTGATATTCTCATGGGTGGGCCGCGTGGGGCCGGTCATGCCGGTATGGAAGATCGCCCCCATACCGCTATTGAGCGTGCCCTGATTGAAAAGCTGATCACGCTGACCCTGAATGACCTCTCCATTGCGTTCAGCCCGGTCTGCACCATTGATCTGGCGTTTGAGCGGCTGGAAGTCAGTTCGCGCTTTGCAGCAATTGCGCGCGCATCCAATGCCGTGGTGATGAGCCGCTTCCATATTGATATGGAAGATCGGAGCGGCAATCTGGATCTGATCCTGCCGTATGCTACGCTGGAACCCGTGCGCGACCAGTTGTCGCAGCAGTTCATGGGGGAGCGGTTTGGCCGTGACTCCATTTGGGAAGGGCATCTGATTTCAGAAATTCTGGAAACAGACGTGCAGGTTTCCGCCGTTTTTGACGAAAAAACAGTCCCGTTGGGGGATGTGCTGAATATGCGCCCCGGTGCATTACTGACATTTCCCCATCGCAGTGGGACACCAATCCGTGTCAAACTCCAGTGTGGCCAGACCCCGGTGTTCGAAGGGCGTTTTGGAAAGCTGAATGGCAAGGCGGCAGTCAGGATTGAAAAGAAGCTGCTGTCGTCGGAAAGCTCGCTGAAACACGCTGCAACAGCACAGGCTGCCGAACCGGCACCTGAAGCTGAAGCCAAGACATAACGGTGCTTGTGGTCATTCCACTACCGGCCCCTGGCCTTCTGGCCAGACCAGACTGGAGGCAATGAAGAGATGCTGACACAGATCCAACTTATCATCGAGATCGTGCTGTCGTTCTTCCTGCTTATGGGAATAATCTACAGCTTTTATCTTGGCCGTGTGCTGTCCAACCTCAAGCGCGACCGCGAGAGCCTTCTGGGCCTTGTGGAAAAGCTTGAAAACAGCGTGAAGAGCGCTGAAGAGGGCGTAGACAAACTCCGCGTTGCGGGGGAAGTCAGTGGTCGCCCACTCAGCCGTATGCTGGAACAGGCCAAGGTGACAGAAGCAGAACTGGACAGCCTGTCCGGTCGTGCTGATGCCGTTGCCGACCGCTTGCAAGCATTGGTGACGCAGATTCCTCCGCAGGAAAAGCGGCTTGAGGAACTGATTGAACGGGCCAAGGCTGTACCGCTGATGGTTGAGACGCAACTGGCCACAGTCCTGCAGCCTGATGCTGCAAAAGCTGAACAGGCCGCACAGCCAGAGGTGCGGGACGCCAAGCAGGGTGGTGGCGGTGGACAGAACCAGGGTCGCCAGCAGGACGGTACAGGCCGCCGTGCCAAAGGGCGCAATGGTGTGAATGTCCGCTCTGGTGGTTCTCAGCAGCCTTTTGAAAATACCTTCCTGGCGCGGCCGATCCGTTGAGAGTGTTTGATCTGCTTTAATAGTTGCGTCTCAACAAAAAGAATAAAAGTTTTTGGGTGTCGCCTTTTTCCAAAAAGGCGACAGTCTTTAGAACTTACTCAAAAGAAAACCCCAAAATTTTTGGAAATTGTAAGCACAGTGTGGCTTCAAAATAGTCAATACTGCACAGCAATACACTCAGGATAACAGAGACTGAGGTGCTGTAATGAGGCACACTTATGCCGCGCCTTGGCTGCGCCAGATAACGACTGTCAAACTATGTGAGATCAGGCAGAGACGGCGAATAAGGAGCCTGCGTGCCAGAAGAGCGTATCATGACGCGACGCTGCACTCCATGGCGTCATAATACAGCCGAAGTAGTCTCAACTGTGGCGTATAGCCAGGCAGCCTAACCCCTGATCCAACCCTTTACGGAATGTAAGAGTTGGTGGGGGGGATCTTGTTGATCGGCAGGTTCAGCCTCTTGGAGTTCTGATCCTGCGTCAGGCCGGTTGGGCCCTCTGCCACTTCAGGTGCGACATTGGGCATCTGGTCTGGGCGGCCCCAGCAGTCCACACCATTCCAGCTACGGGTGCAGTAGGGCTGGGGCGGTGGTGGGCGCTCAGGGGGGGCGCACCAGTTGTCACCTTCCTGAATGAAACCGGCACTACATTCCCGCCCGGTCATGCGGCTTGCAATGTAATCAGGCGAGCAACCGCCAACTGCGGCCAACACCAGCAACATACTCGCGCGCCTGATCAGCATGGATACTCGTCCCTGTTTTTGACATTGGCCATAATAAGGCATTGCTGCCTGTCGTGCCAGAGTGCTTTGGCGGCCAGCACCCCGAAACGCGCCGATTGGTAACAGTGTTCTGGTGGCTGGGTGGTCAACTGCCAAAGCTCCGGACAAGACCACCCGCCACCATCTGCCAGCCATCCACCATGACAAAGAAGATCAGTTTGAAAGGAAGGGAAATTGTCGCAGGCGGCAGCATCATCATGCCAAGGCTCATCAGCACACTCGATGTGACAATATCGATCACAAGAAAGGGCAGATAGAGCAGAAAGCCCATTTCAAAACCACGGCTCAGTTCCCCGATCATGAAGGCGGGCATGAGCACGCGCCACGGGGTTTCAGCCGGAGTAGGCGGCGGTGGCAGATTGGCCAGATGCAAAAAAGTGGTGATATCGGTCGGGCGCGCATTGGCCAGCATGAAGCCACGGAAAGGCTCGGCGGCAGCTTTAAGTCCGTCAATTTCGCTGATCTGGCCGTTCATCATGGGGGCTACCCCATGGATCCACGATTGTTCCAGTACCGGCTGCATGACAAAAAAGGTCAGAAACAGCCCAAGCCCGATCAGCACAGTATTGGGCGGCGTACCCTGTGCCCCCAACGCGCCGCGTAGCAGCGATAATACGATGATGATCCGGGTAAAAGCCGTGACCATAACCAGCAGGCTGGGGGCCAGCGACAGCAGGGTAATCAGCGCGGTTAACTGGATCAGGCGGCTGGTTGTGCCGGCCTCTCCCCCGCTTTTGCCCAGGTCTATGGACACTGACTGCGCGTGGGCCAGAAAGGGCATGCAGGCCAGCAGGATGCCAACGCCCAGAAGACCGGCCACACACAGGGCTGCCCGTAGGTTGCGCCGTGTTGGAAAGGGAAGTGTCAAGGCGCAGGCTCCACGGGTTCGCGTCGTTCTTCCAGCCAGACAGCCTGGGCAAAGCTGTCTGGGGCAGGGCCGGCACCTGGGGTGCCAGGGGTGTGGGGGGGTATCCAGCCCAGAAAAATATCACTCCCCCCGCCGGTCAGGATCACGCCCTCATAGTCACCGCAGCGGATCAGGCTGATCCGGCGGCGCTGGTCCAGGGACAGTGTTTCCAGCACGGCCAGATGCCGTGTCCGTCGGGTGCGGAGCAGATAGGGCTCCAGATACTTCAGGCCGTAGCGGCACAGCAGGATCAGCGCGATGACAATGACAAACGAGACAAGCCCCGTCAGCCACATGGAAGTCATGGAGCCTGTAGTGTGCGTGAGCACTTCTGCCTGCGGCATGGACGGCCCGTTGGTACCGGACACCGCGTCTGTGTCCTAGCTGGCGGAAGAGGATGAGGAGGACAGGATTTCCGTCATGGTCACGCCAATATGGTTGTCGTCCACCACCACCACCTCGCCACGGGCGATCAAGCGGTTGTTGGCATAAATATCCACGGCTTCACCCAGCTTCTTGTCCAGTTCCACCACTGCGCCGCGGCCCAGCTTGAGCAACTGGCTGACAGGCATGGTTGCCGTGCCGATGACAGCGGTGATCTTGACCGGAATCTCATACACCGCCTCCATCTGGCTTGCGGTGGGGGCGGTGCTGGCCGAGGCCTCGTCCGGGGTTTCGGTCGGGGCTGCCGGGGCTGCGTCGGCAGGGGTGGTGGCAAAATCTTCCAGCCCAATTTCCGTGTTGTTCGTGTTCATGCTTCTCTCCGCCTGGCCTTATGCCTTCCGCTCGGGACCCTTTGTGCGCTGCTCCGCAAGGGCCGTGACAGCGGCAATGATTTTTTCTCCAACAGCTTTACGCCACTGTTCGGAGTCGATGACGATACTGTGCGTGGGCGAAACAATATGCATCAGCCCCTGTCCTGTGTCCTGCCCGGCTTCCACCTGCACATTGCTGTGGCCGCGCAGCAGGGTTTGCAGGCGGGGGGCATCTTCTGGCGCGCATTGTACCGTTATGTCGCCATCACAGGTGGCTACAAAACTGGCGGCTTCGGCTGTCAGGTCGCGTTGCATACCTTCCAGCAGGCTGCCATCCAGTGCGGTCAGGGCGCGTACGACATCGGTCACAGTCAGGACAAACGCATCAGCTGCCTCTTGCAGTCCCTGCGCCCGCCTCTGGCTTTCTGCGGCAAAGGCATCGGCCAGGGCTGTCAGGTCTGCTGCGTGCTGCGTCTGTAAGGCGGCCTCACGCTCCTGTGCCCCTTTTTCAACCCCCTCGTTAAAAGCCGTGTCACGCAGGGTTGCCAGCTCTGCCTCGCTAACCAGCATCTGGTCAGGGGCCAGGCTGTCCTCCTCAGGCTCAGGTTCTGCAACCTGTGCCTGTGCGGGAGGGGGGGCACCAAAATCCTCCATGTCAGGCAGTTCGCGCGGCAGGCGCAGGCCTGCAACGCCTGCCTGAGCGGACAAAGGATCAAGCTGGTCAGCCATTACGGAATGATCTCGTCATTGCCGCCGTTTTCTGCCAGGTCGATTTCACCGGCGTTGGCCATGTTCTTGATGACCGTGACAATCTCAACCTGCGCGGCATCGGCATCCTTGACGCGGACCGGCCCCAGAGCGCGGATTTCTTCAAGCAGAATACTGCCTGCGCGCTTGGACATGCATTGCAGGAACATCTTGCGCACAGTTTCCGACGCGCCTTTGAGGGCAAGCGGCAGCTTTTCGCGGTCCACCTCGGCCACAACACGCATAAGCGCTTCGTGCGGCAGGCGTTTGATGTCCTCGAAGGTGAACATCAGCGCCTTGACCTTTTCCATGTCGTCGTGGTTGCGCTTGTCCATGGAATCCATAAGGCGCGTTTCGGTCTTGCGGTCGAAGTTGTTGAACACTTCTGCCAGCAGTTCGTAACTGTCGCGCTTGGCCGACCGCCCCAGGGTGGAGATAAATTCCGAACGCAGGGTGGCCTCCACGCTGTCCAGCACTTCGCGCTGCACGGTTTCCATGTGCAGGATACGCATCATCACGTCGGTGGCGTAGTCCTCGGGCAGTAGGGCCAGGACACGGGCCGCGTGGGCGGGTTGCAGGCGGGTCAGGATAACAGCGGCTGTCTGCGAGTATTCGTTGCGCAGATAGTTGGCCAGCACGGCTTCCTGCACGTTGCCCAGCTTGTCCCACATGGTTCTGCCAGCCGGACCACGGATTTCGTCCATGATCTTCTCGACCTGATCTTCCGGCAGAGCCTTGCGTAGCAGTTCCTCGGTGGTTTCGTACGTGCCGACCAGACCTTCGGACGATTCGAAATTGCGTGTGAATTCATTGCACACGGCTTCCACGATTTCCGCCTTTACCAGCCCCAGGCCAGCCATGGCGATGGAGATGTCGCGGATTTCGTCCTCATGCAGGAACTTGAGGATCTTGGACGCCTGATCGCGGCCAACAGCAAGCATGAGGATAGCCGCTTTCTGCTTCCCATTAAGGTGCGCAAAGTCAGCGGTGGTAATGACGGACAGCGACATGCCTGCTTATCCTCCTTTGCCGGGGTCGGGCATGTTAAGCCAGTTGCGGATGATAAGCACGGTTTCCTTGGGGCTTTCCTCCATGCGGGCTGCAACCTTGAGGATAGCCGCCGCACGCAGTTTGCCTTCGATCCCTTCGATGCTGACAGTCTCGTCGCCAGCGTTCTCGTCGGCAGTGGCCAGCGCACCAGTGGCACCAGGCCCGCTGGTGATCTGGCCAGCCGCACCAGCCTGACCAATGGCAGTACCGTCGGCCCCGACAGCGGCTGCGGCACCGCCGCCAGCCAGCAGGCCGGGCAGACCACCCCCACGGCGGAGCATGGGCCGCAGTGCGATAAAGATGGCACCAAGGGCAAGGATGATGGGGATAACCCATTCCGCCACGTAAATGAGCGTATCGCGGTTGAAGAGGCTGCTGTTGTCGCCAGCAAAGCCCATGCCGCCATCGGGCATGAAACGCATGGAGACAACGCTGATCTCGTCCCCACGGCTTTTGTCATAGCCAACGGCGGTTTTGGCCAGGGTCGTGATCCGGTCGAGCGATGCCTGGTCAAGCGGCTGCCAGATTTCTTTGCCGTTCTTGTCCTTGGTAACAACGCCATCCACCATGACAGCCAGGCTGATCCGGGCCAGTCGTGGGCGGGTCTGGCTGGTCACACGGACACGCTTGCCGATTTCGTAGTTATCGGTCTCTTCGTCACGGTTGTCGGTCGAGCCGGTTCTGTTGTCCTGATTGGCGTTGGCGTTTGGCAGGTTGTTGGAAACGGAGGTGTTGGGGCTGCTCTCGGTGTTGACGCTCTTGTCCGAGCTTGTCTGCTGCGACCGCAGAACCTGCTGGTTAGGGTCGTAGCTTTCATCCGTTTCGTGAATTTCGTCCGTGCTCATGGTCACAGCGGCGCGGGCGCGGACATGGCCCATGCCCAGCGTGGGCACCAGCATGTCTTCGACAGCCTGCGACAGGCGCTGTTCCTCAGCATGGCGGATCTTGTCCAGGGTGTTTTCCTGGCCTGCCAGACTGTCAGGGTCGCCGGGTTTGACCAGCACATCACCACGGGTATCGATGATCGAGATATTCTGCGGGCGCAGGCCCGGCACGGCTGCGGCTACCAGGTTCTGGATCGCCTGGATGGCATCGGGGGCCAGACGGCCAGCCCGGCCAATATCAAGCACCACACTGGCCTGCGAAGGGCTGGTCTGGGTGGAAAACAGGTCACGGTGGGGCAGCACAAGGTGTACACGCGCATTCCGCACGCCCTGCAACAGGCGGATGGAGCGTTCAAGCTCCCCTTCCATGGCGCGGGTTTCGTTAATGGTCTGCTCAAACTGGGTGCTGGTCAGCGTGCCGCTTTTGTCAAACAGCTCGTAACCGACAGCGCCGCCACTGGGCAGGCCTTCCTTGGCAAGCAGAAGCCTGGCACTGGCCACCTTGTCGCGGGGCACAAAAATGCTGGTGCCTTCGGGGTTGGTGGTTGACGTGATGTGAGCCTTACCCAGGCTCTCGATCATTTCAGAGGCTTCACCAAGGTCGAGGTTGCCGTACAGCAGGGCCATGTCGCCACTGCTGCCGCGAAAGACAAAAACCCCCAGCACTGTCAGAAGAACAGCCGCTGCAACACCGAGTGCGGCCAGTCGCGCACGCCCCAGGCCCTTCAGGCCCGCCAATAAATTTTGCATACGAAGCCGTTACGTTGTCGCGACATGGGAAGGGGGAGCCACGAAATCCTCCGGCCTGTTTAAGCATACTGACACTTGATATCTCTCGCCTTGCCATTGCCGTATCCTTTACGTCAAGGCTGTATGGCGGTGTCTGCCAAGGATATATAACCTAGCGAGCGCGATCAGGAAGGCAAAAAAAACATAAGATATGCCTTGACTATGGCGGATTGGGGGCATGCTGGGCTGCCAGCCGCTGTTTTCCATGTCTGACAAAGGCATGAGTGCTTGAGTGCCGTTTAAAAAAATCTTTGTTTTACAGATGGTTGCTATATCATCTGGTCATATGGCCTTGAGTGTTGGGCACTGTAAGCAGGGGCAGCATTGCAGGACGGAGCAACTGCCATTCACACAGGAAAAAAGAAGCCCGCCAGCGGGTAAGGCGGGCGGGCTGTCATGGCCATCCATGGCCTGTGGTGGAATGGAGAGGGGCTGTACCCAAGGGAAACCCCCAGAGAAGCAGAGTTGAGATTTCTCAGCCCCCGCCCGGCATATTAATTTTACGTTAACGTTACCTGCGGCACAGTATTAGCTGACTGTGGCGACGGTTTTAATGCGGGCGCGGGGGTAGATTTCGCTTTGGGACAGAACGGAGACAGAAGGCCGCACGCGCTCCACGATTGAGCGCATGGAGTCGCGCACGGGGCTGGAGACCACAACCACCGGCACCTCCCCACTGGCCGAGGCGGTATTGAAGGCCTCGCGCAGTTTGCCGACAAAGCGGTTGAGCATGGAGGGCGGCATAGCCAGACGTCGATCTTCGCCCTGCCCAGCCAGATGGGAAATAAAGTCCGACTCCCATTCGGGGGAGAGGGTGATGATGGGAATATACCCAGCCGGGCCAATCAGCGTGTGGCAGATCTGGCGGGACAGGCGGCCGCGCACATGGGCTGTCAGGGCGGGAATGCCACGCAGGTTGAGGCTGCACCCTTCCTGGATACTTTCCAGAATGGTTGGCAGATCGCGGATGGAAACACGCTCGGCCAGCAGGGCCTGGAGCACCCGCTGCACGGTGCTGAGGGGCACCTGCGAAGGGATAAGGTCGTTGACCAGTTTCTGCTGCTCGCGTGGCAGGTCATCCAGCAGGGTCTGGGTGGCAACATAGGTCAGCAGGTCAGGCAGGTTCTGGCGTACGGCCTCGCTCAGATGGGTGACAATCACGCTGGCCGGATCAACCACGGTGCAATGCAGTGCTGTGGCCTTGCTTTTCAGGGACGGGTCAATCCAGACGGCAGGCAGGCCAAAGGCGGGCTCGGTCGTTTTGTCACCCGGCAGGTCGGGTACACCGCCAGAGGGGGTCATGGCCATGAGCTTGCCGGGTTTGACCTCGCCCGAGCCGATCTCGATTTCCTTGAGCTTGATGACGTATTTTTCAGACGGCAGCAGGATGTTGTCCTGAATACGGATCGGCGGGGTAATAAAGCCCATCTCGGTCGCGACAGTCCGGCGGAGCGCCTTGATCTGTTCCGTTAACTGCGGGTTGTCACCACTGATAAGGGGGAACAGGCCAAAGCCCAGTTCCAGCCGCAGCAGGTCAAGGCGCAGCACTTCCGAAATAGGGGCAGCAGCAGGGGGCGCTGCAATTTCTGTTACGTCGCCGTCGGTGCTGGTCGTGGGGGCCTTGTGGCGCAGCCAGGCCCCGGCTCCGGCCAGAACGGAAATAAGCAGAAAGGGCAGGGCAGGCAGGCCGGGCATGACCGCAAACAGGGCGGACAGAATGGCAGCAATGGCCAGCGGCTTGTGGTTGTTCCCAAGCTGGCGGACCAGCGCGATGTCGGCCGAGCCATCGGTCCCGCCCTTGGTGACGACAATACCGGCGGCGGTGGACACCAGCAGGGCCGGTATCTGCGACACAAGGCCGTCACCCACGGTCAGGGTGGTAAAGGTATTGGCGGCTTCGTTCAGCGGCATGCCGTGGCGGAGGATACCAATGGCAAGCCCGCCCACAATGTTGATGGCGGTAATGATGATCCCGGCAATGGCGTCCCCACGGACAAACTTTGCCGCACCGTCCATGGAACCATAAAAGGCGCTTTCGTCCTCCAGTTCCTTACGTTTGAGACGGGCAACACGCTCGTTGATCGCGCCGGAGGACAGGTCGGCGTCGATAGCCATCTGTTTGCCGGGCATCGAGTCGAGGAAGAAGCGTGCCGCTACTTCGGCAATACGCCCCGACCCCTTGGTGATGACCATGAAGTTGACGACCAGCAGAATGGCAAACACGATGCCGCCGATCACGACATCGCCCCCCATCAGAAAGCCGCCAAACGCCGCCACCACATGGCCTGCGGCGTAGGTGCCCTCGTTCCCGTGGCTCAGGATCAGGCGGGTGGTAGCAATTTCCAGCGCCAGACGCAGCAGGGTGGTCAGCAGCAGCAGGGTGGGAAAGGACGTAAAATCCAGCGGTCGTTCCAGGAACAGCGCCACCATGAGCACCAGCACCGAGGAGGTGATGGATAGCGACAGCCCCATGTCCAGGATAAAGGTAGGCAGCGGCAGAATCAGGATGGACAGCACCGCCACGACTGCCAGCGCAAGGCCAACGTCGGTGCCGGGCAGGAAGGATCGCCATGAAATGGCTTTCCACCCGCCACTGCGCAGGGTTCCGGCTGACTGGGACAGCGCACGGGTGGCAGATGTCAGCTTGCTTCGTGCTGCGGCAGTTTTTTCAGCCAGTGCGCCTGTGGGCTTCTTTGCGGACGAGCCATCGGCAGTATTCAAGAACCACGTTTCCTTTTGCACATCTTTTCAACATGGCGGCCAGGGTACACTCAGCGTCATGACAGGGTGTGCGGTCATGTCCAGCCTGCTGACCTTTCGGCGCGGTCGTTTCAGGTGGGGGCACCGCTGTCACTCTTTACCCAGGCCAGGCCCGACAGCCCTGCACTCATAGCAGGTTGAGGCAGCCGCTGGCCATACTAGATGGTGGTCGTGGGGCTGGTCATTTCGCTATAAATCAGTATCGATGACAGCAGGGCCGTGGCCCGGACCTTGGACCAGAGCAACAGGACGCAGGATGCACGACACGCTAGCAGCATCGACACAGCAGCCCCAGACCGATGACAAGGCCGAGCTGGCACAACCCTCGGTAGAAGGGTTTGCCGAGACCTGCCGGAGCCTGATTGAAAAAGGGCAGGTGCGCGAAGGCCTTCGCATGGCGCTGGAAACTGTTGCCCGCTACCCCGACAATTCCGCACTGGCCATGCGGGCGGCTGCCCTGGTGGGGGAACTCCTGTCCCTGCATGATATTGAGGTCACCATCCTGCGTGGGGTCACCCTGCGGGAGCCGGGTAATATTTCCGCCCATGTGGCGCTGGCTAATGCTCTGGTCGCGGCGGAGGATATTGTCGGCGGCTACGCGGTGTTTTCTGACCTGATGGCGAAATACCCCCATTTGCGTACCAATCTGTGCGAGCACATTTCCAAGGCGATGCTGGATACGGGTTACGCGCGTGAAGCGTTTGAAATCCTTCAGCTCTGGGTGCGGCAGGGACTGCCATCCCCGGCGTTGATGAACAATATCGCCTGTGCGCTGGTGCGGCTGAACCGAGCGGACGAGGCTGTGCCCTGGTATGACAAGTGCCTGGAACTGATGCCCGATAGTGAGGATGTCCGCTTCAGCCGTGCGCTGGCCCAGTTGAAGTCCGGTATGCTCAAGGAGGGCTTTACCGGGTATGCCAGCCGTGCCCCGCGTACTGCCGACATGGTCTGGTGGTTCATGGACCTGCCGCGCCTGCGGTATGGGGATGATGTGGCGGGCAAAAAGGTCATTCTGTACCAGGAGCAGGGGCTGGGGGACACCATCCACTTCATCCGGCTGGTCACTGTCCTGCTGGAGCAGGGGGCGGATGTTACCCTTGTTGTGCCCAGGTCGCTGACCCGCCTGCTCAGCCTATCCTATCCGAATGTGACTGTGTACGAACGCGATACATTCCCCCAGGAGGACGGTTACAGCTACGCCGCACCCATACCTGACCTGCCGTTTATTGCGGGCATTGCAACCTATGCCGATATTCCCGCGCCCATACCCTACCTGCGGGCTGACCCGGCGGATGTGGCGCGCTATGCGGCCCTGCTGCCTGCTGCCCGCCCCAGAATAGGGCTGGTCTGGGGTGGGGACAGGCGCGTCAAGCGTGAGGATGTGCAGGCTGACAAGCGTCGCTCGGTCACGTTAAAGGAAATAGGCGAGGCCCTGACCCCGGTTGATGCCACCTTGGTCAACCTCCAGCTTGGATACCCCAAGGGCGAGCTGGCCCAGTGGACTGGGCAGCCCATTTTTGACCTGATGGATGATGTCAGGGACATGGCTGACACGGCGGCCATTATGGAAAATCTGGATCTGGTCATTTCGGTGGATACGTCTCCGCTGCATCTGGCCGGGGCGCTGGGCAGGCCGGTCTGGCTGGCCAACCGGCCCGATTCCTGTTGGCGGTGGGGCAATGACGGTCTGGAGTCCCCCTGGTATCCGACCTTGCGGATTTTCCGTGCGCGGGAGCGGTCATTCCTGCCCATGCTGCGTGATGTCGGGGCGGCATTGCAGGTCTGGCGGCGGGACTGGACACCCGGGGCATCATAACAGGGCCTTATCAGGGCGGCATGGCTGCAAAATTTTCAGAGAGCCGCCTTTTTTCGGACATAACGGCCTGCCACAGTCAGGCTATGGGACAGGGGCATGGTTCTCTGTCTGAACATGATATCCTGCGTAAAGGTGATATCGGATGAAAAAGTCTTTTCTGGCTACGACCCTCATGGCGGGCCTTGCTGCGGCCTCCATCAGTCTGGCCCACGCCGCCGATTCTGCTGCCCCCCCTCCGCCACCCCCGCCGTGCGGCCCCATGCACCACGGCCATGGTCCGGGCGGCCCTGGTGGCCCGGTGCTGCGCCTTGACGGTGTGAAGCTGACAACCGAGCAGAAAGCCAAGCTGAAGCAGATCTTCACAGCGGCCCGCCCGGAAAACCCCAAGGCTGACATGGAGCAGATGCATGCCCTGCACCATCAGCTGCGCGAAGCCCTGACAACACCCGGCCCGGTTGACCAGGCCAAGTTGCAGGATCTGGAGCGCCAGATCAGCGCATTGCAGGCCCAGAATGCCCTCAAGCGGCTCCAGGTTGAAGTGCAGGTGCATGATATCCTGACCAAGGAGCAGCTCAAGCAGATTGCAGACCGGCCGGAAGCTCCGCCGCCTCCTCCTCCCCCGCCGCCCCCGGCTGAAGCAGGACACTAAGGCGTTCCATCCACAAACCGGGTCAAGCCGGGCTGACCATCCTATGGCAGCCCCTTGGGTCCTGACCGGTTTCTGGAATGGGTTTTCTTGATCTTGGATAAAGGCCACCGGCTGTCCCGGTGGCCTTTTTTATTGAAGGACTGCCACAGAGAACACGCCCTGATGTGATGTCCGGTGCCCCATGCCCGTACCGCATGCATGGAAAAGCGGTTTCAGCCCTGTCCCAGGTGGACAAATGCGCCTGAAAGGGAAAGAACGGCAGGGCATGTTCTCAGGCAGGTGCTTATGCCCTCATCATCCGTTTTTTCTTCCGTTGTGCTGACCCGTCCATTGATTGTCCTGCTGGGGCTTGTAACAGCCATAGGCCCGCTGGCGACGGATATGTACCTGCCTGCTTTTCCGGAACTGGAGAGTGAACTGGGGGGCGGTGCCGGGTCTGCCCAGTTTACGCTTGGCGCCTGGTTTTTAGGGCTTGCGGTTGGGCAGTTTTCACAAGGGCCGTTGTCTGACAGGTTTGGCCGCAAGGCACCGCTGATTATCGGGCTTCTGGTATTTGCCCTGGCATCGGCGGGTTGCGCCATTGTGCATGACTACCACTGGTTCTGCTTCTATCGTTTTCTGGGGGCATTGGGGGGCTCGGCCAGTGCGGTTATCCCGCGCGCCATTGTGCGCGACGTGGCAACCGGCCGCAAAGGCGCGCATATCATGGCGCAGTTGACGCTGGTGTTCGGGGTTATGCCGGTGCTGGCTCCAAGCCTTGGCAGCCTTGTGCTGCGTTTTGGCTCCTGGCGCGATATTTTCTGGCTGGGGACAGTTTATGGTGTGCTGGCCATTGTGGGTGTGCTGACCATGCTGCCCGATACGTTGGCAATGGACCGACGTATATTTTTGCGGCCTGCGGGGATTGTCAGCCGGTATTACGGTATCCTGCGTGAGCCTGTGTTTCTGACCAACGCGCTCATTACCTCGTTTTCAAGCTTTGTCATGTTTGCCTATCTGGGCAGTGCACCGATGGTGTTCGAGCAGTTGCTGGGCTTTTCGCCGCTGATGTTCGGCGTATTCTTTGGTGTCAATGCGGCGTTCTTCATTCTGGGCACGCAGATCAATGGTCGGCTGACACACCGCGTGGCCCTGACAAAGTTGCTGGAGCGGTCAATCCTCTGGGTCAGTTTTGCTGGGTGTGTGTTTGTCGGCCTGTCGTTGGCTGGCATTGCGGGGGCCGGGCACCCTTTGCTTGTCTGTCTGTTGATTGTCAGCATGACGGGTGGGCTTGGGTTTATTGGCCCGAATGGGACAGTGTTGTCCTTCTCACGTCACGGGCAACATGCGGGCAGTGCCTCGGCCATGCTGGGCACGATCCAGTTCAGCCTTGGGGCCTGTGGCAGTGTGCTGGTTGGGGTGCTGCCTGGGGGTGGTACGGTGCCAACCGCGACCGGGATGCTGGTGGGGGCGCTGGGGATGCTGGTGTGCGATATCGTGCGCCGCCGCATAGGGCAGCATGAGCCTGATCCAGAGGATTAGGCTGTGACCCGTGCCCTGGGCATTGCCCGGGGCAGGGAGGCGGTGCCTGCCACATGGATGGCTGTTGTGGGATGAGGTCGTGCCGGATTGAGCCTGTGCCTTGCGGGCAACAGGTAGGGTCAGGCTACTTGCCAGCGGGCCTGCCGTAGATGGCCTGCGTTTGCGGGATAATGGTGTGGCCGTTTTCCAGCCGCATGGGGCCAGCCGAACCTTCGGCATCCTGCGGCAGGGTTTCGTAGCGGTCTTCTGGTGCTGGCGGCGGTGCGGCGTGGCCACCGTTGCGGGCCTCGGCCTCACGCTGCTGGCGGTCAAGCCGCTCCATGTCGCGTTGGGCGGCACGCGCCTCGGCCTCCGCCGCTTCGGGTAGGAAGCGGCCGGGGCGTTCTGGCGGCAGGTCTATGTTTTCGCCCTCGATTTCCCCATGGCAGGCGCTCAGCAACGGAGCAATCAGGGCCAGAAGGCCCAGCATCCTGCCAATCCGGTATCCTCTGGACATGGGCTGCACCTGCCGCACCTGGACAGGCTCAGCCTTCGAGGCGGCGGGCCTCATCAGCCAGCATGATGGGAATGCCATCGCGGATCGGATAGGCCAGCCCTGCTTTTTCGCTCACCAGTTCATTGGTGGCGCTGTTCAGAACCAGCGGCCCCTTGGTCACGGGGCAGACCAGCATGGAAAGAAGGCGCGGGTCGAGCGGTGCGCTATCGGGCATGGACACGGTTTTCCTATCTGTCATCAGGAAGGAGGGCCTTCCTGTTCCGGGCCTGAGAGGTCTAGCAGTGTTTGCAGCACCCGCACACGGTCTGTCAGACTTCCCGCGTCCAGCAATGCCTGTTTTTCCGCCGGAGGGAAAGGACAGATCATGGGCAGTGTGACCAGCAGCATGCTGTCATCCATCTGCTCGATCAGGGACCAGCGGGCCTCCAGCCCCTGTTTTTTGAAATACCGGCGCATGGAGGCCAGCAGCCGCGCGCGGTCAAAGGGTTCGGAGGGAATTTCATTCAGGTCGCCCGCAAAGCCGGACATATCCGTACGGGCCTGCCTGTAGCCCCGGTGTTCCTCCGTTTCGCGCAGCAGGCGGAAGCGGATGACACCTGTCAGCGTAATGGCGTAGGTGCCATCGGCGCGCTCGGTAAACGAGGTAATGCGGCCCAGCGTGCCGGTGCCATACAGGGGTGGGGGCTTGTTTTCGTCATCATCTTCCTCCCGCCAGCGGGGCTGGATCATGCCGATCAGGCGGCTACTGGCCAGGGCGTCTTCCACCAGAGCGATGTAGCGGGGTTCAAAAATATTCAGCGGCAGCCTGCCACGCGGCAGCAACATAACGCTACTGAGTGGCAATAGCCGCGTCAGGGGCGGGATGTCGGCCAGTGTCATCTCACCCAGTCGGGGCAGCCGCCGGGGGATATCGTCAGTCACGACGGAAGGCACGGGCCGATCCCCCCGATCAGGAAAACAGAATGGATGACAGGCGGCGGCGGGCCACAAGGGTTGCCGGGTCGGCGTTGCCCCAGGCCTCGAAAAAGCGCAGCAACTGCTGACGGGCAGCGCCGTCCTTCCATTCCCGGTCCGCGCGGATGACATGGAGCAGCTCGTTGGCGGCATCTTCGCGCCGGCCGGCGGCGTTCAGGGCGGTGGCCAGTTCGCATCGGGCTTCAAAGTCATCGGGGTTGGCGTCCAGGCGGGCCTGAATACCTTCCATGGCCTCGGCAGCGGCGCGGCCTTCCTTCTTCAGTTCAAGGGCGGCACGGGCACCGGCCACTTCGGGGGCCTGGGCGATCTTGGCAGGCACATCAGCCAGGGCTGCGGTGGCGGCATCTTCATCATCCAGGGCCAGCATGGCGCGGATCAGCCCACCCCAGGCTTTGGGGTTTTCCGGCTCTTCCCCAATAACGGAGGAGTAGAGTTCCGCCGCGGCATCAGGCTGGCCAGCTTCAAGGGCGGTGTCGGCCTCATTCAGGCGTTCGGTTGCGGGCAGGGTGCCGCCACCGCTGGATTTGAGCAGGTTTTCAACAAATTTCTTGATTTCGCTCTCAGGCAGCGCCCCTTGGAAAAGGTCCAGAATCTGACCCTGCCAGAAGGCTGCAACAAGCGGGATGGACTGGAGCGGCAGCCCGACCTGGGCAAGCTGGGCGGCAAGGGAGCGGTTGGCTTCGATATCAATCTTGACCAGCCGGACCCGTCCGTTGGCAGCTTTGACAATTTTTTCCAGCGTGGGGGCAAGCTGCTTGCACGGGCCACACCACTCTGCCCAGAAATCAACCAGAACCGGCACGGAACGGCTGGCTTCCAGAACGTCCTGCATGAAGGTGGCCTGTGTGCCGTCCTTGATGATGGCGGAATCCTGCGTGGCCTGGGGCGTATTTGCGGGCTGGCCGATCAGTTGTTCCATGGGCTTTGTTTTCCTCGCTCTTGCGCGCCGTCACGACCGGGGTGGTGGCGGTGCCTGTCTGCCTTGATATGCTGGGTTTCTAGATGGGCCATCAGAGCTTGCTGTGCAATGGCAACACGGTGGTTGGCACCCTATATCCCCCGTGCTGGTGGGGGGTGCGTTTTCGCACATTGCATGACAGCGGGTAGACGCGGCATAACAGGACAAAACAGGAACGGGTGGGGTGGCGTTATCATGAAGAGTTCGGATGGTCTGGGGCCGCACAGTATTCGTGTGCGGGGTGCGCGGGTTCATAATCTCAAGAACATCGACATCGACATCCCGCGTGACCAGTTGACGGTGGTGACGGGGCTGTCAGGGTCGGGCAAGTCCTCCCTTGCGTTTGACACGATCTATGCCGAAGGGCAGCGCCGCTATGTGGAAAGCCTGTCGGCCTATGCACGCCAGTTTCTGGAACTGATGGGCAAGCCCGATGTCGATTCGATCGAGGGGCTTTCCCCCGCGATTTCCATCGAGCAGAAGACCACCTCCAAAAACCCGCGTTCCACGGTCGGCACCGTGACCGAGATTTATGACTATATGCGCCTGCTGTGGGCGCGGGCCGGGGTGCCCTATTCCCCTGCGACCGGCCTGCCGATTGAGGCACAGACCGTCAGCCAGATGGTGGACCGTTTGCTGGACCTGCCAGAAGGCACCCGGCTGATGCTGCTGTCCCCCGTGATCAGGGACAGGAAGGGGGAATACCGCAAGGAACTGGCCGAGTTGCAAAGCCGTGGCTTTACCCGTGTGCGGGTTGATGGTGCGCTGCACGAGATTGCAGATGTTCCAGCGCTTAATCGCAAGCTGCGGCATACGATTGAGGTTGTGGTGGACCGGGTTATTGTCAAACCCGGTCAGGAAACCCGTCTGGCTGACAGTCTGGAAATGGCGCTGGGCCTGTCGGATGGCATTGTTTATGCGGAGGAAGCCCTGCGGGACGGGGAAGACAAACCCGATGCTGTCCGGCTTGTTTTTTCCTCTCGCTTTTCCTGTCCTGTCAGTGGTTTTACGCTGGAGGAAATTGAGCCGCGCCTGTTTTCCTTCAACGCGCCTCAGGGGGCCTGCCCGGCCTGTGATGGCATCGGGTTGGAAAAATTCTTCAACCCCGCTCTGGTCGTGCCAGATGAAGGGCTTTCTCTAGCCGGTGGGGCCATAGCCCCCTGGCGGGATGCCAAATCGCCTTTGCTGGCCCAGACGCTGGACAGTCTTGCCGCGCATTTTGACATTGATATGCAAACCCCCTGGCGGGATCTGCCAGAAGAGGCCCGGCAGGGTATTTTGAACGGGGTGGAGGACAAGGTTGTCTTCACCTATCAGGAGGGCGGCAAGGCTCATGTGGTGGCGCGCCCGTTTGAGGGGGTTCTGCGGAGTCTGGCCAAACGCCTGGCCACCACCGACAGCATGTGGGTGCGGGAGGAACTGTCGCGCTATCAGTCCGAAAAACCATGCCACGTCTGCCATGGCGCACGGTTGAAGCCCGAGGCCCTGTCCGTGCGTGTGGCGGAAAAGACGATTGCTCAGGCGGCAGACCTGCCGATCGGTGAGGCGCTGACATGGTTTGATGCCGTCCTGCCCACACTGACCCCACAAAGGGCTGAAATTGCCCGTAGGATCTTGCGGGAAATTGTCGAACGGCTGACATTTCTGGACGATGTGGGGTTGGAATATCTGACCCTGTCGCGCAGTTCCGCCACCCTGTCGGGTGGGGAAAGCCAGCGTATCCGCCTTGCCAGCCAGATCGGTTCGGGGCTGACAGGGGTACTGTATGTGCTGGACGAACCTTCGATCGGTTTGCACCAGCGCGATAACGAGCGCCTGCTGGGCACGTTGCAGCGGCTTAAAAGCCTGGGCAATACGCTGATTGTTGTTGAGCATGATGAAGATGCCATTCGCAGTGCCGACTGGCTGGTGGATATGGGGCCTGCTGCGGGGGTGAATGGCGGGCAGGTTATTGCCGTGGGCACGCCTGCACAGGTTGCCAAATCTCCCGACAGTCTGACAGGGGCGTATCTGTCAGGCCGCAAGCGTATCGAGGTGCCCAAGACCCGCCGTGCGATCAATAAAAAACGCATGGTCACGCTGGAAGGGGCCAGTGGGCATAACCTCAAGGATGTGACAGCGCATTTCCCGCTCGGCACCTTTACCTGCGTGACCGGTGTGTCGGGCAGTGGCAAGTCCACCCTTGTGATCGACACGCTGCACGCAGCTCTGTCCCGGCAGTTGATGGGGGCAGCCGCCACGCCTGAGCCATACAAGCGTATCAAGGGTGTGGAACTGCTCGACAAGATTATCGACATTGACCAGTCACCCATCGGGCGCACTCCGCGTTCCAACCCCGCAACATATACCGACCTGTTTACCCCCATCCGGGACTGGTTTGCGGAACTGCCCGAAAGCAAGGCCCGTGGTTACAAGGCCGGACGTTTTTCCTTCAACGTCAAAGGGGGCCGGTGCGAGGCATGCCAGGGGGATGGTGTGCTCAAGATCGAAATGCACTTTCTGCCCGATGTGTTTGTAACCTGCGATACCTGCAAGGGCGCACGGTACAACCGCGAGACTCTGGACATCCGTTTCCGGGGCAAGAGCATTGCCGATGTTCTGGCCATGAGTGTGGACGAGGCCTACCCCTTCTTTTCCGCTCAGAGCCGTATTCGGGACAGGTTGGCGATCCTGCAACAGGTGGGGCTTGGCTATATGGCGCTGGGCCAGCAGGCCACAACCCTGTCGGGGGGGGAGGCGCAGCGCGTCAAACTGTCCAAGGAGCTTGCTCGTCGCGCCACCGGCCGCACCCTGTATATTCTCGACGAGCCGACAACCGGTCTGCATACGGAAGATACCAAGAAGCTGCTCGAAGTTTTGCATGCTCTGGTTGATACCGGCAACACGGTGGTGGTGATCGAGCATAATCTGGAAGTCATCAAAACGGCGGACTGGATTATTGATGTCGGGCCGGAGGGCGGCGGCGGCGGCGGTCGTATTGTGGCGGAAGGCACGCCGGAGGATATTGCCGCGTGCAAACAAAGCTACACGGGGCGCTTTCTTGCTCCGCTGCTTGGGAAAAAGAAAAAATGAAAAGAACAATTTTCCAGAGCGCATGTCTGGCAGCTCTGCTGCTGGCCTCGGGCGTTGGCCATGCCAGAGCCGCGCAGAGTTGCGCCAGTCGCCCGCAGACAGTCTGGCTGGAGCAGGAAACATGGACCGAAATCAGCCAGGATATTGCCTGCGGCTTTACCACTGCCATTATCCCGGTTGGTGGGACGGAGCAAAGCGGTCCGTATATTGCTGTTGGTAAACATAACGAGCGCGTCAAGGTTCTTTCTGAACGGATTGCCCAGCGTGTCGGCCATACGCTGGTGGCCCCCGTTGTGGCGTATGTACCCGAAGGGGGGGTGTCACCCCGGACATCCCACATGCGTTTTCCCGGCACGCTGACTGTGCCGGTCGATGTTTTTGAAAGGCTGGTCTCCTCCGCTGCGGAAAGCCTGCGGGTGCAGGGGTTTACCCTCGTGGTGCTGCTGGGGGACCATGGCGGGTATCAGGATGCCTTGCGGCATGTTGCCCGTATGCTGGCTCCAGCCTGGGCAAAGACCGGGGCCAGAATTGTGTATGTGCCAGACTATTATGAGGTTCTGCCCCACCAGTACGCCCAGTGGCTGCGGCGACAGGGATATGGTGCGGATGTCGGCCAGCATGCTGAACTGAGCGATACATCCCTGATGCTGGCTGCCAACCCGGCCATGGTACGGCAGGACGCGCTGCGCCATGCACCACCACCCTCTGCCAGCCAGGGTATTTATGGCGGCAACCCCACGCGGGCCTCGGCTGTGCTGGGGCAGGCCGGGCTGGCCATGCAGGTGGATGCCGCCGTCAAGGCGATTGAAGCCGCACGCGGGCCGTGAAACAGGACTGTTTTATTCAGGATTCTGCATGTGTCTGTCTGCCAGGATCGCAGATGGACGCTGTGCCTGCCGCATGGTAAATGCGGCAGAAGTTTTACAGGCTGGGCCTGAAGGCCAAGCAGGAAGGTTGTGACGTTTATGGGTATCAGACAGTCTCTGGCCGCAACGGCTCTGATCGGGTTGATGGTGGGGGGCGCTCAGGCCCACGCGCAGCAGGTCAACCCTGCCCCTGCGGCAGAAGGGGCACCGACTGACCCTGTGGCTGCCGCTACGCAGGCTGCCCCGCTGGCCCCTCCGGCAAGCACTCCTGCGGCTGTGCAGGTTATTCCTGGCATGCCGCCTGTGATCGACCCTTCCAACCTGTATAGCGAGACCGGGGTAGGCCACATTGCCCCCGAGGTCGCACAGGATCTGCCACGGGTGTATGTGCCCAACCTGCGCTCGAACGATGTGTCTGTCATCGACCCGGCCACCAACAAGGTGGTGGACCGTTTCCGTGTCGGGCGCAGCCCCCAGCACGTTGTGCCGTCGTGGGACCTGCGGACATTGTGGGTTACAAACAATGCCGAAGGCACGACCAACGGCAGCCTGACCCCCATTGACCCCCGCACAGGCCGCCCCGGCCAGAGCGTTGCGGTGGATGACCCCTACAACATGTATTTCACGCCTGATGGGCGCTCCGCCATTGTGGTGGCAGAAGCCCGCCGCAGGCTGGACTTCCGCGACCCGCACAGCATGGCGTTGCAGCAGTCGGTGGAAACGCCAGATTGCGCAGGTGTTAACCATGCCGCGTTCTCAGCCGATGGCCGCTATGCCATTTTCACCTGCGAATTTGGGGGCCATCTGGTCAAGGTTGATACCGTCAACAAGAAGGTACTGGGTTACCTCAAGCTGTCCTCCGGGGGTATGCCGCAGGATATTCTGGTCTCCCCCAATGGCAAGACCTTCTACATCGCAGATATGATGGCCGATGGCGTCTTTCTGGTCGATGGGGATAGCTTTAAGGAAACCGGCTTTATCCACACCGGTGTCGGCACCCACGGGCTGTATCCCAGCCGGGATGGCAAGCGCATGTATGTGGCTAACCGGGGGTCGCACAAAATCCATGGTCGCCCGCACAGCCATGCCGGTGGGGTATCGGTCATCGACTTCGGGACCAATGCGGTCGTGGCCAACTGGCCGATTCCCGGTGGTGGCAGCCCCGACATGGGCAATGTCAGCGCCGATGGCAAAAGCCTCTGGCTGTCTGGCCGGTTTGATGATGTGGTGTACCGCATCAACACGGCGGATGGTTCGGTCATCAGTATTCCTGTCGGGCAGGAGCCTCATGGCCTGACAGTCTGGCCCCAGCCGGGCCGTTATTCCATCGGTCACACCGGTATCCTGCGCTAAGCGGAGGCATTGCCAGGCCTGACTTTTTCGGGGCTGGTTTGGTTGCTGTGTCGGCTGGGCTGGTCTTTGTCTGGCCGGGCCTTGTAGTGGCCGTCTGCTTTTGTCTGATCAGCCAAAGCAAGGGGTGTTTGCTTGGGGCGTACTATGCACCCAGCTATCGTCTGGGTGCAGGGCGGTCAGGCAAAAAAAGAGGACCGGTCTTGTCTTGCTGGCCATCCGGTGCCAACTGGAAAGCCACAAACGACAGATCCCACCTCTGCTGATCGGACCCACGACCCATGTTTATTGAAACCGAAGGTACTCCCAACCCGGCCACACTCAAGTTCCTGCCGGGCCGGACCGTAATGGGTGACATTGGCACAATAGATTTTATTGACGCCGATGCTGTGGCCGGGCGCTCCCCCCTGGCGGAAGCCCTGTTTGCCATTCCCGGTGTTGCCCGCGTTTTCCTCGGGAATGACTTTGTGTCCATCACCAAGACGGATGAGACGGACTGGGCAGAGTTGCGTGGGCAGGTGCTGTCCGTGCTGACGGATCATTTTGTGGCGGGTCATTCCATCGTGTCCGAAGGGGCGGCTGTGCTGGAAGACGCCATTGCCCCTGAAGATGCGGAAATTGTCGTCCAGATCAAGGAACTGCTGGATACGCGGGTACGGCCTGCTGTTGCAGCGGATGGGGGCGATATCGTGTTCCGTGGCTATCGCAACGGGATTGTGCGCCTGACCATGCAGGGGGCCTGCTCTGGTTGCCCGTCCTCCCGCGCGACCCTCAAGCACGGGGTGGAAAACATGCTGCGCCATTATGTGCCAGAGGTTGTCTCGGTCGAGCAGGTGGACTGAGGAGCATACTCCATGGCCGAAAGCCCTTCCCGCAGGCTTGATGCAAACGCCCTGGACTGTCTGTTCGGTGCGGCGCGTACCCCGCAGCGTTGGACAACCCGGCCTGTGGACGATGCCCTTGTCCAGACTCTGTACGAACAGGTCAGTCTTGGCCCGACCTCGGGCAACTGTAGCCCGGCGCGGTTTGTTTTTATCACTGGCTCGGAGGGGCGGGAGCGCCTGCGGCCCGCCCTGTCGGCGGGTAATGTCAATCGTGTCATGGGGGCGCCGCTGATTGTGGTGGTGGCGTATGACCCGCTGTTTTTTGAACAGTTGCCCCTGCTGTGCCCGACCGAGGACCTGCGGCCATGGTTTGCGGCTGATGTTGGCCTTTCGGAGGAAACAGCATTCAGGAATGGCACATTGCAGGGGGGCTACATGATCATGGCGGCCCGCGCTTTGGGGCTGGATGTGCTGCCGGTTTCGGGCTTTGACCAGTCCACGGTGGAGAGCGCCTTTCTGGCGGAAGATGGCTGGCGTGCCAACTTCCTGCTCTGCCTTGGGTATGCCGAGCACGAAGGCCTGCCCCCGCGTGCGCCCAGGCTGTCTTTTGGCCAGGGGTGCCGTGTAATCGCATGACCCAACAGCGTATTCTTGTACTCGACGGCAGCCCGGCGGGTGATGCCGCCTGCGGGCTTGCCGCCTGTGTTGCGCGTGATGGCGCAGGCAGGTTGTCAGTGGTGGCACTATGCCAGCAGGCCGGGCGTTCTGCGGCGGAGGGCATAAGCCTGCTGGCCGAGCAGGCGCTGGCCCAAGCCGGGTGGACACACGTCAGTCGGCCTGACTGCGTGGCTGTTGTTGTGGGGCCAGGGTCGTTTACCGGCCTGCGTGCCTCATGCGCTGTGGCGGCAGGGTATGCCTTGGGGGCTGGTGCGGCTCTGATCGGGGTAACCCGGGGGGAGGCCATGGCTCCGATGCTGGCTGCCGCTGTTACGGCGCACGGCGGCGCGCTGCGTGGCTGGCAACTGGTAACGGCGGCGCGGCGTGGTCGGGTGTTTGTGGAAGGGGTCGAGGGTGTACAGGCCGTCAGCATCGCAGACTGGCACCCCCCGGAGGGGCAATGGCTGATTGCGGGTGATGCCGCCCAGAGCCTGCCCTATGTGACCCCGGTCATGGTCTCCCAGACCCAGCCAACTCCCGAGGAGATAGCGGCTGTTGCGCTACTGCGCCTGTCCGGTGGGCTGCCCGCGCGGGAGGCACTGCCTTTGTATGTGGACCCACCAGAGGCAAGTCTGCCCGCTGATGGCCTGCGGCCAGCCCCTGTATGACACCACATGGTGCGCCCAGCCTGTTGTCTGACAGGTTGGTTGAAGACAGACCCACGGATCAGACTGGCATTACGGCGGTGGGTTACACACAGGCCCCCGTGCTGGCAGCGCTGCATGCGCTCAGCTTTTCGCAGGATGAGCAATGGTCCACCCAAGCCATGGAGGAACTGCTGACCTCTGTCGGAGTGTGGGCCGGGCTGGCTGTCTGGCAAGGCACGCCAGCAGGGATGATCATGCTCCGCCGTGCAGCGGATGAGGCAGAAGTGCTGACCCTGTGCGTGGCCCCGGCCATGCGCCGCTACGGTCTGGCCAGCCAGCTTGTGGCATGGGGCCTGTCCACTGCAGCAACGGCAGGGGTGGCGGAAATGTTTTTGGAGGTTTCCGTCAGGAACGGGGGGGCGATTGCCCTGTATCAGCAGGCAGGCTTTGCCCGTTTCGGGTTGCGTAAACGCTATTATGCAGATGGCTCCGATGCCTATGTTCTGGGGCGTTTATGCGCAGGGCAGTCGGGCTGACAGTGTTGTAAAGGCACTATGCTGGCGGGAGGTGGATAGCCCACCCCCAGCCAGTTCAGTCAGTTTTATAGGGCGCGTGCGCCAATGTCGGTGCGCCAGTGGGCTCCCGGCCAGCTTATGGCGGCAACGCCAGCATAAGCGCGCTTCTGGGCTTCCTGCACGGTGTCAGCCAGAGCACAGACAACCAGCACCCGCCCGCCCGAGACAACAAGCTCTCCAGCCATGTTCTGCATGGTGCCAGCTTGGAAGACATGCACACCGGGCAGGGCCGCAGCGTTGTCCAGCCCTGTAATCACGCCCCCTTTTTCCGGATTGGCGGGGTAGCCGCGAGCGGCCATGACCACACAGACCGAAGCCTGGTCGGAAAAGGTAATCGGGGCTGCATCCAGCCTGTCCTGTGCCAGCGCATGCAGGGCGGGCAGCAGGTCGGATGTCAGGCGGGGCAGCAGAGCTTCGGCTTCCGGGTCACCAAAGCGGACATTGTATTCAATCAGGCTGGGGCCTGTTTCAGTCAGCATCAAACCGGCAAAGATGACGCCTCTGAACGGCGTGCCACGGCGCATCATTTCATGCAGCATGGGGCGTACCAGCGTGTCCAGTGCGGCTTCCTGTGCGGCGCGGTCAAACCCTTTGGGGGGCGAAACCGCACCCATGCCGCCGGTGTTGGGGCCGGTATCCCCATTGCCCACCCGTTTATGGTCCTGTGCGGCACCAATCAGGGTTGCGGTTTCCCCCGCGCAGAAGGCGAAGAGCGAGACTTCCTCCCCCACAAGGCAGTCTTCGATTACCACGCTGCGGCCTGCATCACCCAGTGAGCCACCTGTCATCATGTCGGTAATGGCGGCTTCTGCTTCGGCTAGCGTTGTGGCCACCACAACACCCTTGCCAGCGGCAAGCCCATCAGCTTTGACGACAATGGGGGCACCCTTGCTACGCACATAGTCCAGCGCGGGTGCGGCCTCGGTAAAGCGGGCCCACCCGGCGGTGGGAATGCCCGCAGCGTCGCAGATTTCCTTGGTAAAGGTTTTGCTGCCTTCAAGCTGGGCAGCAGCCTTTGTCGGCCCGGCACAGGGTAGCCCGGCAGCGGCGCAGGCATCGGCCAGCCCGGCAACCAGCGGGGCTTCAGGGCCGGGGACCACCAGGTCCACGTGCTGCTCCAGCGCAAAGGCCACAAGGGCGGGTACGTCATGCGCGCCAATGGCAACATTGATCCCAAGGGATGCCGTGCCTGGATTGCCCGGAGCAATAAACAGGGCAGACAGCTCGGGCGAACGCGCCAGTGTCTGGGCCAGCGCGTGTTCGCGCCCGCCTGATCCAACCAGAAGTACGCGCATTCTTTTCTCCTGCTGTGCGTGTCTGCTCTTTCGGGGCGAGCGTCTGTAGCATAGGTTGGCACCATGCACGAAGACTTTGGAAATACCTCGTCCCAGGCGGGTGTGGGCAATGTGCCCGAATACAGCGTATCGGAAATTTCCGGTGCGATCCGCCGTACGCTGGAAGGCGCTTTCAGCCGGGTGCGTGTGCGTGGCGAGATTACGGAGTTCAAGCGTTATCCGTCGGGGCATCTGTATTTCTCGCTCAAGGACGAGCAGGGCAAACTGTCGGGTGTGGTGTGGCGTGGGTCTGTTTCGCGCTTGGGGCTGGTGCCGGAAAACGGGCTGGAAATCATCGCGACAGGGCGGATTTCTGCCTATGGTGAGCGTTCAAGCTACCAGCTTGTGGTCGAGCGTATGGAGTATGCGGGCGAGGGTGCGCTGCTGGCCCGGATCGAGCGGCTGCGCCAGCGCCTGGCCGAGGAAGGGCTTTTTGAGGCAGCCCGCAAACAGCTGTTACCGCTGCTGCCACGAGTGATCGGGGTTGTAACGTCTGCTCAGGGTGCTGTTCTGCACGATATCCGCACAACATTGCGCCGTCGTTTCCCCCGGCCTGTGGTGGTGTGGCCTGTGCCTGTGCAGGGGGAGGGGGCTGCATTGAGAATCGCGGCCGCCATTGCCGGTTTTGACAGCCTGGACGGCCAGGGCCCGGTACCCCGCCCGGATGTGCTGATTGTGGCGCGAGGGGGCGGGTCGCTGGAAGACCTGATGGCGTTTAATGATGAAGCCGTGGTCCGGGCCGTGGCGGCCTGTCGTATCCCGCTTATTTCCGCCGTCGGGCATGAGACTGATACAACCCTGATTGACTTTGCCGCTGACAGGCGCGCGCCCACCCCCACGGCAGCGGCAGAAATGGCCGTGCCGGTGCGGAGCGAACTGCTGGCTGAGATTGCCCATCGGGCCGCTCGTGCAACAGGTGGGCTGGCCCGGCAGTTGCAGACCGCCCGCTTGCGGCTGGACCGTGCGGCTTCGGGCCTGCCCGACCTGCCCAGCCTGTTACAGACAGCCCGGATGCGGCTGGATGACAGAAGCCGCAGGCTTGATGCCGCCCTGCCTGCGTTTGTCCAGCATCGTCGGGCGGCTCTGGTTGCGGTGGAACGGCGCATGCCTGCGGTGGATACGTTGCTGGCCGGGCGGCGCACACGCCTTGCCGTGCTGGGGGGCGGGCTGGTGTCGGGCGTGCGGCATACCTTCCAACGGTGGGAGGTACGGCAGGGCCGGTGCCGCCTGTCCTCCGCCCCCCTGTCTGCCCTGCTGCGTGAGAAGCGCTTGGCATTGGCCGGAGTGGCAGGGCAGTTGGAGGCAGTATCCCCCATGGCGGTGCTGGCGCGTGGTTATGCGCTTGTCAGTGTCGGCGGGCAGGCTGTGACCAGTGCTGCGGCCCTGCGTGGTGGGCAGAATGTGGCGCTGACATTTGCCGATGGCACGCGGGAAGCCACCATCACCCACGGTAAAGGTGGTCACGGTCAGGGAGAGTTTGATCTCTGAGGCCCGTGGTGCTGGCCCTGTCTGTGCTGGCAGGCGCAGACAGGGGTCATGCGGTGTTGGTGCCATCAGGCTGGTTGAGAGGCATGTCCCGACAGGGCTATGCTGGCTGGTCTGAGGTTTTGGAATAGTCTGCAAAATATATGGCGCGGACAGTGGGTCGGCGCCGGGCGGGAAGGCTGATACGCATGTCCATCCGTTTTCGAATGTCCTTGATTGGGGCCGGGCTTGCCTGTGGCCTTCTGGCAGGCTGTGCGGCAACGCCGGGCCATGGGGTATCGGGCCGGACCCCGCCCCAGGATTTTGCCCCCGGTCTGACGGGTGAGGAAGCCCATAGTGGCGGTTTGCAAAATGACCCCTCCGCCCCAGCCAACACCCCGCTGTGTGGCACGGCCGAGCGTGAAGCCATGGCCATGGGGGTGCAGAACTATCCGCAGCCTCTGGCTACGGGAAACTCCTGTGTGCGTAACGCCTGTTTCAATACCCAGACAGGCACCTATATTGCAGCGGATGGCACGCGCAGGGTCTGCCGTTAAGCGGCCTGCACGCATGATGAGTGATGTGGGTCTTTCCCACAGCGCATTTTGCTGGTAGGAAAAACCCAGCCTGCGAGAGTGACGGAACGGTAGACGTAGTCGACTCAAAATCGACCGCCGAAAGGCATAGGGGTTCGAATCCCCTCTCTCGTACCATGTCTTTCCTTACGTGCCAGTCAGGGTCATGAACGCCTTTTCCCCTTCCGTGGCTTCTCGCCCGGCCAGCCGCCCCCATAATCCATGCTTTTCTTCCGGTCCTTGCGCCAAGCGCCCAGGGTGGGATGTTTCGGCACTGTCCAAGGCGTTGGTGGGGCGTTCGCACCGGTCGGCTGAAGGGCGCGCCCGGCTGAACGAGGTTATTGTCCGTTCCAGCCGTATTCTGGGCATCCCCGAAGGCTGGAAGGTCGGTATTGTACCTGCGTCGGATACAGGGGCCATGGAAATGGCACTGTGGTCCCTCCTGGGGGAACGCCCGGTGGACGTGCTGGCGTTTGAGAGTTTTTCCGCCCTGTGGGCGCAGGACATTGTGTCGCAGCTCAAGCTTGAGAATGCCCGTGTCCTGAAGGCCGATTACGGCCATCTGCCAGCCCTGTCTGACATCAACTGGGACCATGACGTGGTGCTGGCCTGGAATGGTACCACATCGGGCGTATGCCTGCCGGGGCCTGAGGCTATTCCCGCCAGCCACGACGGGCTGGTCATCTGCGATGCAACATCGGCTGCCTTTGCCATGGACCTGCCGTGGGACCGGCTGGATGTGGTGACATGGTCCTGGCAGAAAGCTTTGGGGGGTGAGGCCGCACACGGCATGATCGCCCTTTCGCCCCGTGCAGTACAGCGGCTTGAGGCCTACCAGCCCCCCCGTGGCCTGCCAAAAATCTTCCGCATGACCTCCAAGGGTGCGCTGATTGACGGCATCTTCAAAGGCGACACGATCAACACGCCTTCCATGCTGTGCGTGGAAGATGCGCTGGACAGCCTGATCTGGGCGGAAGCCGCAGGTGGGCTGGAGGGGCTGAAAGCCCGCAGCCGTGCCAGCCTTGCCGCTGTGACGGAATGGGTGGCGCAGGCTGACTGGGTTGAGTTTCTGGCCAGCCATGAGGCTGAGCGTTCCTCCACCGCTATTTGCCTGCGGATTGTTGCCCCCTGGTTTGTGGCGCTGGAGCGCTCCGAGCAGATGGCAGTCCTTAAAAAAATACTGGCCCTGCTGGAAAAGGAAGGCGTTGCCTTTGATATTGGCAGCTACCGTGATGCTCCGGTTGGTCTGCGGATATGGGGTGGTGCCACGGTTGAGCCTGCGGATATCAAAGCCCTGCTGCCCTGGCTGGACTGGGCCTTTGCCCAGGTCACTCCTGCGGCCTGACAGTCAAGCGGGCCAGACAGGCCCGTTGTGAAAGCCCTGCTCCAGTAAGGCAGGGCGTTTGCACGCTCCTTGGCGGACAAGGTGGTGCAGTACCTTAAGGAAAAGCCACGGACAGCCTTGCTCCTGATATGGAGCCGCGCGTTATGCTGTTTCGATTCCGTGCTGTTTTGACCCATGAAAGCCCTGCCAGCCAGCCTGTGACCTTGATTGGCGGAGGGGGAATGGCTTAACTCATGCGCTCGGTCATGCAACCGGGCTGGGTGGCTTTATATCCAGAAGAACAAGAAAAAAAGGAAGAGGACATGCGCCATACAGTGCCGGGCACAGGAATGACGCAGGAGGATGCGGCAGCGGCCACATTCCGCAAGATTACCGTTATGCTCATTCCCTATATTTTTGTCTGCTACCTGTTCAATTATCTGGACAGGGTCAACGTTGGCTTTGCCAAGTTGCAGATGCTCGACAGCCTGCACATGAGCGAAACAGCCTACGGGTTTGGGGCCGGGGTGTTTTTTCTGGGCTATATTGCCTTTGGCCTGCCCAGCAACCTGATCCTGGCCAAGATTGGCCCCCGGCGCTGGCTTGCAACCATTATGACACTATGGGGGCTGCTGTCCACGGCACTCCTGTTTGTACATTCTGCCCCTGTGTTCTATGTGCTGCGCTTTCTGACAGGTCTGGCGGAAGCTGGCTTCTTTCCCGGCATGGTGGTGTATCTGACACGCTGGTTCCCCTCATATCGGCAGGGGCGGGCCATGACGTTGTTTATGGCTGCCATTCCGCTGTCGGGCGTTCTGGGTGGACCGCTGTCTGGCACGATCATGGGCAAGTTTTCTGGCGGGGCCTGGGGGCTGGAAGCCTGGCAGTGGCTCTTTTTGCTGGAAGGGCTGCCCACGGTTCTGCTGGGTCTTGGGATGCTTGTCTTCCTGCGGGACGATGCCTCGGAGGTCACATGGCTGACCGCGCAGGAAAAATCCACCATGCAGGATATTCTGCAGGCGGACAGGGATGCCCAGCCAAAACAGCTTGCTGACAGCTTTGCTGATGTTGTGCGTAATCCTGCTATCTGGTCCCTTGGGGCGTTGTATTTTTGTATTCAGAGCAGCGTGTATGCCATCAATTTCTGGCTTCCCAGCATCATCAAGGGCAGTGGGTTCCAGAACCCGGAAACAATCGGCTGGCTGAGCGCCATTCCTTATGTTGTGGCCTGTGTGTTCATGGTGCTGGCCGGGCGGTCGGCAGACAGGCAGCGTGAACGCCGCTGGCATCTGGCCGTGCCGTTGCTGATGGCGGCTGTCGGGCTTGGGGGCGCTGCCCTGTGCCATGGCATGCCCGTGCTGGCACTGATGGCATTGAGCATTGCAACCGCAGGCGCTTTGTCGGGGTTGCCGCTGTTCTGGCCGTTGGTGAATGGGTACCTCAGCCCCATGGCGGTGGCCGGTGGGGTTGCGCTGATCAACTCCCTTGGGCAGATCGCGGGTTTTATCATTCCGTATCTGGTGGGTTGGATCAAGGACGCAACAGGCGGTACGCAGATGGCCCTGTATTGTCTGGTGGTTCTGGCTCTGGTTGGTGTGGGGCTTGTGCTCAGGATACCTGCCGAGCGCGTGCGCTGAGAGCACTCGGTTCTGCCCTGCTGCGCATGTGTGTGACAGGGCAGAACCAGTTATATCGGGTGGATGGGGCTTTGCAGGTTCCAATCCACCGCTACGAGCGGCTCAGCCCCGTTGGCGTAGCCAATGCCAGGACAGCCTGTTGCGTAGCCTGCGTCAGCGGGGTGGGGAGCGTGTCCAGAGCAAACCAGCCCATGTCAGACAGGGCATCGGGCTCCATAATGGTGGGTGTGCCGTCATACTGTGCCACTCTGTAGACCAACGCGACCCAATGCTGTCCGGCAGCCTGATCAATCTGATCCACGCAGCATAAAAGCGTTTCTGGGCGGATTGTTATGCCCAGTTCCTCCCTGATCTCGCGCGCGACAGCCGTTTTGATGGTTTCAAACGGGTCCACCTTTCCCCCAGGCAGGCCCCAGCAGCCTGCCTCTGGCGCGCGACGCCTGCGAACCAGCAAGACCTTACCCTGTTGGATAATCGCTGCCCCACAGCCAACACGGGGCAGGTTATCGTTGGGCATTATTGATCCATTTGGTCTGGCTGGGCAGTTTCTGCGCCGCTAACTGGTCCAGCAGGGTTGTGGGGTTGTCAGCCGATAGCAGGATTTTGCGGTGCACGGGTTTGAGAAAAGCCTCGTCCACAACATGATCGAGAAAGCCAAGCAGTTTATCGTAAAAGCCCAGTACGTTCAGGACGGCGCAGGGCTTGGCGTGGGTGCCAAGCTGGGTCCATGTCCAGACTTCAAACAGTTCTTCAAGCGTGCCTATGCCGCCGGGCAGGGCGATAAAGGCATCGGACAGTCCGGCCATCAGGGCTTTGCGTTCATGCATGGAGCCAACAATACGCAGGTCAGCCAGACCCGTATGGGCAACCTCATGCGCGACCAGAGCCTGCGGGATAACGCCAATAACATTCCCGCCTGCTGCCAGGGTGGCATTGGCCACGGCAGCCATTAACCCTACCGAGGCCCCGCCATAGACCAGACCAATACCCCGTTTTGCCAAAAGCTGGCCCAGTGCGACGGCGGCATCATGGTAATGGCTGTCCCGTCCGGGGCTGGAGCCGGAAAAGACACATATTTTTCGCATGAACCCTGGACCCTGCCTGTTAAAACCTGCTGCGTTTAAGGCACCAGACTTTAAAGACAGTGTTGGCAGAAGACGACACCCGCCTTACTCCGTGCAGGCAAAGGCACAGTGCATGGCAGGGTGTGTCAGGGAAGGTGTCAGACACCCTCGGTCTCAAAGGATAAAAGCTTTTGGGGGCGTCTTTTTTAAAGGCGACGTTTGGTGAAGCTTTCCGAAAAAAGCTTCACCAAATACTTTTAGAACGGTGCGTCGATATCCACGATATCGATCAGCTTGGCGTTGACAAATTCCTTCAGCCCCAGGTCCAGCAGTTCCCGACCGAAGCCCGAGCGTTTGACGCCACCAAACGGCAGATCGGCCTTCACCATGGTCGGGTGGTTGATATAGACCATGCCGGTGTCGATCTGGCGTGCCAGTTCTGCGCCGCGCTCCTCGTCCTGAGTGAAGATGGAACCGCCCAGCCCGTAGGGGGAGTCGTTGGCGATGGCGATGGCGTGTTCCGCATCACGCGCGCGGAACAGCATGCTGACCGGGCCAAAGAATTCCCACAGCCGGGCGGGGTTGGTTTCGTTCAGGCCGCTGAGCAGCACAGGGCGGAAAAAACAGCCGTGGTTGGGCAGGTCCAGCGGAATTTCCTCGGCAATGGCACCATGGCCCACGGCCTGCTCCACCTGCTGGCGCAGGCCATCGACGGCAGAGCGGGACGACAGCGGGGCAAGGGTGGTGGCGGGGTCCATCGGGTCGCCCATGCGCAGGGCGGCAACACCCTTGCGGTACTGGGCAACAAACGTGTCGTAAATGCCGTCTTCCACAATCAGGCGCTTGGCGCTGACACACACCTGGCCTGCATTCCAGTGGCGGCCAAAGACGGCCCATTTCACCGTTTTTTCCAGATCAGCATCGTTCAGCACAATCAGTGCGTCCGAGCCGCCCAGTTCCATGGTGCATTTCTTCAAAGCCAGCCCGGCTTCCGATGCGACCTTGGCCCCCGCACCTTCCGACCCTGTCAGCGCCACGCCCCGCACGCGGGGGTCAGCGATAATGGTGTTCAACTGGTCATGCGTTGCGTAGAGGTTTTTAAAGCCACCTTCGGGCAACCCGGCTTCAAGCATCAACCGTTCCATGGCGGCGGCGCACTGCGGCACGTTGGAAGCGTGTTTGAGAACAACCGTATTCCCGGCAGAAAGCTGCGGCGCGATAATGCGGGCTACCTGATAGAACGGGAAGTTCCATGGCTCGATGGCCAGGATAATGCCCTGCGGCTCAAAGACAATCTTGGCGCGCCCTTCCTTCAGGGTCGAGACAGGCAGGATCTCGGGGGCCAGCAGGCGCTCTGCATGGATGGCGTAATATTCAAAAATGGCGGCCGACAGTTCGGTTTCGGCCCGTGCCTCGGCAAAGAGCTTGCCCATTTCAAGGGTCAGCAGCTTTGCGTAGCTGTCCAGATTCTGGCGCAGCAAATCAGCAGCTTTTTGCAGCACACGCCCGCGCTGGGCGTGAGAGGCTTTTTTCCAGCGCAGGAAGGCCGCGTGGCCTTTGTCCAGCGCGCTGGCAATATCGGCAGCAGTACTGTCGGGAAAGGATGTCAGCGCTTCCTCGGTGAAGGGATTGATTGTCGCATAGGCCATGCTTCTGTTCCTTTCAGATGCCGTAGGGCGTTCTTCAGTTCCTGAAGTCGAGGACAATACGCCCTTCGACAGTGCCTTTTTCGAGTTTCTCGAAGATGTGATTGATGTTTTCGAGAGTATCGGTCTGCGTGACAGAGGTAACCTTGCCTTCCGCGAAGAAGGAAAGAGCCTCGATCATGTCCAGTCGGGTGCCGACAATGGAGCCGCGGATAGTGATGGCATTCATCACCATATCGAAGATAGATATGGGGAAATCACCTGGGGGCAGCCCATTGAGCACAAGCGTGCCGCCTGCGCGGATATACCCCATGGCCTGCTCGAAAGCGGAGGTCGAAACGGCGGTGATCAAACCGGCGTGAGCGCCCCCCACTTCCTTCTGGATATAGGCAGCGGGGTCAGTCGTGAGGGCGTTGACGGTATGCGTTGCACCGAGCCGTTTGGCTGTGGCCAGTTTTTCATCGCTGACATCAACGGCAATCACATTCATGCCCATGGCAATGGCGTATTGCACGGCCATCTGCCCCAGGCCACCAACCCCCGAAATGGCAACCCAGTCGCCTGGTCGGGCGTCGGTCATTTTCAGGCCCTTATAGACTGTCAGCCCGGCGCAGAGCACGGGGGCGACGGCAATCGGGTCTACCCCGGCGGGAATATGGGCAACATAGTTGGGGTCGGCCACAGTGTATTCGGCAAAGCAGCCGTTGACGGAATAGCCTGATGTTTCCTGCTGCGGGCACAGGGTTTCCCACCCGCCCAGGCAGTGCGGACAGTGGCCACAGGCTGAATGTAGCCAGGGAATACCGACAACATCCCCGACCTTGACCCAGCTTACCTCCCGGCCAACCTGCACCACGGTGCCGACGCCCTCGTGGCCGGGAATAAAGGGCAGGGTGGGTTTTTGCGGCCAGTCCCCCCGGGCGGCGTGCAGGTCGGTGTGGCAGACACCGCAGGCAATCATGCGTACCAGCACCTGTGTGTCGTTAATGGTGGGAATGGCCAGCTCTTCCAAGCTCAGCGGTTTGCCGAATTCGTGGACAACGGCGGCTTTCATAGTGCCTGACATGGGTCTTGAACCTTTCGAGCGTATATTATGCTGTTGCCAGCGCCTTGGCGGCTTCAACCATTTTGGACAGAACGGCCTGGGCGTCGCCAAAAACCATGGTGCAGTTTTCTTCAAAGAAAAGCGGGTTCTGCACCCCGGCGTACCCTGTCCCCGCCCCACGCTTGATGACAAACACCTGACGGGCCTTGTACGCGTTCAGGATTGGCATTCCGTAAATGGGGGAGGTCTTGTCGGTCAGGGCCTGCGGGTTCACCACGTCATTGGCGCCGATAATCAGGGCGACATCGGTGCTGGCAAAGCTGTCGTTGATGTCGTCCATGTCGTAAATCATGTCATAGGGAACACCGGCCTCGGCCAGCAGCACGTTCATGTGGCCGGGCATGCGTCCTGCAACGGGGTGGATTGCAAATTTGACATCCACACCTGCGGCAACAAGAATTTTCACAAATTCATAGAGCTTCTGCTGTGCCTGCGCCACAGCCAGGCCGTAGCCGGGCACAATAATGACACTGGCGGCATACCGCATGTTGGTGGCCGCGTCCGATGCCTCGGCCGACTTCATGGTGCCTTGGGGGCCATCAGCCGTGGCCGAGATGTCCCCAAAGTTGCTGAACAGTACGTTGGTCAATGACCGGTTCATGGCTTTGGCCATCAGGGCGGTCAGTAATGCACCTGCCGAGCCCACAACCATGCCCGCAATCATCAGCGCGGGGTTGTCCATGACATACCCTTCAAGCCCCACGGCCAGACCGGTAAAGGCATTGTAGAGCGAAATCACGACCGGCATGTCTGCACCGCCAATGGGCAGTGTCATGCACACACCAAACAGAAGGGCAGCCAGAAAGAACAGGGTGCTGGGGGCACCTGCCAGCGGGGTGCCGTATTGCAGCACTGCCAAAGTCCCGAGGGCGAGGGTCACCAAGAACAACCCGGCATTGAACACGCGCTGCCCGCCAAAGCGTAGTGGCTTGTTCAGGCGGCCATCCAGCTTGGCCCAGGCGATGAGGGAGCCGGAGAGGGAGATACACCCGATCAGCGCCCCGATCATGGTCACTCCCAGATGCAGGGGGGAGGCCGCCCGACCACCCAGTAAGGCTACGGCGGCAAGGCAGGCGGCGGACCCGCCCCCCATACCGTTGAAGATGGCCACCATCTGCGGCATGGCGGTCATCTGCACGGTGCGGCCCCGCCATCCAGCCCAGGCGCAGCCCAGCGCCAGAGCCAGCAGGGCCAGGGCAATGTTGGCGGGCAGGTGGGCCTGGGCTTCCGGCGTGGTATGGAAAAGGTTGAGGAAGGTCAGCACCACCACGCACAGCATGCCGTACCCAGCGGCAACAATGCCCGAGACCGCCGTAACGGGGGAGGACATGGCCTTGAGGCCATAAATAAACAGCCCGGCCGCAACAATGCCACCCAGGCCCGTACAGTATTCACTGACCATGTTGGGGGGGCTCCTGTGTTGGGGCTGCGGGTTTCTGGCTGGGGCGGAACATGGCCAGCATGCGGTCTGTCACCACATAACCGCCCATGACATTGCCAGCCCCCAGAAAGACCCCCACAAAACCGATGGCCTGTTCCAGCGGGGTTGTGGCGTTAAACAGCGCATCCAGCGCGCCCACGACCACAATGCCGTGGATAAAGTTGGACCCCGACATCAGTGGGGTATGCAGGATGGAGGGTACGCGGCTGATCACCACGTAGCCGGTAAAGGCCGCCAGCATGAAAATATAAAGCGCGACCAGAAGGGTCATGGATGTTGCGGATTCCATCAGGCTTTCTCCGCAGGTGCAGGCTCAAGGGCCTGCCGGATGGCGGGGTTGGTAATGGTGCCGTCATGGGTCAGGGTGGTCCCGGCAATGACATCGTCTGTAAAGTCGGGTTTGAGCACCCCGTCATGCAGCACCTGCTGCAACAGGTTGAGGATGTTCTTGGCGTAAAGTTCGCTGGCCTGTGCGGCCAGGCAGGAGGGCAGGTTGGTGGGGCCGACAAGGGTGACGGGGCCAACCCGGACGATCTCTCCCGCCTTGGTGCCTTCACAGTTGCCGCCGTTGGGTGCGCCCATGTCCACCACCACGGACCCTTCCTTCATGCCCGCCAGTTGCTGGGCATCAATCAGGCGTGGGGCGCGCCGACCGGGGACGGAGGCGGTGGTGATGATCATATCCGCCTGGGCGATATGCTGGCTGAGAACGGTGCGGACCTTGGCTTTTTCCTCCGCCGTCAGTTCCCGCGCATAGCCGCCAGCGCCGCGGGCATCCACGCCGGTGTCCACGAACTTTGCCCCGACGGAGGCTGCTTCCTCCCGTGTTTCGGGGCGTACGTCGTAGCCTTCGCAAATGGCCCCCAGCCGGTGTGCTGTGGCCAGTGCCTGTAGCCCGGCAACCCCAAGCCCCATGACAAGCACATGCGCCGCGCGGAGGGACCCGACGGCGGTTGTCATCATGGGCAGGATTTTCTGCATATGTACACAGCCCAGCAGAGGGGCATAATACCCCGCAAGGGCCGCCTGACTGGACAGGGCATCCATGGCCTGGGCGCGGCTGATACGCGGTATCATCTCCATGGCAAAGGTGGTCACGCGCTGGTCACGTAGGGCACGGACCAGGTCGGGCTGGCTGGTAGCGTAGAGGAATGACACCAGCAGGCTGCCCGGCTTCATGGCCTGCACCACCTCCAGCGGAGGGGGCTGCACGGCCAGCACGATATCGGCCTGGGCAACAAGGCTGGTCCGGTCGGCCACCAGGCTGACCCCCGCCTGTGTATAGGTGGCATCGGGGTAGGTGGCGGCCTGGCCTGCGCCCTGTTCCACCGCAAGGGTGGCACCAAGGTGGGCCAGGCGCTGCGCCACCGCCGGGATCATGGCAACCCGTTTTTCGTCGGGCTGCGTTTCCTTAAGGATGGCGATTGTAACGGTCACGTTTTTTCCAGTCCGTTCTGTCAGGTCGGTCTGGCGCGATGTCTCGCGGAGCGTGTGCGAGATGCGTCTCCCTGCCCCAAGGCTGGTATGAGAGCGTTTTTCCCGCGTGGGCCGCATTGATATGCATCAAAATAACCACACTGAAAAAACGATTTCGTTTCGGCCTGTGCAGGGGGCGGGCGGGTGTGGAGTGGGCAATTCCCTTTGTGGGGCGAATGGTCTAGGGTCTGCCGCCATGCTGTTGCCCGTGCCGGAAGCGCGTATGTCGCGGTTGCCAGGAACGCACGCATTCAGACTGTACAGGAAGAAGACAGGGAAGAAGGTGGATCATGGGTTATCGGGTTGCTGTTGTTGGTGCGACGGGTGCCGTAGGGCGTGAAATTCTCAAAACCCTGGCCGAACGGGAATTTCCGGTGGACGCTATTGCCGCGTTGGCCTCGCCCCGCTCTGCCGGGCGTGAGGTGTCGTTCGGCAACAAGGTTGTGAAGGTTGAAAACCTCGAAACCTTTGATTTCACCGGCTGGGATGTCGCACTGTTTTCCCCCGGAGCATCGGTTTCCGCCAAATATGCCCCCATCGCGGCCAAGGCGGGCTGTGTTGTCATCGACAATACCTCCCAGTTCCGGATGGACCCCGATGTGCCGCTGGTGGTGCCAGAGGTGAACCCGGATGCGCTGAAGCAGATCAAGCGCAACATCATTGCCAACCCGAACTGCTCGACCATTCAGATGGTGGTGGCGCTCAAGCCCCTGCACGACCTGTTCACCCTCAAGCGGGTGGTGGTGTCCACGTACCAGGCTGTCTCCGGCGCGGGGAAGGATGGGATGGACGAACTGTTTGCCCAGACCCGTGGCAGCTTTGTGAATGATCCGCCCAAGGTGGAACAGTTCCAGAAGCAGATCGCCTTTAACTGCATTCCCCAGATCGACCGCTTCATGGAAGACGGCGCGACCAAGGAAGAGTGGAAGATGCGAGTCGAGACCCGCAAGATTCTCGACCCCGATGTGGAAGTGCTGGCAACCTGTGTGCGTGTTCCGGTGTTTATCGGTCATTCGGAAGCGGTTGTGGCCGAATTTGCCGAGCCAGTGGACCTTGAGCGTGCGCGTGAGGCCCTGCGCGGTGCGGAGGGGGTAGTCCTGCTGGACCAGCGTGAAGACGGTGGCTACGTGACACCGATTGAATGCGTGGGTGAGGACGCAAGCTATGTGTCACGCCTTCGTGTCGATCCTACCGTGCCCCATGGTCTGGCCTTCTGGTGCGTGTCGGACAACCTGAGGAAAGGCGCGGCACTTAACGCAGTGCAGATTGCCGAAACAATGATTGCGCTCGATCTCCTGCGTGCACACGCCTGAGTGAGAATCCCGCCCCTCTCGGTCTCGTGTTGATAGCCTGAATTGACCGGCCGGAGTGGCGGGGCGTAGGACAAAGCGATGCACAGGTCCGCTGGCGCCATTGCGGTGGCGGAACACAGACGGGGTACGAGGCTGACAATGCAGGATATCCGTAAGGCTCTTTACGTGGGGAGTCGAAGTGACGGCACACTGGTGCAGCGGCCTATGTCGCCGCATTTGCAGGTCTACCGTTATCGGCTTTCCATGGTTCTTTCGATCACAAACCGTATTACGGGCGTTATTGCCACGGCGGGCGCGACACTGGGCGTTTTTTGGCTTGGTGCAGCGGCCAAGGGGCCAAAGGCTTATGCTACGGCACGCAAGGTCACGGGTAATCCCCTGGGCCAGCTTGTGCTGGTGGGTTGGCTGGCATCCGTTGTGTACCACACGGTCGGCGGCATCCGCCACCTGATCTGGGACAGCGGTTACCGTTTTGACAAAAAAGAAATCAATGAGGACGGCCCCGTTGCCGTCGGCGTGACAGCAGGGGTGAGCACCGTGCTTGCCCTCGCACTGCTGTGTGTTAGCGGCTGCCGTCGTCGCAGCCGGGCCAGAGCAGGGAAGGTAGGCTGAAATGAACGCGAACACTCCGCATATCGAGGTCATGCGTTCCCAGCTTGGGCGCGCACGCGGGCTGGGTGCTGGGCATTCCGGCGTGGGCCACTGGTGGGCCGAGCGCGCATCCGCCGCAACCCTGCTGCCGTTGTCCAGCTGGTTTGTGGTGCAGATGTTCCGCCTGGGCGGCGCAGACCACGCAGAAGTGGTGAAGTGGGGCGGCAAGCCCGTGAACGCCACCATGCTGGCCGCACTGATCATTACCACCTTCTACCACGCGCAGGTTGGCCTGCAGGTGATCGTGGATGACTACGTGCACGGCAAGGCACATCTGCCCGCGCGGCTTTTGGTCAAGATCGGCACGTCTCTCCTGGGTCTTCTGGGGGTTTTTGCCGTGATCAGGCTGGTGGCGTCAGGTAGCTCTGCGAAATAAGCGGGCCTTTGCCACACTATTGAGAATGATGGGCCGCCGGTGGACAGGTCGGATACCCGGCGGCATGACCATGAACGACTGACAGGCCGAACGCATATTGGGAGCGCCGTCACGATGAATGCCAATTCCTCTCCTTCAAGGGGAGCTTACAGGATTGTTGACCACGCTTATGACGTGGTGGTTGTGGGTGCGGGTGGTTCGGGCCTGCGCGCTACGCTGGGCATGGGGGCCGCAGGGCTTAAAACCGCCTGCGTGACCAAGGTTTTCCCGACCCGTAGCCATACCGTGGCTGCCCAGGGGGGTATCGGGGCCTCACTTGGTAACATGGCGGAAGATAACTGGCGCTGGCACATGTACGACACCGTCAAGGGGTCGGACTGGCTGGGTGACCAGGATGCCATTGAGTTTATGTGCCGCGAGGCCGTGCCCGCCGTGCAGGAACTGGAACATTTTGGTGTGCCGTTCTCCCGCACGGAAGATGGCCGCATCTATCAGCGTCCGTTTGGTGGGCATATGAGCGACTACGGCAAGGCCCCTGTGCCCCGCGCCTGCGCCGCTGCCGACCGTACGGGCCACGCCATCCTGCACACGCTGTATCAGCAGTGCCTGAAGCATAATGTGGAATTTTTTGTCGAATACTTCGGCATTGACCTGATTATGGATGATGAAGGGGCCTGCCGTGGCGTTGTGGCCTGGTGTCAGGACGACGGCACCATCCATCGCTTCAATGCCAAGATGGTCGTGCTGGCCACCGGCGGTTACGGCCGTGCGTACCAGTCCTGCACCTCGGCCCACACCTGCACGGGTGACGGCAACGGCATGGTCATGCGTGCGGGCCTGCCTACGCAGGACATGGAGTTCGTGCAGTTCCACCCCACCGGCATCTACCCCGCTGGCTGTCTGCTGACAGAGGGCTGCCGTGGTGAAGGCGCGTATCTGACCAACTCGGAAGGTGAGCGCTTTATGGAGCGTTACGCGCCGACGGCGAAGGATCTTGCCTCGCGCGATGTGGTCTCTCGTGCCATGACGATCGAGATCAAGGAAGGCCGTGGCTGTGGTCCCAAGAAAGACCACATCATGATGCACCTTGAGCATCTGGGCTCCGACCTGCTGCACCAGCGCCTGCCGGGTATTATCGAAACATCCCGCATTTTCGCAGGCGTTGATGTGACGAAGGAACCTGTGCCGGTTCTGCCGACCGTGCATTACAACATGGGCGGTATCCCGACCAATATCCATGGTGAGGTTGTGCGCCCCACGGCTGACAACCCCGATGCTGTTGTGCCGGGCCTGATGGCCGTGGGCGAGGCCGCCTGCGTGTCCGTGCATGGGGCTAACCGCCTTGGCACCAACTCGCTGCTTGATCTTATCGTGTTTGGTCGTGCTGCGTCCCGCCGTGCGGCAGAAGTGGTCAAGCCGTCCGACTTCGTGCGTCCGCTGCCCGCAGGGGCGGGGGAAATGGCGCTCGATCGTCTGGACAAGCTGCGTTACGCCAAGGGTGGCACCAAGGTGTCCGCCATGCGTGACCGCCTGCAGCGCGACATGCAGACCCATGCGGCGGTTTTCCGTACGCAGGAAAGCCTGCAGGAAGGCGTTGATAAGATCCGTGAGATCTGGGGCGGCCTTGGTGATATCGCCGTTTCCGACACGTCGCTGATCTGGAACAGCGACCTGATGGAAGCTCTGGAGTTTGAGAACCTTCTGGCCAACGCCACGGTCACGCTGGAAAGCGGGCTGGCCCGCCATGAAAGCCGTGGCGCCCACGCGCGTGACGACTACCCCGATCGTGACGACCACGAATGGCTCAAACACTCCGTATCCTGGCTGGATGACAAAGGCGGCGTGAAGCTGACCTACCGTCCGGTGCACATGAAGACCCTGACCGATGAGGTCGAGGTCTTCCCGCCCAAAAAGCGCGTTTACTGATCTGCCGGGCAAAGGGAGGCGAAAATGGTCGAACTCAGACTGCCACGCAACAGCACCATCGGGACAGGTAAGACTGTTCCTGCCCCGGCGGGTGCGAAGAACGTCCGGACATTCCGGATTTATCGCTGGTCTCCGGAAGATGGCAAAAACCCTGTCATCGATTCCTACGAACTGGACCTTGATACCATCGGGCCAATGGTGCTTGACGCCATTATCCACATCAAGAACGAGGTGGACCCGACCCTGACTTTCCGGCGTTCCTGCCGCGAGGGTATTTGCGGGTCGTGCGCCATGAACATTGATGGCGAAAACACGCTGGCCTGCCTCAAGCCGATCAAGGACATCAAGGGCGATGTGCGGATTTATCCGCTTCCCCATATGCCGATCGTGAAGGACCTTGTGTCCAATCTGGATGGTGCCTACGCCCAGTTGCGTTCCATCCAGCCCTGGATGCAGGCCGACAGCGCCCCACCACCCGATGGTGAGCGCCGCCAGAGTATTGAAGAGCGCGGCAAGCTGGATGGTATGTGGGAGTGCATTCTGTGCTTCTGCTGCACCACGTCCTGCCCGTCCTACTGGTGGAATGGTGACCGTTACCTCGGCCCGGCCGTGCTGCTGGCAGCTTATCGCTGGATTGCAGACAGCCGTGACGAACATACGGGTGAGCGGCTTGATGCGCTTGAAGATACTTTCAAGCTGTACGCCTGCCGCACGATCATGAACTGCACCCAGACCTGTCCCAAGGGTTTGAACCCGGCCAAGGCGATCGGCCGGATCAAGGAACTGCAGCTGGAGCGTAAGCTCTGACTGACAGGCTGCGTGCAGCCTGACTGAACAAAAGCCCGGTCTGGCGTAACGCCATGCCGGGCTTTTTTGTTATGGAATGCTGCGGCATTGCAGGGGCATGGAACACGACATAGTGGCGTCTGCCATTGTGGCCCGATGAAGCAGCAGCATCTTTACCCCAAGTTGCCGGGAGGGGGATGTGTCAGGCAGGACAAGGCCCGCCTGACGGCCAGCCACACGGCATTACCTCAATGGGGGGAGGTCGCGGGGGCTATCTGGCTGCTAGTCCGTTGTCAGCTTTTGCGGGCTTCGTGAATGTCTTTGATAATGTCCAGGTAGAGCCTGTGGTCGCGTTCAAATTTTTCTTTGATAGAAAAAGACTTTTCAAGTTTCTGCTGCCATTCCGCTTTGGCCCCGGCATATTCTGACATGTTGCCTTGCAGGGTCCATTTCTTTTCCATGGCCTGAAAGTTTGCCAGCTTGCTTTTGGCTTCCGCCATGGCCTGCAGAACGGCGTTATATTCTGTCGCCAGTTCGTTAAAATTGACGGTTATTCCTTGAGATTCAAGAAACTTCAAAGCGTATATTTTTTTGAGAAGATGATTGGTTTCGGCGGTGTCGCTCACTGACCTTCTCCCTCAGCGCATGCAGGTGGGCGGCTGCATTCTAAAAAACGTAAGGGAAAAGGAAAGCGACCTCGGTCAATGAGATGATTTTGTCATAAACTCTAGCGGTAAGCTTAATGCCCGGATGTCAGCGTGGAGGGCAGGGAGGCATTAATCTTGTCAGCCAGCTTGATAACAGTCCCACGCATAAGGGCCGCGACATCTGCCGAGGTGGTCACAGGCCCGAAATCCCGGATCTGCGCCCGGTCGCGGATCAGCGGCTTGTTGGGGTCGCTTGGCAGAATGGACCAGTTGGCTTCCAGCACGACCTGACCAGAAGAGTCCACGTCAAAGCGGGACACGTTGATCTGGATCTGCATGGTGGCAGCATCGGCCAGAGGCTGGTCGGTAATCAGCTCTGATGGATGGAAGCTGGCGATCTCGTTGGTAACAAGGTTGGTAATGCCGATGGACAGGCGCGACGCCCAGCGTGACGACTGGTTACGGTGAATTTCCTCTCCATTGCGCACCAGAATATCCTGTGTGTCCAGGTAATCGGGCACCACAACATGGCCTATGGCAATGGTGGACGCGCGGGGCGACAGGTGCGGCTGTGGAGCCTCCCGGTCCGATGGCATGCCCAGTGTGTACAGGCGCAGCGGCGGCCCGGCACACCCGGCCAGCAGCAGGCACCCGGCCATGACACCGGCCATCCTGACGGCAAAGCGCTGCCTGACCCGACGGTCCGCAGGGTGGGAGGCAGGAGTAGGCAGGCGGATCATGGGCGGCGTCCCATCAGCAGCAGTTGTGGGTTATGTTCGATATCGCTGGAAAAACCACGCAGGGCGGAAGCCGTCGCGGCAATATCGCGCAGCGCCGTGTCCAGGTTGGCCCGGTCGATCGAGCGGGGGGACAGAATGCTTTGCAGGGAATCCAGCGTTTTGGTGGCGGATGCCAGGGTGGCATGCAGGTCGTTGCCGCGGGCATCAAGCTGGTTGGTGCCGGTTTCCATCAGCGTATTCATCTTGTCCAGCGTAATGGTCAGCTTGGACTGAAGGGTGCGGATAGCCTCGGTCGCAGCAGCCATAGCGTCGGTGGAATGGTCAGACGTGCTTTTGATGCTGGCGATGATTGAGGGCAACTGCTGGCGCAGGTCCTCGCTGACAGCGGTAATGGACAGCAGGGCTGTGTCGGCATGCTGCCCGATTTCCTTGAGGGGGAGCTGTGTCAGCGTGTTCTTCAACTGCTCCACCGCAGACAACTGCACAGGAATTTCCGGCAGGTTGGTAATGCGTGGGTGCAAGACGGCTGGGACGGATTTGTCAAAGTTCAGTTCAATGTTGGACTGGCCGGTGACAAAGCTTTGCAGGTTCAGCTCCGCCCGCAGGCCATAGGCAATCAAAGCCTGAATGCTGACATCCGTCGCGCCGGACGGCCCTTTGATGACATGCACCTGGTCGGGGTCGAGTGTCAGCACCACCGGGATGTAGGCTTTGTGGTCTGCCGGATCAAAGCGCAGCGTAATGCTTTTGACCGTGCCCACCTTCACGCCCCGGAAGTTGACCGGTGCCCCGATGGACAGCCCGCTGATGGAGTTCTGGAAGACAACCGCCGCCTCGCGCGAGGGGGTGAATATCTGCATGTGACCGAAGGCCATGATAACGAACAGGCCCAGCAACCCGCCCAGGATTACAAACGCCCCGAGCATTGTCTTGCGGTTGGAGGTTTGTGACATGTGCCGCTCAGCCTTCTTCGGTATCGGAAATGGAGGAGGCGCGGTTCATGAAAGCCGTCACTTCCGGAATGGTGCAGGTATCGCGCAGGGCTGTGGGGGAGCCATGGGCAATGGGGGTATGGGTCACGGCATCAAGGAAAATGCCGTCATCCGCGATGGCAAACAGGCTGGGCAGTTCGTGGCTGACAATAACAATTGTCGCACCAAGCCCGTCGCGCAGGGTCAGGATCAGGTCGTCCAGCCGGGCGGAGGTTATGGGGTCCAACCCGGCCGAGGGTTCGTCAAAAAACAGGATGTCGGGGTCCAGGGCGATGGCGCGCGCAAGCCCTGCGCGTTTGCGCATACCGCCTGAAATTTCCGACGGAAACAGGTCTATCGCCTGTTCCATGCCGACAAGGCCCAGCTTGAGTTCAACCAGCCTGCGCACAACTTCTGGCGGCAGGCTGGTAAACATTTCAAGCGGCAGGGCGACGTTTTCGCCCACTGTCATGGAGCTCCACAACGCGCCACTTTGAAAAAGCACCCCATAGCGATGGTTGATGGCGGTGCGCCGGGCATCATCCTGCGCCCAGTAATCTTCCCCTTCCACCAGGATTTGCCCTGTGGTGGGGCGCAGCAGGCCGATCATGCTTTTCAGCAGGGTGCTTTTGCCGCAGCCCGACCCACCCATGACGGCAAAGATGGAGCCGCGTTTGAGGTCGAAGGAGACGTTATGCTGGATCACTTTCGGGCCGAAAGCGATGGTCATGTCCCGCACGGCAATCAGCGGCTGCGTTGCCTGTGGGGTTGTGGTGGGGGCTGCACACATGGTGGTCAGACTCCCAGTGCGTTGGCCACGACGGCGAAGATCGCGTCCATGGCGATGATGCCGACAATGCCGATCACGACCGCACGTGTGGCGGCAATACCCACGTCGGCAGCGCTGCGCCCGGCTTTAAGGCCTACACGGCAGGCCGCAGCGGCAATGAAAATGGCGAAGAAATACGACTTGATGAAGCCGAACACGAATTCCTTGAAGGCAACGCCGTCAAAGGTGGCAATCCAGTAGCCGACGGGTGACACGTCCATCATGAGCATGCCCACCACAAACCCGCCCAGAATGCCAATGAGCGTGCCGTAGATATAGAGCAGCGGCATCATCAGCGAGAGCGAGACAATGGAGGGCAGCAGGATATAGCCCGAGATGGGAATGCCAAAGACCGTCAGGGCATCAATTTCCTCATTGCCCTGCATGGTGGAAATACGCGCTGCATAAGCGCCACCTGTGCGACCGGCCATGATAATGGCGGTCATGATGGCCGAAATCTCACGCGCGCAGGCAATGCCCACAAGGTCGGTCACATAAATTTCAGCAGAAAAGCGTTGCAGTTCTACCAGCCCGACAAAAGCCAGAATGGCCCCCAGCAGGAAGTTGACCACCCCGACAATTAGCAGGGCGCTGGGGCCAGCGTTCCAGATGTCGGTCAACAGGTCCTTGCCGCGCATGAAGCCGTGGCCCCGGAGCGCACGCATGGCCCCCGTCGTGGCATCGCTCATCATCTGCGCCAGGGTGCCTGCTTCGTTCAGGGCATCCAGCGTCAGGTCGCCGGTTTTTTCCAGAATATTGGCGTGGCTGGCAGCATGGCGCGCAGGCGTGGCAGCTGTGGGGGGCAGCAGCGCCATAAGGCGCTGGGCCGGGGCTGGCAGGCTGCCGTTTTCAAAATGCAGTCCTGCGGTGCTGGCTGCCTGCTTGGCGCTCCATAAAAAAGAGACCAGAGCGGAATCCCATGCCCCAAGGCCAGAGGCATCGACAGTCAGTGTCTGGCCTGCGGGTATGCTGGCCAGAGCCTTGGTGTCAAAGGGTGTCATGCCGCCGTTGGCCAGTGTCCAGCCCCCTTGTACGCACAGGCTGGGGCCATCCGTGGTGTCATGGATGGTCCACTGTGGTGTGTCGCTGGCCTGTGTGGCCGGGCCGGGCGGGGGAGGGGGCGTAGGTTCAGGCATGGCTTTAAGGCAACCCTAAGGCAAGGGGGCAGTGCTGGCTAGTGTGCGTATCGGGCTTCTTCAGTGCTGCCGGGGGCGGTCGGGGGATGGGAATGTCCGGTTTAGTGCGCTTTTGGCACACAGGCAGACCATAGGGGCAGGCCAGCCTTGCGGGCAGGCGTGGCATTGCCGGGGCGTGTTGGCTCGGCTAGATGCACCGCTTTGGAAGAATGACACCACGGGGCTGCGCCCTGTAGGGGGAGAGACGCATGCGACGTAAACGCGGCAGGCCGCTGGATGGCTGGCTTATTGTAGACAAGCCCAGCGGTATGACATCGACCCAGGTCGTGGGCTATGCCCGCCGTGTGTTTGACGCGCAAAAGGTCGGGCATGGTGGCACACTGGACCCGCTGGCTACAGGCCTGCTGCCTCTGGCGTTTGGTACGGCCACTAAAACAGTGCCTTATGTTATGGATGGCACCAAGATTTACCGCTTTACCCTCAGGCTGGGGGAATCGCGCGATAGTGACGATGCCGATGGCGCCGTGACAGGCCAGTCAGACGTCCGCCCGACAGATGCCCAGCTCCGTGCGGCCTTGCCCGCCCTGACGGGCAACATCATGCAGGTACCGCCCGTGTTCTCCGCACTGAAAGTCGCGGGGGAACGTGCTTATGATATGGCGCGTGATGGCCGCCCGCCGGAACTGCCCCCCCGTCCGGCCAGGGTGGACCGTTTTGAACTGGTCGAACGGCTGGATGCGGATACTGCCGTGTTCGAGGTGGAGTCCGGCAAAGGGGTCTATATGCGTGCTCTGGCGCGGGATGTGGCGCTGGCCTGTGGGGCCTTGGGGCATATTATCGCGTTGCGGCGGCTCAGGGTGGGGCCTTTTACCGAGTCCGATGCGATTATGCTGGACAAACTCGCCCCAAACGACGACAAGGCCCCTGCTTCCCCGGACCTTCTTTGTCCGGTCGGGACCGCGCTGGCCGACATCCCGGCGCTGGCCCTGACTGAAGAAGAAGCTACATCCCTGTGCCACGGGCGGCCACTGGGCCTTGTCGGTCTGATGGGGCGTATCCCACAGACAGACGCCAGCGGCACTGTCCGGGTCATGGAAGGGGAGCGCGTATTGGGCATAGGCCGCCTGGAAGACGGGTGGCTGCGCCCTGTACGGATTCTCTAGTTTTTATGTTTGTTTGAATGGAGACATGTGATGTCGATTACCGCAGAACGCCGCACGGCGCTGATCGCTGAATACCAGACCACCCCGACCGACACCGGTTCGCCGGAAGTGCAGGTTGCGATCCTGACCGAGCGTATCAACAACCTGACCGAACATCTTAAGACCCACGCCAAGGACTTCCATTCCCGCCGTGGTCTGCTCATCCTCGTTGGCCGTCGTCGCAGTCTGCTCGACTACCTGCGTGGCAAGAGCCAGACCCGTTACGAGGCGCTGATTGCACGTCTGGGCCTGCGTCGCTAACAGGTTTTGCCCGCATGACCTGCCATAACCCACGGGTTGGGGCAGTCTGTGCGGGCACGCTTGCCGGGCTATTGCACCGGCATGAGGCATTGGGCTGGCCATACCCGGTCAATGCCCTTATGGTGACACGGCGTCACAGGTCAGGCATGCGGGATTGAAAGCTCCGGACCGGCCACGGCGTTTCCGACCACATGGCGCCTGGGTGGTATTTGCCGCCAGTCACCATGCCGTCCGAGGCGCTGTCCGCCATCCGGTGCTGTCCCAGCCTGTTTCCGTGACCCTGAACCGTTTTTGTATCAGAGGCTTGGAAAACAGAATGTTTAATTATTACCGTAAAGAAATTGAATGGGCGGGCCGCACGCTTGTGCTGGAAACCGGCAAGGTTGCCCGTCAGGCCGATGGCGCTGTCATGGTCACCTATGGTGAGACCGTGGTGCTGTGTACGGCTGTGGGTGACCACAACGTCAAGGCTGGGCAGGACTTCTTCCCCCTGACCGTCAACTATCAGGAAAAAGCCTACGCTGCGGGCAAGATTCCCGGTGGCTTCTTTAAGCGTGAAGGCCGCCCGTCCGAGAATGAGACGCTGGTTTCACGGCTGATCGACCGTCCTATCCGCCCGCTGTTCCCCGAAGGGTTCCGCAACGAGGTGCAGGTCATCGCCACCGTGCTGACGCACGATATGGAAAATGATCCTGGCATTGCGGCTCTCATCGGCTGCTCCGCTGCCCTGACCCTGTCGGGTATTCCCTTCTTCGGTCCGGTTGGCGCTGCGCGCGTTGGCTTCAAGGATGGTGCTTTCATCCTGAACCCGACCCTGGACCAGATGAAGGAAAGCGATCTTGACCTCGTCGTGGCCGGGACGGCCGAAGGCGTACTGATGGTCGAATCCGAAGCCTCCGAACTGTCGGAAGAGATCATGCTGGAGGCTGTGACCTTCGGTCACGCCGGGTTCCAGCCTGTGCTTGATGCCATCATCTCCCTGGCTGAACACGCCGCCAAGGAACCCTGGCCCCTGCCGCAGGAAAGCAAGGAAGCCCAGGCACTGCGCAAGCAGGTGGACAAGCTCGGCCGCAAGCTGATTGCTGACGCCTACAAGGAAAAGCAGAAGCAGGCACGTTACGAAAAGCTCGGCGCTGCCCGCACAGCCATTACTGAAAAGCTGGTTGCTGCTGAACTGGATGCCGCCGCTGCCAAGCCGATGATCAAGGACCTGGAAGCCGACGTGGTGCGGACCTCCGTCCTCAAGACCAGCAAGCGTATTGATGGTCGTGATCTGGTCACCGTTCGCCCCATCGTGCCGGAAGTGGGCGTGCTGCCCCGCGTGCATGGGTCTGCCCTGTTCACCCGTGGCGAAACCCAGGCTCTGGTGGTCACCACCCTTGGCACCGCCCAGGACGAGCAGGTTATTGACGCGCTTGAAGGTGAATACCGCACCAACTTCCTGCTGCACTACAACTTCCCTCCCTACTCTGTGGGTGAGTGCGGGCGTGTTGGTTCCCCCGGTCGTCGTGAAGTCGGGCATGGCAAGCTGGCATGGCGAGCCATCCACCCGCTGATGCCCGACCGTAAGGAATTCCCCTACACGGTGCGTGTTGTTTCCGAGATCACGGAAAGCAACGGCTCTTCCTCCATGGCATCGGTGTGCGGTGGTTCTCTGGCGCTGATGGACGCAGGCGTGCCGCTTAAGCGCCCTGTGGCTGGCATTGCCATGGGTCTGATCAAGGAAGGTGAGAAGTTTGCCGTCCTGTCCGACATCCTGGGTGATGAAGACCACCTGGGCGACATGGATTTCAAGGTTGCGGGCACGGAAGAAGGTGTGACCGCGCTGCAGATGGACATCAAGATTACGTCCATCACACCGGAAATCATGAAGATCGCTCTGGGTCAGGCCCGCGAAGGTCGCATGCACATTCTGGGTGAAATGGCCCGTGCCCTGACAGAAACCCGTAACACGGTTTCCGCTACGGCACCGCGCATCACCACCATGAAAGTGCCGCGCGAGAAGATCCGTGATGTCATCGGGTCTGGTGGCAAGGTTATCCGCGAAATCGTGGAATACTCTGGCGCCAAGGTTGATATCGGTGATGACGGCACGATCACCATTGCCTCCACGGCTGAAGAGCAGACCAAGAAAGCTCTGGAGCGCATCAACGGGATTGTGGCCGAGCCTGAACTGGGCCGTATTTACGACGGCAAGGTGGTCAAGACCGCTGATTTCGGCGCGTTTGTGAACTTCCTTGGCGCGCGTGATGGCCTTGTGCATATCTCCGAACTGGCACAGGGTCGCGTGGGTCGCACCACCGATATCGTGAAGGATGGTGATACCGTTAAGGTGAAGGTGATCGGGTTTGATGACCGCGGCAAGGTCAAGCTGTCCATGCGGGTGGTTGACCAGGCAACCGGTGCCGATATTACCGAGACCGTTGGCGAAAAGCCTGCGCGTGCGCCTCGCCGGGATGCTGAATAAAGCAGCCAGAGAGGCTGAGGGCCTGCCGGGTAGATCCAGGCAGGCCGTTGCGCTGGTATTTGTGCTATCCATGACCACCGACAGGTTTGCCCTGTCGGTGTCTTGGTGTTTTTTTCCAGGTTGCGCGGGCAGGAACGCAAAATACCTGTCTACGCTCTGACCACGGTAGTTGCAGGACGAATAGGACGACGATGAAGGCGATCAACACGCTGCGCATGGGGGGGGCTGAAATCCTGCCGCTGGTTGAAGGCGGCAAAGGGGTTTCCGTATCCACCGGTGTATCGGCTGGGGCATGGGCTGCGGCTGGCGGTGCTGGTACGGTGTCCATTGTTAATGCCGACAGCTACGATGCGCAGGGCAACCCGGTGCCGCAGGTGTATAAGGGCCGCACACGCCGCGAACGGCATGAAGAACTGGTTGAATACGCCGTGCGCGGTGGTATTGCCCAGGCCAGAATTGCTCATGAAATGGCGGGTGGTCGTGGTCGTATCCATGCCAATATCCTGTGGGAAATGGGTGCGGCTGAACGGGTTATTACCGGTGTCATGGAAGGTGCGCCGGGGCTGATCCATGGCCTGACCTGTGGCGCGGGCATGCCGTATCGTCTTGCTGAAATCGCGGTGCGGTTTGGGGTGCATTATTACCCGATCGTGTCGTCCGGCCGGGCGTTCAATGCATTGTGGAAGCGTTCCTTTCACAAAGCTCCAGAATTGCTCGGCGGCGTGGTGTATGAGGACCCCTGGCGGGCTGGTGGACATAACGGCCTGTCCAACACGGAAAACCCGCTGAACCCGGAAGACCCTTACCCTCGCGTTCTGGCATTGCGTCAGGTCATGCGCGGGTTTGGTCTGAATGATGTGCCGATCATTATGGCCGGTGGTGTCTGGTGGTTGGAAGAGTGGGAAGACTGGATTGACAACCCCGAGCTCGGGCCGATTGTTTTCCAGTTCGGCACCCGTCCGCTGCTGACACGCGAAAGCCCTATTCCTGATGCCTGGAAGCAGCGTTTGCGCACCCTCAAGCAGGGCGATGTGCATCTGAACAAGTTTTCGCCTACCGGCTTCTATTCGTCAGCGGTCAATAACGGCTTCTTGCAGGAGCTGAAAGGCCGGTCCGAACGGCAGGTGCCGTTTGCAAGCGAGGTCGAGGGTGCATTGAGCGCGTCCTACGGTATCGGGCCGCGCAAGCGCGAGGTGTTTCTGGCCCCTGATGATGTGCCGCGGGTGCAGCAGTGGGAGGCTCAGGGCTATACCGAAGCCTTACGGACACCCGACTCGACCCTGATTTTTGTCACTCCTGATCGGGCGCGCGAGATTCTGGCCGATCAGGCCGACTGCATGGGCTGCCTGTCTGAATGCCAGTTTTCCAACTGGAGCCAGCGTGGGCCGGGCTATACCAATGGCCACAAGGCCGACCCGCGTTCTTTCTGCATTCAGAAAACACTCCAGACCGTGGCGCATGCCAGTGGCGAGGATCAGGACAAGATTGTGGATAGCAATCTGATGTTTGGCGGCACCAATGCCTGGCGCTTTGCAACAGACCCGTTCTACGCCGATGGGTTTGTGCCTACAGTTGGCCAGTTGGTTGAGCGGATTATGACTGGCCGCTGAGTGCGGGTTGCAAAAATCAAGAAAGTGGTTCCCGCGTGGGAACCAACATGCTGCTCGGCCCGTTAGGCCAGTGGTGGTGATGGCGGAAAGGGCGATCCAGCGGAAGCTGGGTCGCCCTTTCTGTATGTCTGCCCTGCGGGTGAAGCTGCACTTGCATTCGGTCGCCGGGTCGAAATACTATCCCCACATTCAGCGCCGATGGCGAAAGAAGGGCAATTTCTGGCCGATCGCGGCAAGGCAAGGCCAAAAATTTCCTCCGTTCGCGGACGGTGCTCTCCCATTGTAAAAAATGGCACTCAGTGTCAAAATATCACAATCATGTGACCTCCAACGCATTGCGTTGGGCCTGCGGACTATATATCAGCAAAGGCGAACAATATGGTCCTGAATGCGGGGCTTGTTGTGTGTCCGGTCGTGTCCTCTCTTGCGCGGGGGCGCCCCCAATCAGATGATGGAGCCAGTCTGTGTCCGTTAATCAAGAACCTCCTTTCAAAAAGCGTTATGGCAACTACATCGGTGGAGAATGGATCGCGCCTGTAAAGGGTGCGTACATGGAAAACACCTCCCCGATTGACGGGCGGGTTCTGTGCGAAGTGCCGCAGTCCACGGCTGAAGATATCGAACTGGCACTCGATGCCGCGCACAAGGCCTTCAAAGGCTGGGCTCATACCTCCGTTGCCGAACGTTCGGGCATTCTGCTCAAGGTAGCAGACCGGATGGAAGCCAACCTTGAGCTGCTGGCTCGTGCCGAAACCTGGGACAACGGCAAGCCGATCCGCGAGACGCTGAACGCCGATATCCCGCTGGCGATCGACCATTTCCGTTATTTCGCTGGCTGTATCCGCGCGCAGGAAGGCACGCTGAGCGAAATTACCGACTCAACCATCGCCTACCACTTCCACGAACCGCTGGGCGTTGTCGCGCAGATCATTCCGTGGAACTTCCCGCTGCTGATGGGCGCATGGAAGCTGGCTCCGGCTCTGGTCGCTGGTAACTGCGTGGTCATGAAGCCCGCCGAAACCACCCCCGCCAGCATGCTGGTGCTGATGGAACTGATCGGTGATCTGTTCCCCGCTGGCACGCTCAACATTGTCAACGGTCTGGGCCGTGACGTTGGTGCGGCTCTGTCCACCAGCGAACGTATTGCCAAGGTTGCCTTCACCGGCTCCACCCCGACCGGCAAGATGATCGCACACGCTGCGGCAGAAAACCTGATCCCGGCTACGCTGGAACTGGGTGGCAAGTCCCCCAACATCTTCTTTGCCGACATCATGGACAAAGACGACGATTACCTGGACAAGGCGATCGAAGGCTTCACCATGTTTGCGCTCAACCAGGGCCAGATCTGCTCCTGCCCGAGCCGCGCACTGGTGCACGAATCCATCTATGACCGCTTCATCGAGCGCGTTCTGCCGCGCGTGAAGGCCATCAAGCAGGGCAACCCGCTTGACCTGAGCACGATGATGGGTGCGCAGAACTCTGTTGGTCACCAGCAGAAGATTCTCGACTACATCCGCATCGGTAAGGAAGAAGGCGCAGAACTGCTGACCGGCGGTGGCGAACCCGACCTGGGCGATGCCTACAGCAAAGGCTGCTACGTCCAGCCGACCGTGTTCCGCGGCAACAACAAGATGCGTATCTTCCAGGAAGAAATCTTCGGGCCGGTTCTTGCCGTCACGACCTTCCGCACTGAGGAAGAAGCACTGGCAATTGCTAACGACACCCCCTTCGGTCTGGGTTCGGGCGTGTGGTCGCGTGATGCCAACACCTGCTACCGTATGGGCCGTGGGCTCGAAGCGGGCCGCGTGTGGGTCAACTGCTACCATGCTTACCCCGCTCATGCCGCCTTCGGTGGTTACAAGAAGTCGGGCATCGGGCGTGAAACCCACAAGATGGTGCTTGAACACTACCAGCAGACCAAGAACCTCCTGGTCAGCTACAGCGAAAAGAAACTCGGTTTCTTCTGAGCTGTTTGAAACGGATGGGGTGCCTGGCACCCCATCTTCGCTTCTAAATGTTTCCTAAACGGGTGCTTGAGAGCAATGGCGGCAAAATCAGAAATTCTTATAGTGGGCGGCGGTGTCGCCGGGCTGGCTCTGGCAACACGTTTGGGCAAAACGCTTGGCCGACGCGGCGAAGCGCGCATTACCTTGATCGACAAAAGCTTCTCGCATGTCTGGAAACCCATGCTGCACTGCTTTGCGGCGGGCACAGTCCAGAATGAGAACAACCGTATCAGCTTCATGTCGCAGGCAAGTCAGTATAATTTTGACTTCTGGCCCGGTGAGGTGATCAGCATCGACCGTCAGAACAGAAAGGCTGTTCTGGGGCCGTTCCAATCCGCAGAAGGGTCGGCCGTGCTTGAAGGGCGTACCGTGCATTATGATGCACTGGTTCTGGCCATAGGAAGCTGCGCCAACGACTTTGGCACACCTGGTGTGGCGGAGCACTGCCTGTTCATCGACAATCTGGTTGAAGCCAACGGGTTTTATGACAAGTTCCGTATGGAACTGCTGAAAGCCTATTCCCAGAACAGTGAACTGGATATCGCCATTGTTGGCGGGGGCGCGACTGGCACGCAGCTTGCTGCGGAGCTGCATAAGGCGCTTGATCTTGTGCGCCTGTATTCTTTTGACAGCAAACCCCCGACACTCAAGATCACATTGCTTGAGGCTGGTCCACGCATTCTCCCTGCTTTCCCTGAGCAGGTTTCAGAGGCCGCGAAGAAGCAGCTTGAGCATATTCATGTTGATGTCCGCACATCGGCCATGGTGTCGGGCGCGGATGAAACCGGCTTTACCCTGAAGGACGGCACCCATGTGCCCGCAACGCTGCGGGTCTGGGCGGCTGGGGTCAAGGCACCGGAAGTTACACAGAAATTCGGTGGTCTGTCCCTGAATCGCTCCGGGCAGATTATTGTGCAGCCGAACCTGCGCTCTGTGGATGATGAGCGGATTTTCGCCATGGGCGACTGTTCCTTCATCCGCGATGAGCCTTTGCCGCCGACGGCTCAGGTGGCGCGCCAGCAGGCGCATCACCTTGCCCGGCATCTGCCTGCCCTTATTCGCAACGGTACGGAA